>NZ_JBHIML010000042.1:0-5137 GCF_042194015.1 Bartonella sp. MU37NMGALS
CTCGATTTAAGCAATAATCGTTCTCATATTTACACGCCGCAAACGCTGTATTTAATTGCAGATCATATTGATGTCTCAGAGAGCAAATTGGCTTATGGCGGTTTAGACTTTCAAAGCACCAATGCCCTTGATATTCACAATGCGCGGCTACAAGCCGTGACAGATCAGGGAGGGACTGGAGATATTCTCTTTGTTGCTCCAAGCGTTATGGTTGATGAGACAACTTCTGTTTTAGCGGCACGAGATTTCGTGATCAAAACGGGGGAGCTTGGAAATAGCGGTCAATTGGCATCGGGGCAGGATTTAGCCTTTAGCGTGACGGGCAATGTGACGAATAGCAAAACGGGCTTAATTTATGTGAAGGGCAATGGTGCTTTACAAGTTGATGGGGCTTTGCTCAATGATTTTGGCGCCATAATGGCAGAGGGTGATTTGTTTTTTACCAATGCGGCTGGCAGCGGAAAAAGCCTTTCCCTTGTCAATAAAGCAGGCTTTATTCAAGCCGGTGGAAACTTAAATATCCAAACAAACACCTTGAAAAACGAAGCCGATAGCACGCCTGTCATCACGGAAAAAACGGAATATAGCGATATTTCATTCGAAAAACCAGACAAATATAATTTTCTCGATGGTAGGCCTTTATATCATGATATGAAGAGGGATCGTTGGGGTAAAGGAAAACTTTCTACTACTCATACTTGGTGGTATACCAAGAAAAAATTTATATTTGAGCAACAACTTTGGGCTAACAAAGAAGGGACTTATGGCGCGGCAACTTCAAGCGATGGAACAGTCTACAAGTCATTTACTTGGAAACATAATGCTCGAAAAGGAGATATAGAACGCTATCAATGGAATAATCAGTCACACATGACAGAAGAAACTGTCACGCAAGGGTTTTCGCATAAACCAACTGTTTCGGGGATGATACAATCTAGTGGCAATCTCATCATTAACGCTGATACCATTGACAACCATTATAGCTCTATGAGAGCAGGGGGAAATGCTGATATTCACGCCAATGTGCTGACCAATCTGGGTGCAACGGCTTATAAAAAAATCTTTATGCATTGTAAAGCAGACACAGACAATTGTTATGGCTATAAAGCTGATGGAAGCCGCGATGTTTCTTTAGATATAGCCAATGGTACGTTTCGCCATACTGGCTCAGAAGCTCTTGATACCGTTCCAGGTCTTGTCCAAGCGGGTGGCACTTTAAATCTGGTGGTCGATCAACTCAATAACACGGCAGCGGAAGGTTCGATTACAGGGGATGCGCATTTTAAAGCACAAGCAGTTGGGGGCAATCCACTGGAGTCCTTAAGTGGTTTAACCGGGGCTGGTGCTCTCTTTACACCAAAAGTGGATCTCAATAATGCAGGAGAACTTTCTGAAGGGCTCCCTTTACCAAAACCCCAATCGGGGGGTGTTGGAGGCACGCTGCCCAATCAAAATTTCATTTATGAAACGCGGGCAGAATTCCTTGATGTTGGCAAGTTTTATGGCTCAGCCTATTATTTGAACAGAATTGGCTACAATCCTGACAGAGAGATTTTTTTCTTAGGCGATGCATATTTTGAAAAGCAGCTGATTGAGAAACAAATGCGTGATCTGGTTGGTCAAGGTTTGGGCAAAGGTTCCTTTATTCCTGGAAGTGATGCCATTGAACAAGTCAAAACTTTGCTAGATGGTGGGGCAGAATATGCAAAAGCCCACAATCTCCCCTTTGGTGAGGCTTTGAGTGAAGAACAATTGGCTTCTCTAGAAGCCCCGATGGTGATTTATGTGCGCCAACAGGTCAAGGGCATGGATGTTTATGCACCGGTGCTTTACATCCCTGAAAAAGACAGAGCCTCCTTTGTTTCTGCTGGGGCTTTGATCATGGGCGATGATGTCAATATCACCAGCCAAAATACAAGCAATTCCACAATAACTAATTCAGGGCGGATTGCGGCAAATCACCAATTGCATGTGCATGGTGGGGATATCCTCAGTCAAGGGGGGCATTTTGCGGCGGGTGGGGATGCTGTTCTCCTTGCGGAGAAGAATATTCGTTTAGATGCAGGGCGCACAACGGTTGACGGTGTGGAGACAGTATTAAACACCGAGGCGCTTTCTGCTGGGGGTAATGCGAGCGTGATTGCCAAGCAAGATATCACAGCCTCAGGGGTGGGGATCACTACCGGAGGTGATCTTGCCATGGCTACAGAAGAAGGCAACTTGACGATCGGTTCAGCAGAAACCCATTACCATGATGAACAGGGTGATGCCACCATGCATCATAAATCGGCGTTAAACTCTGGAGGCTCAACGACACTTCTCTCTGGAAAAGATTTGAATATTCTAGGCTCTGATGTTCAAGCAACGGATAATCTTTCCTTACAAGCTGAGAGGAATGTTTCGATTGATGCTACACGCAACAGCATGGACAATCAGAATGGGAGTGAAACATCTCATGTTGCTTTACACAATGGCTCTCATTTAAGTTCTGGAAAAGAGACCACTGTTCTCTCTGGAAAAGATATCCATATTGCTGCTTCCGATATAGATGCCAAGGGCAAGGTGGGGCTGAAAGCCAGTAACGATATCCTGATCAACAATGCAGAAGATAGCTTACATTATGAGATGTCGGATTACAAAGAGGATGGAATATTTAGTGAGAGAGTCCATAATAATGTTGAGGCTACTCAAGTCGTGGGCTCAAGTATAACAGGGGGTGAAGGGATGGCCTTTGAATCTGGCAACGATACAAAAATCATTGGATCGATGCTTCTTGCTGGAAAAGAAGAGGAAACACCAGATCAAGCAAAAGCAAATATTTCTATTCACTCTGGTGGGAATATTCTCATAAAAGGCGCTCAAGAACACTACGATCAGCAATACCAATCGTCATCAAGTAGCTTTTTGCATGAGGAATCTTCCGATAAATCTGAATCGCACACCACAACAGTTTCCTCTGTTCTTGGGGCGACGGGCAACATTGATTTGCAAGCAGAAAAAGAGTCCACAATTACTGCTTCTCATCTGCTTTCAGGTCAAAACATCAATGTGACAGCAGAAAATGTGACGATTGATGGCATGCAAGATCACCATAGCAACCACTCAGAAGAACATGCGTCTGGTTTTGGCGCGGGTTCAGCTGAGGACTTCGTGTCGATATATGGGAGTGAGGAAAAGGTGCAAAATGAAGAGAGTTTTGAACATCAAGGCTCTTCTCTCAATGCGGATGGCACTATCAACATCATTGCCAAGAAAAAAGATGTGAGCATAGTGGGCTCTGATTTTGCAGGTGAGAATATTAACCTTTCGGCAGCGCATGATGTGAATGTGTCTGTTGGTCATGATCGTCATACTTCAAGCTCAAAAGAAGAGCGTTCAGGTTTTGGGTTTCAGTTTGAAAAGAGCTGCAGCAGTGCTTCTTTGGGTGTTGGGGTTGCAAGCGTCAAAGATACGGACGATCAATGGGAAACCTCTTCCGCCCAATCACACATCAAGGCACGCCGAGATGTGCAGATTACTGCTGACAATGATGTAAATATGCAAGCAGCAGATGTTTTAGCTGATCGTGATGTGAACATCGATGCTGGCAATAATATCATGCTTTCGGAAAGCCAAGATATCTCTAAGGCACAAAAAAACCATGAAAATTTCTTTGCTGGTGTTACAGGTTCTGTCAATGTTGGCATTCTTAGTACCATAAAAGATATGAGGGATGTAGTAAAACATTTTGATCATGGGGATACGAAATACAAGATTGGCAATGGCATCATTCTTGGTCTAAAAGGCAAAGATCTCTATAACAAAGGCAAAGATCTCTATAATGGGATAAAGAGCGGATCAACAAAAGATTCCCTTCTCAATATGGTGGATATTTCTACCAGTGTTACCGTAGGCTTTAAGACTGAAAAGGAAGAGAAGTCTTCTCAGACATCTACTGCTGTAACCAATAGCATAGAAGCTGGGCGTTCTGTCGATATGAAAGCCCACAAAGGCAGCATTCATGGTATTGGTGCCGATATTATCGCTGGTACCAATCCAGTTTATGCATGGGGCAATGATCCGCAGAGCGGGAATATCAACTTGGAAGCAGGACAGCATATCACCTTTGAAAGTGCGCAAAACACGCAAAGCACACAAAACCATAACCAAAGCGCTTCAATGAATATTGGAGCCAGTTATGGCATCGGTGGCGCAGGGGTAACGGGCAGTGCTGCTTTTAGTCAAGGGGAAGGTTCCAGTGAGGAAGTTCAACACAAAAACAGCCATATTGTTGGCACAGGTACTGTTCATACCACGAGTGGGGCAAACACCACATTGGCAGGCGCCGTGGTTTCTGGAGAGCGTGTAGAAATGGAAGTAGGAGGTGATTTTACCGTTGTCAGCCGCAGTGATACGGGACAAAGTTCCAGCAAAAAAAACTCTGTTTCTGTTGGGGTTAAAGGCAATGGAAAGCCTGATGGTGCATCAATAAACGTCTCTTTCCAAAATGATCAATCCTCCAGCGATTATCACAGTGTTGTGGAACAATCAGGCATTAAAGCCGGTGATGACGGCTTTAATATCATTGTTAAAGATAAAACAACGCTGACTGGAGGACTTATTGAAAGCACAGCCTCGGCAGAAAAAAACAGCCTGACCACAGGAAGCATCAGCACCAGTGATATTACCAACAGTGCGAGTGCCAAAGCCAGCAGTGATGGGATTAGCATTGCAGCGGGTGGTGCAATGGGCGAATACGACATCGCTAAAAACATTGCCAAAAATGTTTTAGATCATGCAGAACAACAGGATTCAAGGGAAGGATATACCAAATCTGCCATTAGCGATGGCACCATCATCATTACTGATGAAGCAGGGCAGAAGGCATTGACAGGGCAAGATGTGGAACAAGTCACAGCTTCCCTTGACCGTAATACCGCTGAAGCTCATCAGGGTGTATCACAAATAGATGTCACTAAGCTGGAACAAACAGCTGGTGAAGACCGTGAAATGGCAATCCAACTCTTAGAAGAAGGGTTTAAATACAGCGATAAAGCCTATAAAAAATATAGTGAAGAAGCCTCTAAAAAGCGCAATGATGAAGTCTCTAAAAAGCGCAATGATGTAGCCTCTAAAAAGCGTAATGCTGAAGTCTCTA
>NZ_JBHIML010000043.1:0-4969 GCF_042194015.1 Bartonella sp. MU37NMGALS
AGAGCACTTCGTGATCACAGATGTCCAAGCCTCAGAATCCGGTATGTATAAGCTTATCTTACGAGAGCTAAAACAATAAGGCATCTTTGTTTAGCAAGCCGTTTTGATTATTTTTATAAAAATATTACGTTCCCACTTGACATTGTGACAGGAGTATGAATAATCGAATCAGGTGCCTAAGAAACACCTTAAAACAACAAGCGGATTGGTTGCCGAAATAATCATTCTTCCGCACATTGTAAAGGCTTTGACTCATTATATGCGTATAGCGTATACTGGTCTTGTCGGGTGTGGTTATGCCATAAAATACCCTTTCGGGGGAAAGCATAACGACGGGCTTGTTGCCGTGTTTCTTAGCGCCCGGCACTCTTTAATTGAGTGTCATTAAGAAACATCTATCAACAAGGAATTCATTATGAATACTCTTATAGAAATTAGAGAACAGGTTATTGATCAGGAAACTGTTCAAACTGTTAACGCTCGTGATTTGCATGCGTTTTTAGAAGTAGGTAAAGATTTCTCTACTTGGATTAAATATCGCATCAACAAATATAATTTATTAGAAAATCAGGATTATTTAGTTTTCACCAACTTTGGGGAAAACCTCCAAGGTGGTCGTCCCTCTAAAGATTATCATCTAACTTTAAGCGTAGCTAAAGAACTTTCTATGCTTGAGAACAATAAGAAAGGTAGAGAAGCTCGTTTATACTTTATCAAATGTGAACGGCTTTTGAAGCAAGTAGCAACACCACAAGTTGACTACTCCAAACCCGAAACATTACTTGGTGTTTTGAATCACTTACAAAGCCAAATAGAGCAGAAAGATCATGTTATCGCTGAATTAGCACCAAAAGCAAAAGCACTTGATGGTTTAAAGCGTTCTGATGGTTTGTTCGGTCTTATTGAAGCAGCAAAGATGTTAGAGGTACGACCAAAGGACTTAACGGATTACTTGCGTAAACATGATTGGGTGTATCGACGGGCTCCAGGGGCGCCTCTGTTACCTTATCAGGATAAGATCAAGAAAGGATTCATGGATTGTCCCGCTATTACCATTCAAAGACCGGATGGTACAGAAAAGGTGCTGCCTTCAACAAAAATCACATCCAGAGGATTGGCATGTTTGAGAGAACAAATCCATGGGGGTGTGCAATGAAAGTAGATACCAACTTTTTATGCGATTTATGGATAACGTTGTTTCAGTTTGTCAATTGTGAATATGTCGATGACAAAAATTGTAGTGCTCTGGTTGACATCATGGGCATGGTAGAAAAAGCTTTGATTTTAAAACTTCAAGATGAGGTGCCGAATATTACAAAGATTCTAGCAGTTCTTACAGGTTTTGGAACTTCAGAACTACCGCATAGCATGAATCCGTTATTGCAAGCTTATGCTCCTACTTTGGAAAGTCCTGTTGTAAAAGCTGCTTAACTTAAAAACACAACTCCCCTCCCTGTTCTTAAAATGGGGAGTGGTTAAACCCTACATTCAAATTTATTGATTTTGGCAAATTCGTCTGCTTTTTCAGTTTGTAATATACTAACGTCATAAGCAGCTTGCATGTTAAGCCAAAATTCAGCAGTAGTATCAAAAAAATAGGCTAATCTGAGAGCTGTATCGGGAGTCACTGGACTATTTTCAGCAACAATACGTTCTATTCTCGTGCGTGGAACATTTAATGCTTTTGCAAGAGCATAAGCAGAGAGAGCATATTCTTTTAAATATTCCTCTCGTAAAATTTCTCCGGGATGAATAGCAATATAATTTTTCATCTCGACCTCCTACAGATCAATGATAATCTACGATTTCAACTTCATAGGCGCCATTAGAGCGCCATTCAAAACAAATACGAAACTGGTCATTAATACGGATAGAATATTGACCTTTACGCTCTCCTTTCAATGCTTCTAGACGATTTCCCGGAGGACTGCGCAAATCTTTGAGATCAACTGCTTTATCGAGCATAAACAATTTTCTTTGGGCTATACGCACTAGAGTGGTGGGAAAGCCTCTGGGCGGATTGCCTTCTAAAAGATCTTTACACCGCTTATCCGCAAAAGATTCAATCACCAAATCACCTTTATTCGTTCTTTTACGTATCATAACACGATACCAATATAAAGAAAAGGATAAATGTTAAATAACAGGAACACTCATGCATCCGAGAGAAACGATAAGGGAAAGCTTTGTTGCTTTGATAAAGGCAGCAAAGACGGCAGCTGGTGACAATGTTTTCAATATGCGTGATTTCAACTTTTCCCCTGAGAACACGCCTGCAATTAATATCTCAACACAAAGTGAAACGATTGAAGATGGCTATGATTATGGAATAAGGCGGCGTGTTTTAACGCTAGATGTTGAATGTTATGCGACATGTGAAGATGGAGCACGTTTTGTTGACCAATTGGCATGGGAAGTTGAGGAGGTTTTCTACGCTAATCCCAATCTCAACAACACAGTTGAGACATGCCGCCTGCAAAATATTGCTTTTGCCTTTGGTGATAATGGCGCCCTAGCGCTCCATGGTGCGATTTTAACCTTTGAAGTCATTTATGTGACAAATATCCCCAACATGGATGAAGAAGAAGGCAGTGTAACAGCAAAACTCGTTGAACCTTTCTTAAGCTTTGAACCAGAAACAGGCGTGAGAAATAAAGATAAATACCATAAAATTGAAGGTGGACATGTTAGAGCGGCGCGATAAAGAAATCACAGATCTAAAGAGACGTGTGGCCAATATGGTTGTGGTGGGAAAAATTAGCCATGTCGACCATAAAAACGCACGCTATCGGGTAAAAAGTGGCAATCTTGTCAGTGACTGGATTCCAGATACACAAGCCCGCGCCGGTAAAACACGCTCTTATGAAGGGCGTGATATCGGAGAGCAAGTAGTTGTTATCTCGTCATCAGGGGATTTATCACAAGGGGTGATTGTTGGTTCACTTCACACCGATGCTAATCAAGCAGCCGATAAAGGCAGCATTCACCGAACTATATATCCTGATGGAACCAGCCTTGAATATGATGATGAACAAAACACTTATGGAATTCACATCAAATCCGGCGGAAAATTTATCCTGACAATCGCTGATGGTGTGTCACTAAAAGGTGATGGTGGCAAGCTAGAGCTTACGGCACCGGAAGGCATAAAGATTGTTTCAAAAAGCGATATAAATTTAAACGCAAAAGGCGGCATCTCTTTGAAGGCTGGTGATGGCATTTCACTGAATTCGAATGATAGTCTCTCTCTTCATTCTGGGAATAATGTTTCCATTCACTCAAGTGGACTAAAGCATAACGGTACCAATGTAGGAGCAACACATGTTCATGGTGGTGTTTCCCCTGGTGGCTCGATGACAGGAGGTCCCAATTGAACAGTGGAATGGACCGTACAACAGGAAAGCCATTAACCGGCATTGATCATTTACGCCAATCAATCCTTGATATTTTGTCAACGCGGATTGGTTCGCGTGTAATGCGGCGTGATTATGGTTCACGTGTTGCAGAACTCATTGATGCACCGGTTAATAATGCTTTTGCTGTTGCCCTTTATGCTGCTGTTGCTGAGGCTTTAGACAAATGGGAACCGCGTTTTAAATTGAAAAAAATTGATTTTAAAATGGTTGATGCTGGACAAGTTTCTTTGTCCTTTGAAGGCATTTATTTGCCTTCAGGTAAGCCCATTACCATGGAAGGATTACTGATAAAATGAATGGAGTACTTGCAAAACCGGAAATCATCACAGAACTTTCTTTTGAGGAAATACGCGCTGCTGCTCTTGCCCATTTAAAAGAGCTTTTGCCGGAATATACCATTCTTGAAAGTGATCCGGCTGTAAAAGTCATTGAGGCTTTTAGCTATCGAGAGTTGCTTTTAAGACAGCGTATTAACGAAGCGGCACGCAACAACATTCTTGATTTTGCAACCGGTGAATCTCTTGATGCTTTGGGAAACTGGCATGGTCTTGCCCGCATGGAGGGTGAAAGTGACGAGAGATATCGTGAACGCATAGAGCTTCATGCCCGTGGTGGCAATGGTAGCGGGACAGAGCCCTATTACAAGCTTATAGCCTTAACAGCAGATAGTCGTGTTAAGGATGCGATTGTTTACCGTAAAGGCAAAGACCCAACCATCTATGTTGCTCTTTTTGGCAACAATGAAGAAGGAACGGCCTCTGAAGATCTCATACAAACAGTCTCAGAAGCTCTTCACAGAAAAAATATCATCATGACCAATGATACAATCATTGTTCACGCTGCTGTCAAAAAAGTTCTGGATTTAGAGGCAGATGTTTGGCTGTTACCAGAAACATCTTTGAAAATTCTCACAACAATGGAAACAAATTTAAGAGCAGCGTGGAGACAAGAACAAGCCATTGGTCGTGAATTAAGTTTGTCGTGGTGGATTTCAAAATTAATGATTGCTGGTGTCCAGAAAGTGATCGCCATTACACCAACACAAGACAGTATGGTTTGTGATGAAGAAGTTTTATCGATTGGAAAAATCACCTTAAACTTCAAAGGGCGTGCGCGCTAATGGTTGGTTCCCTCCTTCCCACAAACGCAACAAAATTTGAAAAGCGCCTTGCCGATGCTTGTGATTTTCATCAAGATGTTGATGGTTCTGTTTTGGGGATTTCACGTTCTAAACTGATCACACGCCCTCCCCGTTTCTTACCGTGGCTCATTGAAGAATACGGGCTTGGAGAGCTTACGCCTTATGTTCCAAACCTCTATGATCTGATTGATCAAGGGCTTCAATGGCAGCGCTTGCGCGGCTCCCTTGCGGCAATAGAGATGGGGCTTGAATGGCTAGGGATTTCTGCACGCTTTCAACCCGCCTGGACGGGGCGCGCATGGTGGAATTCCTTTCAACTTTACTTTGACAGCCTCCCTGAACGCAAAAGCCTTGAAGTCATTGAAGCGATTACCGACCTTTCCAAAAGTTTGCGCTCTGATTTTCGCCGTGG
>NZ_JBHIML010000044.1:0-4961 GCF_042194015.1 Bartonella sp. MU37NMGALS
GCCGATTACAGACCAGATGTTGCGGTTGTCAACGGCAGCTTTACGGATAGCCTTGTGAATGTTTTACCAGCAGATGGTGGTTACATACCCATGCCTAGTGCAATGGTTGTGTCTCATGCTTTGGAAGAAAAGCCCTTGGGTTCAATAGCCTTTAGAAGCGGTAATGGTGTTAAGATAATCGTAGGAGGCAAGCAAAAGCTTTACAGTTATGATAGTCAAACGAAGGGTTGGAAAGACATAAGCCAAAGTGGTGTGACGTATCATGCGCATGAGGATAATCAATGGTCGTTCGCTCTGTTTGGTCAAAGAATTATTGCGGTCAATAAAAATGATAAACCACAAGTTTTTAATACCCATAGTTCTGAACGATTTGAAGATTTAGGAGGCAATCCGCCGAAAGCAGGCTTGGTGAAGGTTTGGGGACCTTTTGTTTGTTTGATGCAATTGACAGATCACCCCAATCGCATTCATTGGTCTGGTTTGGAAGATGCAAGCCATTGGACAGTTAAACAGAAAGATTGCGATTTTCAAGATTTTCCGGATGGAGAATATGTTCAAGGGGCAACAGAGTCCACCAATCCCCTCATTTTTATGCGTTCTGCTATTTATGCAGGAACCTTTGTTGCGGGTTCTAAGATTGTATTTACGTTTCAAAAGATACAAGACAAGCGAGGAGCCCGCAGTGCAGCCTCTATAGCATGTCGAGGGAGTGACGCTTTTTTTGCAGGTGATGGTGGTTTTTATCAGATGAGTTTAGATGGTCAACTTTTACCGATAGGTTTTGAAAAGGTTGATAGAACGGTTTTTAAAACATTTGATAAGTTTGCTCTTGATGAGATGCAAGGAGTTATAGACCCCATTGATAACCGGATTTACTGGTCCTTAAAGAGAGGCAATAACGAGCAAACGACCTTTGTTTATGATTGGGGTTTACAGAAATGGTCGACACTACAGGGAAAGCCTTTCACGTTCTTTCCAGTGTTTACAACAGGGTATACTTTAGAACAGTTAGATGAGATTTCGATCAATCTTGAGGCATTGCCGGCTTCTTTAGACAGCCCTCGTTGGCAAAGTGGCGCTCCAATGCTTGGTGCTTTTGATGAAAACAATCGGCTTGTTATGTTTACAGGAGCCCCGATGGAGGCAACGGTTGTTTCACAAGAGATGGGGGCACCGGATGGAAGTTTTAACTTTATCACGAAAATGTTTGCCGAAGTTGATACAACACAAGGTCTTTTAAGCATAGGGGAACGTCGTCTTCGCAATAATCAGACACCGATCACATGGCATAAGGAAAGGGTGTGTTCTTATGTCACGGGCGCTTATCATGGGCGTTCACGCAATCGTTATCACCGCTTTAAATTGCGCATTCCTAAGAATGAACCTTGGACGATGATTACGGGTTTTAATGTGGATTTACGTCCTTTTGGTAGAGGATAATGGCAAAAGTCTTTTTGACCAGTTCTTGGGATATAGAGCGTATAGCCCCTTATCTTGAAGAAATCATTGCATCTTTTAGAGAGTATGTAGAGCGTTTCAAACATGAAATTACGTTGCAAGAACTCATTGAATCTATTTGCACGGGTAAGAAACAGTTATGGCTTGTTTTGGATGATGAAGAGCGCTTTTTAGCGGTCGTCACGACCCAGATACAACAGACAGTTTTAGGAAAGAAACGCGCTCTGATTTGTGAATGTAGTGGCAAGGGTGTTCTTGATTTGGTTGACAATTTGCAAGTTGCAGAGGATTGGGCGCGTGAGAATGGCGCTTTTGAAATGGAGATCTTGGGTCGTTTGGGTTGGAAACGTGCACTGAACAAGCAAGGTTACAGCATAGATATGCTTTATTACAGGAAGGAATTGTGAAATGGGGAGCAAGACACCAGCAACAACAGAACAAAAGCAGGTACAGACAAGCGCCCCCCCTGCTTGGTTGGAGAATGTATTTAAGCGTGGGGGTAGTGATGCGTATCATCTGTATAATACAGGGGCGGGTGGTAATGTTTATGGAGGACCTCGTATTGCCCCGTTAAGTGCTCAAACCACCCAAGCCATAGGTGGTCTTGGGAGTGTACCATTGCACTATCAAAATCGCTCTTTGATGAATACAATCTATAATCCAACGTCGGCAGCCATGAATCTTAGACATATGGCTTCTGGTGGTATGGTTGGACAGAATCCGTCTTTTAATGCCGCCCTTCAAAATAGCTTAGACCGTGTAAGAAATATCATATCAAAAAACGCAATAAAGTCAATATGTTGTTTGCAATTATTTTATATGAATCCACTCAAGAATCCATCCTTTTATGCATGTTTAAATTGACTATTTTTTATATAAGATTGCCATGTATGAATAGACCATAAAAAGCAAATCATGATGTAAATATTATAACGCATGTAAACGTTCAAATGAAATGAAAAGCAGCTATCATTCATAACAGTTCATAAATTTTATGATACGTTTTTATCACAGCACAAATCACATTGTTTAAAATTTAGTTGTTTGAAATAATCGATAACATATGTTTAAAGATTACATCTTGTTTTAAAGATTGGTTTGTTTAATCGTATAAAGAACAAAATTATTGGTTCCCAAAATTGGGAAGCATAAAATCTATATTTATTATAGCAATATCTTATCACCTATTAGAGGATAATCGTTTGAAACTGTCATAAGCTTATAGGTTTAATTTATAAAGATTGCATAAAAGGATTTAAAGACAAATCGCTTTTAAAACGCTTTCTAAAAGTTTAGAAAATGATAAGTAATCAGCATAAATATAATATCATGACATATAGAATGAAAATCACAATGTTATGTCTTATGAAAGAGAAAGCTTTTTAATGATATAACGCAAGCAAGAAAACTTCAAAACCATTGTAATCTCACATGGATTTTTACTCAATTTTGAGTCAAAAGCTGTAATGTTTAAAGAATGCTCTATTCTAAGATAATGTCTCCAAAAATGGACCGGCTAATATTTAAAGAAATTAGGTTTTATGAAAAGTACAAATACGCTTATGAGAACCTCTTTAAATGCACGTTTAAACGTTTGAAACATAAAATGAGATCTTTATAAGAAACGTTAAAACTTTTTTTATTACAGTTATAACTTAGTTATCATTTGCTCTTAAGAACGTTTCATTTATGAAAAACGAAGATCTAGATTTCACAGCAGAGCAAAATCTTAAAAACCTTACACTTTATAAAAGCGTTTGTTTATTTATCTTATGAAAAGCTGCTTTGTAAAAACCAATGCTCGTAAATGTAAAAAACGTTTTGTTATAAGATATTCACTTAATATGCATGTTCTTTTGATTGGATTGTTAAAGCTACCGAGCGTTTATAGGTTTTCTCATTCAAATGAGTGAGTAAAAATCAAACGCACCATTTACGTTTCTTTTGATAAGTTTTCATATCTCTCATAGAGCGCTTGCAATATGATACGTTTTGTATATATGCATTCATTACTCCATTGTGGATGATTCATTTTAATCAATAAAAAACGCTATTTGAAAGCCGCGTCATATCACTTGGCACGGCTTTTTTTTATTTTACTCTCTCTTTTATGATATGTTTATAGCAATGCATTTTATATGCGTTTATAACCATAAAGAAGGCACGCCCCATGCGTGTTTTTATTCTGTTTTATCATTTATATTGACAACATTATCCCTTTCATACACCTCACAATTTTTTGGAACCAACCTTACTTTGCTTTTTTTGTTGATTTTTGCATTGCCATAAGCACGCCCCCAGATCGTTGCACAATATGAGATTTTAGCATTGCCATAAACAGAGCCATAAATCTCACAAGAGCCACTCACACAAGCATTCCCATAAACCTTGCCATAAATCTTTGCACGACCATTAATAACAGCATAATTATAAATTTTTGCATGGCTATAAATACAAGCCAAGCCAGAAACCTTGGCATGACCATAAACGCGTGCATAACTAAAAACCGTAGCATCATAAGAAACATGCGCATGGTCATAAATATGAGCATCAGCAAGAACGCGGGCACTACCATTCACATGAGCATACCCATAAACATTGCCATAAACATGAGCATTGCCATAGACAAAAGCATGGTCATAAACTTTAGCATATTGAGAGATAAAAGCCTTTCCATAGACTTCAGCATTGCCATAAACTTGACCACAGACTTGAGAATAATGCCGTATTTTTGCATTTTCATATACTCTTGCATGACCGTAGACACAAGCCTCATCATACACCCAGCAATTGCCATCATGGGATAGGTTAACTTCCTTTTCAATAAAGCCGCCTAAAGACCCCGCCTTTATATCATCGAAATCTTTTAAAGCTTTAATGCGATAAAGGCTTATAATATTTCGAGTAAGAGCATGTTTGATTTTTTTGATTTCACTGGTTAATTCGTATTTTTTGCACATAGAAGACCCTCACAATCTAATGTGATAAACATTTGCTAAAATTTGGAATGGGAAATTTAAAAGAGGGGCGCCCCCGCCGCGCCTGTACTTCCATTTACACTGCTTTATTGATTAGACCCAGACAATCTCTAATTCACCATAAGGAGAGAGACGTTCAGTATAGGTTTTTATTTTAGTAGACCCGCCGACATTTTCACGAATAACAGCAATTCCATGAATATGAGCATTTTCAAAAACATGCACGTTATTTGCTATACGAGCGTTTTCATAAACCCTAGCATTGTCATAAACATAGGCATTATCATAAATAATAGCCTTGCCATAAACACGCGCATTACCATAGACATGGGAATTATTAGAAATAACAGCCTTGCCATAAACATGGGCATTATTATAGACATAGCCAGCAACGATAGCATTGTCATAAACCCGCGCATGACCATAGATATGACCACAAGTGACAGCCTTGCCAAAAACCCTTGCATTTTCATAAACGTGACCATTTTTAAACACAAGAGCCTCATCATACACCCAGCAATTTCC
>NZ_JBHIML010000045.1:0-4797 GCF_042194015.1 Bartonella sp. MU37NMGALS
CTGATTTTCAACGTCCATGTTGTATCGTTTTTCAGATCAAAGTGTACATTTCTGTCTTTAGCAATATTCGCTCTGCCTTCTAAAGTTGAATGATCAGCGCTTAATGTGAAGGTGCCGTTGGAGATCTCGGTAATATCATCTTCTTCCCAAAAGCTTTTTTCTTTCGTAAAGAGACCGTCCCCTAATAACACGTCGGCATGGATTTCAGAATTTGTGAGATTAACTGTACCAATTGACAGATCGGCACTATTTTCAATGTTATTTTTAGTGAAAGCTCCAATGAGAATTCCTGTACCATTTTTAACGTGAATATCTGCATTGGTTAAATTGATTTCATTGGTTTGATGTTTTTGTGGATCATTTAGCTCATTTTGTTTGGTAGTAGGGCGAGCTACGAATTGCAAACCAGAAACTTCTGCTGTTGCAGAAACATCTGTTAAATCAATATGCCCACCACCCACTACAAGTGATGCAACTTTTTTTGCTTCTATTTGGCTTTTTATCCCATCCCGTGATGCATCAGTGGAGTTACTGATCATCTTAATTGTGCTATTATCGAATGCAGAAAGGCCAATATCAACTTTTTTAATGGCTGTTTTTCCTTTTAATTCAACTTTGCTACCCATATCATTTGTTTTTACACCAATGCTGCTTCTTTCGGGTATCTCATTACTTTTGAATTCAGCACCAATTATCGTTATATCCTTGCTAAAGATTTTGCCACCATTGGATGTAACAAGGCCAGTAACAACTTTTTCAAGGGTTGTTTTGCCGTTTAAATTGATTTCGCTATTTGCATTGTCGGCCCACACTCCTGTAGCAGAAATGTCTACTATGGCTTCATTACCTATCATCATTAGATCTTCACTAGTAATTTTACCACCGTCATCTGCAAAAAGCCCTGTTACAGCATTTTTAAGTGTTGTTTTACCATATAATTCAATTACGCTGTCTTTGCCCTCAACACTTGCACCGATACCATCACCATCTGTTGTTTTTAGAGCAACATTTGTGACCGTAATGTGTCCACCGTCTGCAGCAGCCAATGCTGCGTCCCCCCACAGTTACAGTTCCTCCGGTCATTGTGATGGTGGAGCCTGAGGCTTTTGCATAGAGTCCATTGGAATCAGATGATGTAATTTGCGCATTGTCGGTTAAAATAATGGCGCTGCCATTTTGAGCAAATATTGTCGAATCTTTTGCATCAAATGATCCTCCCGAGACTGTTATTGTAGAAGAATTATCTGCTGATATACCACTGTCTGCTTGAGCAAATTCTATATTTTTTTAAGCAACTTTACTGTCTTCGTCTGCTTTTACTCCAAAGAGTAGTGGTTCCTCTTCTTTAGCATTTGATATTGTCACATTTTCCAGTTTGTTTTTGTCGCTATTACTGCTTTCGAAGAGAGCACCAACCTTGGAAGCTGTGATGGTTCCCCCAGTCATGCTGATTGCGCCATCATCTTGTGCTGTAAGCCCAATTTTCGCATCGCTAATAGTAGTGTTTTCCAACTCAATCACACTGTTAGAGCCTTTAGAAAATGCACCGAAACCATCGGTATAGCCAGAGCCCTCAGCTGGTTCATCTGTTCCAGCTCCCTTTGTTTTTAAAATAACATCAGTGACCTTAACATGTCCACCGTCTTCTGTAATCAATGCCGCGATTTTTCCTGTCACAGTTCCCTTAGTCATTGTGATGGTGGATTGTGTTTTTGCTGCGAGCCCAGCGTCATCAGATGATGTAATTTGCGCATTGTTTGTTAAAGTAACAGTACTACCATTTTTAGCAGATATTGCTGCATCTTTTGCGTCAAATGATCCTCCAGAAATTGTTATTGTTGAATGATCATATGCAACTGTGGCATTTATTGCTTGCGTTACTTTTACATTTTCTAAAGTGACTGTACCGTTTTTGTCTAACATTACTCCAAAATTCAGTGGCGCTTTGTTTTCACCACTCGATATCGTCACATCTTTTAGCATACTTTCTTTGTTATTATTATTCCAGAAGAGAGCACCAATATCGGAAACTGTAATGGATCCCCCAGTCATTTGAAATTTAGCATCGTCTTTTGCTTCAACGCCTAAGGAAATAACAGAATCAGTCCCTTTAATGGTTGTGCTACCCTGTAATGTAATCGCACTGTTAACGCCTTCAGCAGTTACAGCATAAACATTCTTGTTTTCACTTGAGTTTGTATTTTTGTTCCCGATCACTGTTACATTCGTTCCAATGATTTGACCACTGGTTTTTGCATGAATAATCTCAAAGGTTTGGTTGGATGGTTTTTCTTCTCCCGTAGATACTTCGAGGGTTGCAGCATGTGCAGTGAACTGGATGTTGAATAGGATGATAGCGGCTGTAGCCGTGCATGATAAAAGGGATGTTTTATACACTAGCACTCTCCTTATGAGAGTCCCAAAAATTCATTTCCCCGCGAACTTCATAAGAAGAAGTGAAAATGGATAGTTGTTATTAATTTCAGTAATAGTCTTTACAAGTATTTTATTTTCTATTGCTTGTCAAAGCTAAAAAATAATTGATATTAAATTTTTTACATATTTATATTTAATACATAACGTATTTATAATCATAAAGTGATTACTTTATATTACATAATTAAATTTATTATAAAACTATTTTGTAAAAATGTTAATTTTATTATGTTTTGATATATTTTATATTATTGTTCATATGAATTTTATAAATTAATAATAATATTTTCTGTAATATTTCTTACAGTTTGTGGTCTTTCCAGAGTTAGTTATGACAGTAATACCCAAACACTGTTTTTAGCATTTTGATTATTCCTACTTTATCTTTCATAAGATTCTAATGTGTTTGATTTTGCTATCTAACGGAGACGGCTTCTCGAGCATACAGCATACGTTCGTTTCTCCTGTTTGGGATATTTTAATAGTATACGAACACTTGCTAGGTTTCTGATAAATGCCTAGTTTTTGATAAGCTGTTGATGTATCGATAGCATTTGACAGAGCCCAAGCTCATAAATCTCAATAAATTAAAGTGCCTGAAGTTGAAGGTTTGAAACCAACAGTGCTTTTATATCATCAAAGTGCACCTTCATTGAAGGATTATTGCTTTCGTTATTTTGAATTTTTGACACACTCTTGACAAGAAAATCTAAAAAATTGCTTCTGAGGATTTTTTTATAATATAATAAAATTTATAATATAATAAAATATGTAACGTTTTTATGGTGATAGGTTTATGAGATATAAAGTTAAATTGGTAATCACCGTGATTGCTTTTACTATCTCTGGTTGTTTTAACCTTGATTCTGAAAAGTTAAGAAGGGACGAGAGGCTTTATCATGATGCATTCATGGGCTGGTCTATAAAAGAAAGGTCTCTTGTAAAAAATTATACTGCTATCATCATGGCTGATCCGCAACCGTGGCGTTTAAACTCTGGTGATGCCAATGGAATATCAAACAGAGAGCCGTGGTTAAAGATAAATGAGCAGGTTGCTGGTGTGATAAAAGCGCACAAGGCCGCGTTCCATATTGTCAATGGTAATCTGACGGAGTTTGGACAACAAAAAAACTATGATGATTATAAAAATGTTTATAAAACTCTTGGAGCGCCTGTCTATGAGGGGCTAGGGAATCATGATTATGCCAATAATGTTGGTAATTGTACAAATCCTCAAGAATTCAGTTCTTACAAAGATGCCTGTGCTATAAGTGCAGTTTCAAGAATGGTATCGGAAATCAAAAAATACCGTAATCAATTATTGCATTTTAATGCAGATGTTACTGAAAGTTTGGTTCCCATTTCGGGTGGAAATATTCGCTCGATAAGGGGGAGTTTGAGTTATTCTTGGGATTATGGAGATGTTCACTATGTGCAGCTTCACAATTATCCAAGCTATACGGTTCGTTTGATGGGACAGTCTATGCAGGCGCAAATCAATAAATCTTTAGATTGGCTTAGGAACGATTTAACTGCTGCTGATGCAAGAGGTAAAGTGACAATCATTAATTTTCATGATGCGCGTGCTGCTTCCATTGATGGTGGATCCTTTTTTATTCGTAAAAAGAATGCTAAAGATTTGTCGGTCTTTAAGTCAATTATTACCTCTCATAATGTTAAAGCAATCTTCGTGGGTCATACGCATTATCAGTCTTATTGCCGTGCGAAAAATGATAAGGTTTTTGGAAATATCCCTATCTATACAGTTGGTGCGCTTTTTAATGGAGATTATTACCTCATAGATGTGAAGGGAAAGACCATTCACGTTAAAGCCTATAATGGAGAAATAGGAAAACCGCTTTTAATTAAAGATCTTGGTGTTATAGGGAAAGACCCCCAATTTTCCGCGAGTTGCAGTCAGTTATAATAGGATTTTTTTCTTTGTTTTAAGGATAAGGAAAAAACGTATTATATGTGCGGATTTGAAAAGCAATGAGAGTGTCTAAGTGTCACTTAAAAATAGAATGAAAAATCAGATATCTTTTTCATTTTTTTTCAAAAATGCTAAAATATCAGGTTAAGCGCTATAAGTGCAATGGTTTAATGTGAACTGAGCTTTAATACAAAGCGGAATAATGGTTTGTTATTTTATTTTTTCTTTTTAGGCTTTCATCTTGGAAGAGAAAGAGGAGTGTGTCGAGGAAGTATCCAGAATTACCAAGAAAACTTTTTGTTTTGATTCATTTTTTACTTATAATCTTCAAACAATTGATGTTTTGTGATGCTGCTTTCACCATGCCATGGCAGTGTTCAGAGACCGGAGGCAAGCTGGTTTACTCAAAGGCTATTTAGAAGCCACCT
>NZ_JBHIML010000046.1:0-3466 GCF_042194015.1 Bartonella sp. MU37NMGALS
AGTTGATAAACCGTGCCATTGTTTCGTTCAATTTCAAAGATGACAGAACAATCGCTTGAAGGCAATTCAATGGCTGCGCGTATTTGTAAATCAGAGCAGTCCACAAGATCAAAAGTGCCAAGATCAATGGTTTTTTCTGTTTGTGTGTAGCGGGCTGCCAACACTCGAAAAGCTAAAGCCTCATCTTGATGAGCAGTCCAGCTTTGTGCGTTAACTGAAGAAAATCGTGGTCCTGTTACATAAGGGTGGCTTGAAACATATCTCTGATGTTCTGCATCAAAATCCCCAAGCTTTGCTAAGGAGACGGAATGATTACTATCATCTGTCTTAATAACGAAAGCCGTTAAGCGGTCATCGGGGACAAGGAGTGGTACATCATAGCGTGCCTCTGCCCACCCTAGCTTTGCGCCCTTCATGGAATAAAAGCTTTGTGCTTGAATATCGGCGGTCGGATAACCGTTTTCAGTGGTGACCAAATCAATCACCAAATTATGGTTTTGATTGCCGATTTTGCAAAGATGAAAGTCAATACCGGTAATTTGCCGTGTTTCATCAGGAGTAAAGACTTGTGCTTGTGGGTCTACTTGCGTCCATATTTTCACCGTGGTGGTGCGCCGCATCACTTTCACATCAATCACACCTTGACCGGTAAAAAGCCCCGTTGCAATTGTTCCACCTCTGCCTTGTGCGATAACATTTTTTGTGCCAGCGGTGATATTTTGTGGAATCTTAAAAGTGCTTTCAAGGACGCCATAGGAATTGGCAAAAAGGGGATAATTAGGCAAGACATTCACACCATCAAAAGTGAGGCTCTCTAGTTTTTCGCCTTTGCCAAAACCTTCAATTTTAAAGGAAAGGGTAATTTGTCTTAAAAAATTGATTTGCTCTTGGGTCGCACTCACCAAATCATCACGCACTTCTGTTTTACGGATACTACTGCCACGGTTCCTGCCCATATTGATTTGATTGGTGATACCGGAGAGCCAATCGGTGCGCTGTTCGTGCCAAAAGTCTGTCGCGGGTTCAAGGGTTACTGTACCAGGTAGGGGTGCAAAATTTTGATAGGGGTTGATTTTTTCGCAAGCCGTTGTCAACTCTTGCGCAATGATCACTTCATTTGTCCAGTCAAGGGTGACAGGCGCTTTTAAAGGAGCAGTATAGAATGTTGGGTCAATGGCAAGCTGCAAAATGCCGTTGCCTACAGCACCTGTTTGTTGAAAGCCTTCATCTCTGTAACTATCATCAAGAAAAGGGTCTGCAAACATGCCCTTTTTGGCAACGGGTTCTTTAGAGTCAACATTGCTTTTAATACGCTCTAATTGCATCAATCGATCAAGCGAAAGCACTCGTTGAAAATAGCGCCACATCTCATCATAGGGGGCAACCCGTGTGCCATCATTGACCACAACCGGCGTTTCAAGCCAATTGTTGGTGATCGTTGCAAGAGACAACACATCATCAGGGACACTGGGTGCCATGGGGTGATCTACTGAGATACCTTTGATGTAAACCACATTGCCCCCTGTGTTGAGTCCTATACGGTCAATGCGGGGTAATTTGTAAGTGTAACTGATAATGATATCACCACCTTGCGCCCCACCTGAGACAGTGATTTCCTGCGCTGTTACTTTATCAGCCGTGATTTTTGCGCGGGTGCGATAAGTCACCTTATAGCTGCTGCCCGGTAAAGGTTCGTCTCCCATGGGTGCCCAATCAATGGTGTCTCCGGTTTTTTTAAAATCTGTGCCTTCTTTAAATTCCTTGCTTCCTTGAACGACTTTAATAAACGCGGTGATGCTTTTATCCGGAACACCATCACGCCCCGAAGCAACGGCACCGCGGGTGACGTTAACGGTTTTTTCTTTTGTCAACAAAAGAGACTGAATATCGGCAATAGGAAAATAATAGGGTTTAAAGGTAAAGCTTGTTTTCCCTTTTGGAGGCGCAAAAATATGCGTTTCGCTTGGAACAACGCTTGTTGAAAAGTCTTGCACCTCTTCATGGCGCAAGGCGGCAAGGCGTTTGCGTTTAAAGCCATTGATATTGGCTTCTCCTTCTTGAATACTAAAGACTTGGCAACCGTTATTGGCTCCCAATGCGCTTACACGGCAGCCACTCACGATATAATGCCCATGGGCGCGGTCGTACGTCGCAATAGCTTGCATGGCGGGTTCAAGCAATGAGGGCGATTTTTGATCAATCAGAACACCATCTTGTAAAATATAAACGGGAAAGAAAGTGCCGCTCTGCGCATCCTCTTTCAGTGCCCAAACAAGCTGTGCTGTTTCGCGTGCGGCACCAGGTTCTCCTTCTGCTAAGGTGCCAGGGACTTGCCCCAATAGCTCTGGATCATCTTCGTGTGTTATCCATTTTTTTTGTAGCTTCACACCAATTTCCAAGCGTCCAATCATGGAAACATTGTTGAGTACCGCAGGTGCAACGGGGAAAATATCGCCTGCGATATAAATCTTGCCATCCGTTAACGTTACGGTCCTTGTCTCTTTGTTGACAAAAGCATCAGCCCCGTTCAACGCGATCTCCTTCTTGTGCCACAAGGCGCCCTAAACGATTGTGACGACCTCTTATAATGGTTTGAACTTCATTCAGTTCACCACTTTGAATAAAGGGACGCGTGCCATAAAAGACAACACTTTGTTGTTCCTCTTTGCCGCGAGATCTGTCAATTGCAAAGGGTAAACCACTTTCATGCTTCATATTAAAACCTCAATAAAATCTTGAATTGTTCGCGAACATCGGCACGCAAAGGAATATTGACAGGCGTTTTGAGTATCTCGACACCGCCATTGAGTTCATTGGCGTCACACCAAAGCTTGCCAACCGCTATGTTTTCTGCGGGGGTAGCATGAACGAGAATGGAAACAAATGCGGCTTGTTTGCCGTCAACATCGTGAAAGTCTGTACGGGCTGCCAGAAACAACAGAGTGCCTGTTGTGGAAGGGTTAAATCTGTTTCCGCAATGGCTGTATACACCCTCCAAAGCCTGTTCGACAGGCGCTACAGCAGAGCATCTTTGATACCCAATCACGCCATCTTGGCTGTCTCTTAACACGAGATAAAGCGTGCGACCATGAAACCATTCTGCCATCAGCATATCGCGTTCATGTTTTTTAACCGAACACCACGGAAAATTTGCCATATCCCATGGATAATCGATTTGGTTCCAGCTTAACTCTTCATCCCCATCATCTATCCAATTACCAATAAGCCTGCCTTCTTCTCTTGTGAGCGTGTGATTGATCTCTGTTGTGCGTCCAAAGGAAAACAAAGTGTCCCCAGCTGTTAAACGAACACCGCTTTCATACTCCAACATGCTGTCATCAAGGCGTGACATATTGCATTCAACAGCTTGCACATCATAACCATAGGTCCCACGGCGAAAATCAGAGCGCAAACTTTTGGAAAGGTCGGTAATCGCTTCAATGACTTCAAGGCTTTTGCGTTCAGG
>NZ_JBHIML010000047.1:0-3253 GCF_042194015.1 Bartonella sp. MU37NMGALS
AACAGACGGCTTAAATGATTGCGATTATCAAGTGTCAACCGCCCCATGGCATCTGCCGCTTGCATGGGGTCAAAACGGTCTTGCAAACCATATTGTTTGGCGGTGCTGTCTATAAATTGATACAAACCACCAGCAGAAGAGCGGGGATTCCTTGCATTCGGATTGCCTCCACTTTCCACTTGCGCAACACGGTACAAATAACTCTCTGGCAAACCATAACGTGCTGCTGCTTGACGGATCGCTTGATCTACTGAAGGACTATAACGGGTCATTAACCCTTACTCCTTAAAAATCTTCCCGCTTCTCCTAACGCTGCCGAAGAAATGAAATGCCAAAAATGGTCACTACCAATTCCTGCTTTATGTAATCGTATAAATCTTTGTAACATTTGAGCAACTTCCTTCTGGTTCATACCTTTAACGCCAAAAGTTGCTAATTTCGCTATATCACGTTCAAGTATTTGCCTTTCTTTTTGTGGCAATTTTCTAATCGTATCAGATAAAATATTTTGTATAATTTTTGCCCCTGCATGTGCTGCACTAGTTTTTCCATACGGTATATTAACACCTGTTAAATAATTATGTTCAGGCGTTCCTTGAAACGGTTTCAGTGCTCTTTTCGCCGCATCTTCATAGAACCTTTCACCCTCTACAGCTTTTCTAAACGCATGAATGTTTTTAGAGCTTAAAGATCTGCTTAGATTATCTGACATGCTACCCGTTTGTAAAATATTTGAAAGGCTATTAATAGGACGCGAACCTTTTAATAGATCATCAATATAGTCTCTCATCCCTACATGATAAGTATTGAGACCACTAGGCATTGCTCCTTTACGAAGACCTTCTGCAATCCCCTCTCCCGATACGTCCCTCTGTGCAATGTTTTTGCCTTGTTTTATCGCTTCTTCAAAACCTTCATATTTGGCTACACTAGCCCGTGCTGCTTTATAAGTAGGAGAAATTTGGTCCGCTATCTCTACTAAGTCTTTTTTAAGCGATTTATATACATGAGCCATTTGGTTATCACCAAAATTATGATACTTCTTGCTAAGGTAATCGAGAGACTTCTTCGTTTGATCTAATAACTCCATCGTAGGCTTGTAATTAATGTGCCTAAATTCTCTCGAATAAAACATCTCTGGTTTTGCAAGGCGACGGTCCTTTGTTAAGACTTTAACGGCTCGCTCGACTGCTTCTTGAAATGCTTCATGTGCAAAAAGATCATTAAGAGCTGCATAATGCTCTTTTCCTACTGGAGTACGATACACCTGTGCATAAATAGGTTGATATTCTTTTTCTCCTTGCTCTTGAAGTACCCTTTTTAAAACTTTCGTATCTTGAAGAGGTGTAATGTTTTCATCTGCCGACTGACCAATACGGTGAATAGCATTCTGCACTCGTTCCCCATGTGCTCCTTTCAAAAGTTCAGAAACACGCGCATTTGTTTTCCCCATATTCGCAAGGGATACTTCTAAATTTGGACTGATATCTGTCAAAAATGCATGGCGTGGCGCAGAGCCAAGACGCTCTGCAACATTCTCAACACCATCATCATATAATGTTTTTGCAACTTCCCTAACCGCTTTGGTTTGAACTTCCTTATGAGCAGGATTAAAACGACCTCCTTTCATAAAGGGAATATAGGGAACATGTTGCAATCCCCTTGCCATTTTTTTTGTACCCCAAGAAGCAACTGTACCGGCAAGAGAACCAATAGGACCAGCTACTGTTCCAATACCACCACCAAACCCTGCCGATATAAGACGACCAGAAAGACCCTCTCCTGCTCCAGAGCCATGTAAAGCTCCTGAACCTGCCCCGAACATCATCGCCTTACCAATATTTCCAAGTGTTGACATATGCTTTGCAAGAGCCAAAGCCCTTAATGGAGGCACAAAAAGTGAGAGTCCTGTCGGTACAAGTGAACCAGCAGCATAAGCAATAGAAGACCAAATAGGATATTTCTCTTGCAAGGCTTTTTGGTAAGCGCGCTCCTTAGCTACCCGTCTATTATATATCTCCTCTGCTTTCTTATCACCACGCCAATAATCTATAAAACCCGCTTCATTGGCTGCTTTCATCTCGTCAAAATAATCTGCCGTCGCACCAGACGCGCTATTCCTCATAACAGCATCCAACACCGTAAGATCTTTATCATCAAATGAGAAATCATCTGTTGTAGTTGATTGATTAGATAGCTTCGCAATCTCAGCGGGATCTTCAACTACGCGGAAACGTGTTCCGTTCTTAGCGTATACATATCGAGGAGAAGATGAAGAAGAACTGTTAGCATTTGATCTTATAATCTTTTCAATCTCAGCAGAATCTTCAACTACACGAAAACGTGTCCCATTCTTAGCATATACATATTGAGAATTAATCGCACCAGAAGTCTTATAAGGGGCCATTAATATTTACTCCTTAACCAGAAATTCACCACTGGAACTATCCACAAAATAAAGTACGTTATCCTTAATAGATGCCTCTTCTAAACTCATCTTTGGTATATTTTCACTACCTCCTTGTGACACCAACCCATTAGTAAAAGATTGAGAAGGGTCTTTTTTACGCTCTTTTACTTCCAATCCATGTGATAACCTATAAATTTCTTCATTATTAAATTCTTGAAAATGTGCAAGCATCTTCTTAATATTTAAAAGTCTTGTATGTAATACTTCAGGCTTGTCACTAATATCTAAAGTACCATAAGATGATACTAACCACTGGCTTTCTTTCTCAGATAATGGACCAACACCTACGGTTCCATTCTTACTTTGTTTTTTGATTGATGCAATCACTCGCTTAAAGACACCGCCTTGAATCTGAGTAAATAGATATTTTAATGTTTTGGCATCAGATCCTGGGAAAATTTGAGTAACCGTACCACCTTTACCAGCAACCCAATCTGGATCACTCTCTATAAGTTTAATGGCATGATTAACCGCACCCATAGTATTATCAATTTCTAATGCAACTTCTTTCACATACTCTCTCTTATTTGTTTCCCACTCTTCTATGTCTCGTTTTTTCTGATTATACTCCAATTCCTGTAGAGATCCTTTAATCGGTCTCGCTTCACGTTCACCTGTCTCCGGATTGATATACCATTGATGCCCCAGAGGTAACTTAGGAGTATCACCACCTGTTAGCATCGCACTAAGCATTTGCGGATTACGTGCCATGAACCGCGCCTCTTCTTCACTGTACCCTTTAGATTTTAGATACTCGACAGTCTGGTTAACCTGTCCTCTTTT
>NZ_JBHIML010000048.1:0-3029 GCF_042194015.1 Bartonella sp. MU37NMGALS
CCGTGAAACCTGCTCCAGTGCATGCCATTACGCCAATTGTTTGCTCCGTACTTCTTTGCCCCAAACTCTAAAACTTTGCCGATTTCAATCAGTGCCAACGGCGGTATAAGCTCTATACGAGGCTTACCATCATCATTCTTATGCGCTTCGTTTGTGCTATATGAAACGTGTTTACGCATGTAAACTTCGTCGTTATCGCTAACCTCTCCATAGCCACAAACCTTGGTATATCCACAAACCTTGGAATTTCCGTAAACACGAGCATTTTCACAAACCTTAGCATTCCCATACACATGCGCATTGCCATAAACCGAAGCATCATTACTAACACAGACATAGCCACAAACCTTGGCATTGCCATAAACACGGGCATGGTCACTAACATGCGCATGCCCACTAACACGAGCATTTTCATAAACTCTAGCTCTGCCATAAATATGGGCATTGCCATAAACATAACTATCTCCATAAATAAAAGCATCTATACCAACACGGGCATTGCCATAAACACGGGCGTTTTCATAAACATTGGCTCCATTAAAAACCCATGCATTTTCATAAACCTTGGCATTATCAAAAACACAAGCCTTCTGAGCAACCCAACATTCACCATGATGACTTAAGTTGCTCTCTTTTTCGATATACCCCCCAATCTCTCCAGCCTTCACATCTCCAAAATCTCTTAAGGCTTTAATACGATGAAGTGTGTGATTACCAAAAACACGTGTCTCATCCGTGAATTCATATTTCTTTTCTACAGCCATCATCACCTCCTTAAGGCTGCAAAGTCTCACGCGCGCTATCAACGCCGGAACTTTTTGCAAATGTAGTCATTGGGGGGTGTTGCTCTTGCATTAATCTCTGCAAGCGCTCGGGATAAAAAAAATCTTCTGGACGCAAATCTATCCCATGCTCACGTGCATAGTTCAAAAGCATAATTTGGTATTTAGCTGGAATGATGCCGCCTTTACCCTCTCGCTTTTCAAAGGGGTAAGTCCATTTATAAACAGCAGACACATGGCATTGAGAAATCAACGACACACGTTTTGCACCACCTAAATATTTTATAATCATAACTGCTGGAGTAATCATGTAATCCAAAATTTCTGTCATATATTTACGTATTACGCA
Organism: Bartonella sp. MU37NMGALS; assembly: GCF_042194015.1. Classification (NCBI taxonomy): domain Bacteria; kingdom Pseudomonadati; phylum Pseudomonadota; class Alphaproteobacteria; order Hyphomicrobiales; family Bartonellaceae; genus Bartonella; species Bartonella sp. MU37NMGALS. The sequence continues at coordinate 1,132 of NZ_JBHIML010000048.1, forward strand.
AATATAAGCAAAATTTTCGTAATACGCAATATTGATTATTTAATAATTTTAAGAGAGAAAAATAAAATGGATTTTCAAAAGCTAATAAAAATGTGGATTAATGAAAAATTAAATGAAATGGGGCATGGAAGCCGTAAGGCTTTAGGGCAACATTTAGGATTGAGTCCATCATCTATTACGCGCTTATTATCGATTGATGACTCTGACTCTAAAGCCTACCGTGATATCACCGCAGAAGAGCTAGTGAAGCTACACAGTTTCTTTAAGGAGTATCCTCCGTATCCGGCTTTAAGCAAGATAGATCAAGATTTTTATGATCTATATTCGTCTTGCAATGAAGAAGAACGGAGGGCAGTTTTAGCGTTTCTTCATACTTTAATCGAATCAAAAAAGCGATAACTGCTGTTTTTTCTTCATTTGACAATTGTAAAAATTTTCTTTTGGCAGTCTTATAACCTTTCATAAAATCTCCAAATATCTATAAAAACACACTAATCTTTAGATGAATACTCATAAAATAATTTTCGTTATACGGTATTTTTATGTTGACATTACCGTAAAGCGAAAATATATTCACTCCATATCTTAGAAAATAACTTTTGCCAATAGGCTGTATGGAGGCATTTGTGAATAAACCAGTGTTTATAAATTCTGATGAAATTCTCTTAGTGATGTGCGAAAATGAAGAGCAAAATCTCGCTAAATCTGGTCCTTTCTTAGAAGAAAGTGACATGATCAAATTTATCGACCAAGCCGATAATGCTGTCCAAATTTTGCGTATTGAACCAACGACTAATCGTTGCGAAGATATCTCTGAAGATATTGCCGAATTCTATCTTAAAGAATGTGAAGAGCAGTGTTTCAACGGAAACATTCCTCACGATTTTATTCTACACAGCACAGCATACGGTTTTTTTTTAGATGATATAAAACAGCGCGAATATGATGATGCAATGTATGGTTCTTACGAAAAACAACACCGTTTGCGTCCTTGTGATGTGCTTTAAAAGCTAAAGGCGTTTTTAAAAGACGCCACCTTCTCTTATCAATATTGGTAATTCAAAGAGATTATAAAAATGGATAATCCTATCACTATTACAAATAACACCATTAACGAAGAAAGCGTTCAAACAGTCAACGCACGTGATTTGCATAGTTTTTTAGAAGTAGGTAAAAAATTTGCGGACTGGATTACTGAACGTATCAACAAATATAATTTGGTAGAAAATCAAGACTTTGTTTGCTTCCCTATTTTGGGAAGCAAAGGAAGGGGTGGTCACAATCGTAAAGACTATCATCTAACTCTAAGCGTAGCCAAAGAGCTTTCTATGCTTGAAAACAATAAGAAAGGTAAACAAGCCCGTCAATATTTTATTGAATGCGAGCGGCGTGCAAAGCAAGTTCTTACACCACAAATCGATTACTCAAGTCCACAAGTAATGTTAGGTGTATTAACTCATCTAAAAAATGAAAATGAGCGTAAAGACATCATCATTGAAGATTTAAAACCAAAAGCAATGGCTCTTGAAAGCTTACAACGCTCTGATGGGCTCTTCGGTCTTACTGAAGCCGCTAAAGTGCTCGAAATGCAACCAAAACAATTCATTCTCTTCCTACAGAAAAAAGGATGGGTGTATCGACGCACTTTCGGGGATCGCTTATTGCCTTATCAGGATAAAATCCAAAAAGGACTAATGGATTGTCCCACCATTACACTTCAAACCGCAAGTGGAATAGAAAAAGTCATTCCTTGCGCAAAAATCACAGCAAAAGGAATTGGTATGTTGTCTCAAGAGATTAAAAAACAAAACATGCATTAAGGGAAATAAACCATGGAAAAAAAATACGAATTTACTGATGAAACAATCGAAGTTGGGGGCAAAACTCTCCACCGCATT
>NZ_JBHIML010000049.1:0-1269 GCF_042194015.1 Bartonella sp. MU37NMGALS
ACGGGTTATGCGCGTTATAGTGCGGGCTTGAGGGTAGAAAATATTTTAGGGATGAATGATGCGTGGGATTTTAACTATCAACGCAGTGAGCCCGATTATTGGGGTGGGAGCAAGCAAGAAGGACATAGCAATAACATTTCAGCGAGTGTGAGTATTCCCTACGGTTATTGGACCTTTGGTTTGAATGGCACTGTTTATAATTATCAAAGCATTATCCCTGGCAATTTTACCGATATTGAGACGACGGGGGATTCCAGTGAGTTGCACGCCAGTACAAGCAGGGTTCTTTACCGTGATGGTGTTTCCCTTACAACCTTGAATTTAGGTCTTTCTTATAAAAGAACCAACAATTACCTTCTTGGCAATAAGATTGAAGTGGGCAGCCGTCAATATAGTGTCGCCAATTTTGGCATTTCGCATTCGCGCCAGATGCTGGGTGGAACTTGGACTTTTGATGTGAGTTATTTGCAAGGGCTCCCTTTGTTTCATTCTGTCAAGAAGCACGATCCAGGGGCAGGGGATGCGGAGCCACAATTTGCCAAATTTACCGGTACGCTTAGTGTCATGACGCCTTTTAAGGTAGGGGGCTTGGACTTTATACTGAGCAATCTTTTGAGTGGTCAATATTCACCGCATAATTTATTGGGTGCTGAGCAGATTTCGTTGGGGGGTGCTTCCAATGTTCGTGGCACGCGTGAGAGTTTGCTTTTTGGCAATAACGGTTTTTTTAGCCGGAATGATTTGTTGTTACGCACCATTCCGTGGAGCAATCACGCGACCTTCAAAAAGGTTTTTGGAGAACTTCGCCCTTATGTTGGTTTGGATTATGGGCGTGTTTTTGCACAACCCTTGTATGGGATTAAGAGTGATCAGCTTGCCGGTTGGACAGCAGGTGTCAAGCTTGCGGGAGGCATGGTCTCTCTCGATGCTAGTTATTCCAGTATTTTTTGGAGCACAGTTAAGCACAAAAAATCAGGAACATTTTTTATGACATTAACAATGGAACTTTAAGCATTTTTTATTGGGGAGTTAACGTATGAGATATGAGAAGAGAGCAGAAAGAGCAGCTTTATTAGGTGTTTTGGTCTCCAGTACGATGCTCAAAAAGGTTTTATTTGGGGGACTTGGTTTTTCTTGTTTATTCGCACCTTCAGCGTTACAGGCGCAAATTACTGTGGATCCTAACGCTCATGCCGCCAATCGCCCAGATATAGTGGCAGCGCCCAATGGGGTTCCCTCGATTGATATTGTTACCCCCAATGGCAAGGG
>NZ_JBHIML010000049.1:1369-2649 GCF_042194015.1 Bartonella sp. MU37NMGALS
ATTGGAGTGACAGCAGGGACGGGTCACTTTGATTATGCTTCACGGGAAATGAAAGAACTGACCGATATTACTGGTAAACCGGAATATGCGATAGATGGCTCTGCTTTGGGGGCTCTACAGGCGGACAGAATAAAACTTGTGGCAACAGAAAAAGGTGTTGGGGTTCGCATGCGCCATGATATGGCAGCCAATGCGGGGCAGTTGCATCTTTCTGCTGACGGGAAAATCTCCCTGAAGAATGTTTTTGGTCATGGGGGTGTTGTCCTCAAATCGAAAAGCCAGAGCGTATTGGCAAAACACATCACCTCGAAAAAGCATATTGATATTGCAGCACATAAGGATGTGACGTTAGAAACGGTTGGCGCTGATGGTCATTTAAAAATAGAGGCGCAGGATGGGCTTTTATCGATTGCAGGCAAGGCAACCTCTGGGGGCAATATGGAGCTGTCTTCGCGCCAAACTCTTCAAGTTTCAGGGCTAGGGTCAGGTGCTGATATGGCTCTTGAATCGGGTGGAGACTTGAAGCTTGAGGGGATTGTTTTAGCGCAAGGAAACCTCAAGGCACATGCCGGTGGTGATATAAAGGCGCAGTTTTTAGCCGGTGGGGTTGATATGGCGGCAACGGGTGCTTCTGGTGTTGTTGTTCTTGGCACCCAAGGGGATGTTGATCTCCAGAGCAGTCAAGGTGCGATTGTCGCTGAAAGTGTTTATGGGGCAGGAGATATCACCCTGGTTTCTCATAACGGGCTTTCTGTTTCTCAAACAATTCTGTCGCATCAAAATGTTGCCATTCAAGCACAACCAGAAACAAATGCTCCCGTTCATTTTGGGCAACTTTTAGCTCATGGCAAGGCAAATATTGAGGGTGGGGCTGTTGACTTTTCTTCGCTGATGACGGGTGAAAAGGCTGTTTTAAAGGTAGGCAGCCTTGATGCAGGCACACTGATGACAGGTGTCGTTTCTACGGGCGGTTCAGGGGATCTTGTTTTAGATAAAAACGGTTTTCTTTCTATTACAGCAAAAGAAGGGGTGAAGGTTGGTCAGATTGCCAGTGGTGGCAATATTGAAATTTTTGCAGGCAACGACATCTATTATGATCAGGTCATTGGCTACGGCACAGCCACATTGACATCGGTATCAGGAGGGATCAGTGTTGAGAATATGCTGTCTGCTGAGGGGGATGTGAGATTGACGGCAAACACTCTCGATTTAAGCAATAATCGTTCTCATATTTACACGCCGCAAACGCTGTATTTAATTGCAGATCATATTGATGTCTC
>NZ_JBHIML010000005.1:0-132765 GCF_042194015.1 Bartonella sp. MU37NMGALS
TTTAGAATTAGAGACCCTTTGGACCTCTGGTTTTGCTAAAAAACCACCCCGAAAAGAACTCTTGATTCGTAATAATTAGAGAGACGTGTTGTAAAATCCTATTCCCTAACTTTTATTTACGCGTCCCTCACAGTAAAAAACATATGGAAAATCAATAAATTATTTTGGATAAAAAAGAGCATGGTGCCCCCAGAGAGACTCGAACTCCCGACCCCCTGATTACAAATCAGGTGCTCTACCAACTGAGCTATAAGGGCGTAACCACGTAGGAGTTAGCACAAACTCACAAAAAGGAAAACAGAAAATTATCAAATTTTGTACATATTAAAAGAAAACTATATAACAAATAAAAAAATAACCAACTTATTTCCTCTTTTACCACTTTTTACAGCAAGATTGGAATTATCCTTATGTTGATATCTTATAGACTCTTTTATAAGATATCAACATTTTGCTATCGAATTACGAATCTGAAGACTTTGATTGATGAGAAAGGTATTTTTCTAGCCAGTGAATATTATAATTACCATCAGCAACATCTTGATTATTAATAAGATCGCGAAAAAGAGGTAGTGTAGTTTTTATTCCATCCACGACAAATTCATCTAAAGCACGCCGTAAACGCATCATACATTCTAAACGGGTACGCCCATGAACAATCAGTTTTCCAATCATACTATCATAATAAGGAGGGATACGGTAACCTGAATAAGCACCTGAATCAACACGAATCCCTAAACCTCCAGGTGTATGAAAATGTGTAATGGTTCCAGGTGATGGCGTAAAGTTAATAGGATCTTCTGCATTAATACGGCATTCAATGGCATGACCAGAAAAACAGACATCATCTTGTGTCACTGAAAGCTTGCAGCCTGATGCAATATGGATTTGTTCATGGACTAAATCTATACCTGTAATTGCTTCAGTTACAGGATGTTCGACTTGTAAACGCGTATTCATTTCGATAAAATAAAATTCGCCATTTTCATAAAGAAATTCAATAGTACCAGCTCCACGATATCCAAGTTGGGCACAGGCATTTGCAACAATACTACCAATTTTTTTTCGTTCAGTTTCACTAAGTGCAGGTGATGTAGCTTCTTCCCATACTTTTTGATGCCGTCGTTGCAGTGAACAATCGCGTTCTCCTAAATGAATAGCATTTCCCGCACCATCACCTATGACTTGAATTTCGATATGACGGGGTTTTTCTAAATATTTCTCTATGTAAACAGCGTCATCACCAAAAGCAGCTTTCGCTTCTGAACGCGTTGTTTTGAGAGCTATAGAAAATTCTTGTTCAGAATGAACGACTTTCATACCACGTCCGCCACCACCGGCAGAAGCTTTGATAATAACGGGATAACCAATTTCACGAGCGGTGCGTAAAGCATCAGATTCTTCAGTGACTGCTCCATCTGAACCGGGAACTACAGGAATACCAAGTTTTTTGGCGGTTTTCTTTGCTTCGATTTTATCGCCCATGATTCGGATATGAGTAGCTGTTGGACCGATGAATGTAATATCATGGGCTTCTAGAACATCTGCAAATTTTGCATTTTCAGAAAGAAAGCCATAACCTGGATGAACAGCATCAGCTCCTGTAATTTCACAAGCAGCAATAATTTGCTGAATACTCAAATAAGAATCGCGAGCAGGAGGAGGGCCAATACAAACACTTTCGTCAGCAAGACGAACATGCATTGCATCTGCATCAGCGGTAGAGTGAACAGCCACGGTTTTTATGCCAAGTTCTTTACATGCACGTAAAACGCGAAGAGCAATTTCTCCCCGATTAGCAATGAGGATTTTTCGAATCATGGTTGCCCCTCGCTTTATTCAACAATAATAAGTGGTTCACCAAATTCAACAGGTTGGCCATCTTTGACAAGAACAGTGGTTACCGTGCCTGAGCGTGGTGATGAAATTTGATTCATTGTTTTCATGGCTTCAATAATAAGTAATGTCTCTCCTTCAGAAACATTTTGTCCTACTTCTACAAAAGGTTGTGCACCTGGTGAAGGTGCAAGATAAGCTGTTCCAACCATCGGAGAGGTTATTGTGTTTTTTGATTTATCTTCTTGGATAGATTGTATAGGAGATTCAGTTGTTGGGACTGGAGAAGATGTTACAGAAAAAGTAGGAGTAGAAACAGGAGCATAGATTGCTTGCTCAGAAGAAGTTAAGGTATTTTGGCGTGAGACACAAATACGAAGCTCCCCTTGTTCAACTTCAATGTTCGTTAAATTGGTATCATTCAAAATTTCAGCAAGATCACGAATAATTTTCGTATCAATTGCGGTTTTTGCCGAATCCATTTTTTTTGTTGCCATTTTATTTCTAACTCCTTGATCAATGAAGATCGTCATTATCTCATTTTATGACCGAATATCTCTAGATTAGGGATGACATCTTTTGAGGCTTTAAAGATTTTTATTTCCTTTAAATCATTATACTTTGCAATTTAAAACTCGTATCTGCTTTACGCAAAATTGCACTTATAAGCCTGTTATCAAAAAAGAGAAAGCATAAAATTACCTCACTTATAGTATTCTTCCTAAAACTAATTAGGTATTCACCGTGTATTGTCTATCGCTTGTTTTAGAGTATCTTGTCTGGCTGCGCCAATGAATATTTTATTACCAATGATGTAAGAAGGTGTTCCCGTAATATGAAGTTTAGAGGCAATTTGGATATTTTCTTTAAAAGCGTTTTGTAGAGTGGGATCTTTTATTGCATTATGTAGTTTTTTTTCATCTGCTCCTAATGAAACAGCTATTTTAATAGCTTTAGCTTCATTTGCGCGACCCTGATACATTAAAAGCGTTTTGTGAAACTGAGGATATTTCTCTGGAAATTGTTTTCGAAATGCGTAGGCAACAGTATGGGCTGCCATAGAATCAGAGCTTAAAATTGGTAAATCCTTAATAATAACCTTTAAATCTGGATATTCTTTTATCAAGTCTTCTATATGTGAATAGGAACTTTTACAATACCCACAGTTGTAATCAAAAAAATTGACAAGCACTTTTTTACCATTTGGGTTTCCCAAAATGGCGTCATGAGGAGAATGAAAAATTTCTTTTTCTAATAAATGGATGACAGAAGTTTGTATTTTGTTTTCGTATTCATTCTGTTTTTCCAGCTTATCTTGAAGAATAAGCTGCATTTCAATCAGAATTTCTGGATGAGTAAGAAGGTACTCTCTGACAATTTGTTGAATATGATGAGAATCAGTATGTGGTATCATTTTTTCTTTAAGCTTAGATAAAAAGCTAGAATCTTCCAAAAGTTGTGTTTTAAGCTTTTCTAAGCTTAAATGATTTGCTGTTTTTGAGTGTGATGTTGCGTTTGATAAAGAAGGTAAAAAGATTAAAATACTCGACATAACTGGGACTAAAATTTTTGAAAGAGGTGTTATTTTCGAATTTTGAGAGTGATGAGTCATCTGTGTACCTTCACATTTCCTAGTGTGTCATTGAGTGAACTATATGAAAAGCGTTATCTATGTGCAATAAAGCATTTAGCTATAGTGTGTATTTAAGAGTGAGAAAAAACATCAATTTTTCTCTAAAAAGACTTCATATGATGAACCTTGGCTTGGCAAGGATATTTTTTGTAAAAGATAAAAAAATTCTCTTTAATTTGTCAAATGTTGTTTTGATGTATAAGGGTATCAAAAGCTTTTTGTGCGTGTTTATTTTAGGAAAAAGTACGTTGATAATACAATGAAGAACCCTTGTATTATTTTTTCCTATTGCTTTATTGAGTACTGAGAAACAAACTTAAATAATGAAAAGTGAAATTATGAAAACCACAACACATTATGAACTGTTTATCATTGGGGGAGGGATAAACGGGTGTGGATTGGCAAGGGATGCAGCAGGACGCGGATTTAAAGTGGGATTGGCTGAAATGAACGATCTTGCATCTGGGACCTCAAGTGCGTCAACAAAGCTTATTCATGGCGGGCTTCGTTATCTTGAACATTATGAGTTCAAGCTTGTTCGTGAAGCATTGAAAGAACGCGAGATCATTTTACGTATGGCTCCACATATTGTGCGTCCTTTGCGTTTTCTTCTTCCTTATCATAAAGAATTGCGCCCTGCTTGGATGTTGCGTTTTGGACTTTTTATTTATGATTATTTAGGGAATTGGAATCAGAAATTATGGCGCAGTAAAACAATTAATTTTTCAAAAAAATTTCGCTCTACACTGAAGAAAGAATATCAGAGAGGTTTTGAATATTCTGATGCAAGAGTAGATGATGCGCGTTTAGTTATTGGCAATGCTCGTGATGCAGAAAAATGGGGCGCTGATATAAAAGTACGAACAGAAGTTCTCTCTTTAAAAAAAGAAGACAATAAATGGCGTATCGTTCTTCAAGACAAGTTAAGTAGCAAAAAATATAGTGTCACAGCTTCTTATGTCGCGAATATGACAGGACCTTGGATTGATCATGTTTTGGCAAGCATATTAGACTATAACGAACATCCACCAGTACGACTTGTTAGAGGTTCTCATATTTTGGTTCCCAAGCTTTATACTCATGATCGTGCTTATATTTTTCAAAATGGTGATGGGCGTATTATATTTGCTATTCCCTATCAAGAAGAATTTACCTTGCTTGGAACAACAGATTGTAATTATCAAGGAGATCCGGCTGACGTTCATATTACTGATACAGAAATTGATTACATTTGTGCAGCAGCCAGTGAATATTTCATACAACCAGTGTTGCCTGAAACAATAGTCTGGTCTTACTCTGGAGTTCGTCCACTCTATGATGATGGAGCTTCAAAAGCACAAGAAATTACGCGCGATTATGTTTTAAAAGAAATGGGAACAGGAACAACACCAAAGATTCTTAATCTTTATGGTGGAAAGATTACAACTTATCGTAAGTTGGCTGAAGATGCGATGAAATTTGTTGAAAAAGCGCTTGGTAAAAAGGGAGCATCATGGACGGCTAAGACAGTACTTCCAGGGGGCGATTTTCCCTATAATCAATTAGATATAATCGAAAATAAGATTGCTCTTTTGATGCCAGATTTAGATGCTTTTACACATCGCAGACTTGCACGCTCCTATGGTACGGAAGCATTAGTGATATTTGCACATGGTAAGGAAAATAGAGGAAAAAATTTTGGACATGGGCTTTATGAAGTAGAAGTAAAATGGTTGATGGAAAAAGAATGGGCTAAAGTATGTGAAGATGTGTTATGGCGTCGTTCAAAACTTGGTCTCCTATTTAATGAGCAAGAGGTTGATACTCTTTCTTCCTATATGCAAAGCCAACAAGAGACTGAATAACCTTTATGATCATTTCATTTTACAGATTTTATCTGCAATATTGTAAAATATTTTCTTCAAGAAATACTGGTGTTAGTCATACATTTTAAAAAGACAATGATTGTCTATACCCTAATTTTAGTTTTTTTTGCAAGAATCATAAAATGGCAAATTAGATAGAATATTTAGGATAAAATTTATCTATCTTATAAAGTGAAATCCAAGAATGTTACCAAGAATTACTCATTGAGAAAAAATGATTTATAATTATATGCGTGTAAAATAAGGATTTTTGTTCTTTCTTGAGGAGAAGATAAAAGCATCTTCTGTAGCGTTTATTTGCACAATAATTTAAAAAAATCTAAAGAAAATTAAATCTATTATGAAAAATTGTACAATGTTTTAGTTTATCGTTTATTATCTTAAACGCTGTGCTAAATCATGTAAGGATAGAGGCTTGATGAGCGTAAGAAGAACTTGTAAATGAGTTTTTTATATTATAGTGAAAATTTTTTTCATGTTTATATACCTAAACAGTAATCTGTGAGAAATGCCATATTGTGTTTTATCATGATTGATTGTAGTAAACCTTTATAACAATTGAAGATAATGGGCTGTTATTATACTCATGATAGTATAAGAGAATAAAATTTTCCGTAAACTAAAATTAAGTATTTTTCTATGTATAAAGAGAGAGCTATAGGGATATGAGAGTAATACCCTCATGACATTTTACAACCTTCCATCGCCTGTAAAATTTGCAGTAGCACCAATGTTGGACTGGACAGACCGACATTGCAGGTTTTTTTATCGTCTTTTAACGAAAAAAGCACTCCTTTATACGGAAATGGTGGTAGCAGATGCTGTCATTCATGGTGTTCGCGAACAATTGTTGGCTTTTAGCGATAAAGAATGTCCAGTTGCATTACAATTAGGGGGGGCGGATCCGAAAAAGTTAGCAGAAGCTGCAAGAATTGCTGAAGATTTTGGCTACAACGAAATAAATCTCAATGTCGGTTGTCCATCAAATCGTGTTCAAGCAGGTGTCTTTGGGGCTTGTTTGATGCTACATCCAGACATTGTGGCAAATGCCGTGGAAGCGATGAAACGAGAAGTTACTATACCAGTAACTGTCAAATGTCGGATTGGAGTGGACGAACAAGATGAAGAGTTGGCGTTAGATCTTTTGGCTAATCAGGTTTGGAATGCTGGATGTGATGCGCTCTGGATACATGCACGCAAGGCATGGCTGCAAGGATTGAGTCCGAAAGAAAATCGCAATATTCCGCCCCTTAATTATGAAAGGGTTTATAGATTAAAACGTAAATATCCTCATAAATTCATTGGAATAAATGGTGGAATTAAATCGATTGATGAGATCAAAGAACACTTAACTTTCTGTGATGCTGTCATGCTTGGTCGCCAAGTTTATCATGATCCAGATTTGTTAAAACATATTGATTTTGAACTCTATGATGAGGCGCAAAATAATCTGAGTGAGAGTGATCTTATTGAGGTTATGTGTGATTATGCTGCTCGACATATTGCATCGGGGGGGCGGCTTTCTCATGTGACTCGTCACATGATTGGTTTATTTCATGGGCGGGGTGGGGCACGTCGATGGAGGCAAATATTATCAAATGATGCGACAAAACCAAATGCAGGTATATGTATTTTAAAAGAAGCTTTTTGTGCTCTCATTTAATAACAGCCTGACAATTAACATATGTTAAAGTTGAGATCCTTTGTGTTTTGATTTCTTTATGATCATTTTGATCCTTTTGATTTTATAAGTTTTTGAAAGTTTGCAACTTTTGTTATAGAAGGAATGTTAGAATTTATATATTAAACAACATGTTAATTGCTCCTATTTAATAGAGAAATAGATTAAGAGCATACTGTAAAAATAGTAATAACATATTGATAATATTTTAAATCTTTCATGTTTGCTATTTGATTAGAAAATAGAATATAGAAATCATTGCTTTCATAATATTTAATGTTTTTAAAGCACTGTTTAAAAAAACAATAAATTATTCATATCCTGTATATATGACGTGATTTTCATAAACATTGTAGATTTTAAAAGGTATCCTTATGACCGCTAGTCCATTTGATGATTTTCGTGCTTTGCTTACAAATTTACCTGTTGCTGATGAGTTTTCTATAATTTTGGCAAAAAAACGGCAAAAAAACTTAATAAAAGAGCAAGGAACATTGGGAAAACTAGGGGATATTGCTGTTTGGTATGCGGGATGGAGGGGGACAGAAAAACCTATCGTAACGCGACCTTTAGTCGCTATTTTTTCTGGAAACCATGGTATAGTAGAAGAAAATGTTACACCATTTCCACAATCTATGACACAAAAGATGGTGCAAAATTTTGCATCGGGTGGAGCTGCTATCAATCAAATTTGTATTGCTTATGATCTTGGATTAAAAATTTTTGATTTAGCATTGGAATATCCAACAATGAATATTACGAAGGATGCCGCAATGGATGAGCGGAGTGCGGCTGCTACAATGGCATTTGGAATGGAATCCATTGCGGGTGGAACAGATCTTTTATGTATTGGAGAAATGGGCATTGGAAACACCACAATAGCTTCAGCTTTATGCTTAGCATTGTTTGGAGGAGAAGTGGAAGAATGGACAGAAAATGGTATGGAATTAGACGATGATTTTTATCAACGTAAAATTGCAGCGGTTAAAACAGCCATTTCTTTACATAAGGATTATTTTAATGATCCTTTTGAGATAATGCGTCGCTTAGGAGGACGTGAAATTGCTGCCATGGTTGGTGCTATTTTAGCAGCAAGAATAGAAAAAATACCCGTTATTTTAGATGGTTTTGTGGCAACAGCAGCTGCAGCGGTCCTTTATAAAATGCATCCAAAAGCTCTTGATCATACCCTTGTTGGACATGTTTCTTCTGAGAAAGCTCATCGTAAACTTTTAAACAAAATTGGCAAAGAACCACTTCTGGATTTTGGGATGAGTCTTGGTGAAGGGACAGGAGCAGCTATAGCAGCTGGTATTGTCAAAGCTGCTGTTTTAACACATGCACAAATGATGATTTTTTAACAAAAAAGTTTGAATGCCTAAAAGATAATGAGATGATATAAAAAACTCTTAAGGATTTTGTTCATGCGTCTTGTCATGTAATTTAATATAATTAAGTGGAAGTTCCGTTGTATATTTAATCTGTTCCATTGCGAAAGAAGATGAGACATCACGGATGTCAATTTTAGAAATTAATTTTTTATAAAAAAGATCATAAGCTTCAATGTTGGGCACAACAACACGCAATAAATAGTCAATATCTCCACTCATTCTATAAAATTCAATGACTTCACGGAATTCTTGTACAATTTTTGAAAAACGCTTAAACCATTCATGACTATGTGTGTTTGTGCGAATAGACACAAAAACAGTGACATGCGCATTCACTTTTTCTGGAGAAAGAACGGCAACACGACGCTGAATGACGCCATCTTCTTCAAGCTTTTGAATTCTACGCCAACAAGGAGTGGTCGAAAGTCCCACTTTTTTAGCAATATCAGCAACAGAAAGTGTCGCATTTTCTTGCAAAAGATGTAAAATTTTTCGGTCAAGACGATCCATATTTTTTCTCAATATTTTAATTTATAAAAATTTACGCACTAAACGACGCAGATATACAATAAGCTCATCGTTAAACCATGGATTTTTCTGTAACCAAAAAGTATTTCGCCATGATGGATGAGGCAAAGGCATAACATTATAGCCTTGAGGTTGGGGAATGGAAAGAATATTTCTCCAATCACTAACGGTTGCTGAAACAGTTTTATGTTTTAATTCCGTAATATGCCATTTTTGCGCATAACTGCCAATAGCAAGAACAAGCTTTATTTGAGGCATCGCTTGAAATGTCTTTTCATGCCATATTTCTCGACATTCACGTCTCGGTGGTAAATCAGCTTTATTTTTGTCATAACCTGGAAAACAAAATCCCATAGGAACAATAGCAAAAAGAGATCTGTTATAAAATTCTTCTTTCGTTACCCCCAGCCAATCACGCAGCCTTTCGCCAGAGCGATCATTAAAAGGGATAGAAGTTTCATGGACACGCAATCCCGGTGCTTGTCCTGCGATTGCAATCGAAGCCGTATTGGATAAATAAACGATGGGATTTGGTTCGTGAGGAAGAGGAGGAAAATAATGTGGTTGTTGGATACAAACACGACAGGAATAGATTTTTTTTTCAAGTTTAATAATTTTATCACATCGTTTCATTGGTCAATGAAATTAAAAAATATTTTTCTTATTCTGTGCGAGGATTTGCTTTGCGCCATTCTCGCGGTCGTTGAAAACTTGATGCCCATATTCCTTTCTTTTTCCTTCTAGCTTCTTGTTCTTCTTTGGGATATTCATAATAACTTACAGCCCAACCATTATGTACAAGCGTCGCGTTGATATTGCTAACTTGTTTTGTTTTACATGTTGCAAGGATACGACGGTATTGGTCTGTTTTATGCCAGAGACATGTAACAGTTTGATTTTCTATTAGTTTTTCTAAATATTTTTTTGCCTCAAGCCCACAAGGGTAGCGTTTCTCCTTTTTTCCACAAAATTGGTGGAGTTCAGGAGCATCAATTCCAGCAAGTCGAATCCTAATTGAAGAAATCATGATAGAATCACCATCAATGATTAGTGCATTTCCTTTAACAGAGTTTTGAGAAAAAAATTTTTCTTTTTGAGGCAACTGCTGGTTCTGCTTAAAATAAATTGACATAACGATAAGAAAGCTAGCAGCGACAAAAATACTGAAACCGGTAATTTTTTTTAAACTTCTTAGATTAAAATGAGAATTTTTTTTCATGAAACCAAGAAACTGCTAACATTATTATAACGCACTCTATTTTAGTATTGCTTATAATTCGTCCAAAATTCCATTTATATGACGAAACAATGTCTCGTTTTAATGAAAAAATCTCGTTAGATAGCACAATAATCAATACTCATGTAGAATATATGTAAGCAACTTAAATAATAAATCAACTTATCCAAATTCGTACAAAACATACAAATTTTAAAGTAAACTTTTTAAACTTAAGGGAACAAAAAACACCCCTCAAAAAATAACGTTGAAGAGCAATATCCCCACATTCCTTTTGGAGTATAAGATCTATCGATTCAATGATAAGTCTATTTATTTAATTTTTGTTTCTTTAAATTCAACGTGCTTTTTTACAACTGGATCATATTTACGCTTGCTCATTTTATCTGTCATTGTACGGCTGTTTTTCTTTGTTACATAGAAAAAACCGGTATCTGCAGTTGATAAAAGCTTGATCTTAATGGTTGCTGCTTTAGCCATAATGTAAGAACCCTATTTATACTGAAAAAATATTATCTTGCTATCAAAACCTATTTTTGATGTCATCAGATTTTCCAGCAACACTACGGATGTTCTCAAAAAAGTCAAGAGCTGATTAATTTTCTTATAAGTTGGACAAACACCAAAGTGACATATAAACTAAAAAAAACAGCTATAGCTATTGAAAAACCGAAAGGATTAAAGATATCCATGGATTTTCCGATAACGGTCGGCCCGATAAGCATACCAATTCCATAGCAAAAAATAAAAGCAGAATTAGCAGCAGCAAGTTTTTGTCCCTTGAGACGTGCCCCTAGATGTGCAAGACCGATTGTATAAAGGCTCGCTCTGATACACCACCAAGAAGGAACAGATCAAGCATTAGAATCCATGGATATTGAATGATCCATGGTACCATGAAAGTTCCCACAAAACCTAAGATAGCGCAACTTATCAGCGGATAGCGTCGATCTTTGGCATAATCGCTTATAATGCTAATAGGAATTAAGAGGAAAACATTTCCGAGCGCAAGGGCTGCCATAAAGTGTGCTGCTTCATTCTCATTATAACCAATGGATAAACTAAAGGGTGTAATAAGAGTTAATGCGCCCATTTGAATAGCACCGTAAACAAGTACTGCCATCATAGCGCTTGGAACGTGAAAAAGATAACGAAAAAATGGTGTATATTGGCTTTTTTGAAATTCTGGACTTAATTTCCAAGCGGCAAGAATTGGGATAGCAGCTAATATAATAAGACTATAACCAACAGCAAAAGGAATAAATCCTTGTGTTCCCACTTTTGCTAATAGCGTTGGACCTATCGCAAACCCTAATCCTAGGACAATAGCATAAATGGAAAGAACCAAACCACGTCTTTTAGGGGGAGCATAACTGTTGATCCAAAACTCTGACAGGATAAACATAACCGTCATAGTAAAATGTAATATAAACCTTAAAATGAACCAAACCCATATGGATTCGAAAAAATAGAATCCTAAAAAACTTAACGATCCTATGGCCATCATAAATAATATCGTTTTAGAAATGCCTAAGCATAGGGCGATTCGAGAAGTAAAAATAGCTGCAACAATTGTGGCAAATCCACCAACAGTTCCACTATAGCCGATCATACTATTGGAAATACCTTTCTCTGCCATAAGAAGAGAGACAAGTTGTGTTCCTATTCCCAATGCTGTTCCAACGGTGCCAATAGTTACAATAGCTGCAATAATTGCACGCAAAGAATTGTTTTGAGAGTTAAAAGCTTTTTTTTTCATGAGAATGGCTTAAGGTACTTTTGTTTATTTAAACAATAAAAAGATGAGCTGAAATGAAAGGGAGCCAAAACTATTCTTTGCAGTTTTTCTCATTCCTTGAGTATAAAAAACTGCAAGATTTCTATATGGTTATTATAGAGATAGCAATAAAATTTATCCTCTTGTATATTAAAGAAAGAAGATTGTACACATAAAATAATAAAAATATTATATAATATAAGTCATTTCTTAATTTGAAGTTATTCATTCTTTTATTATTCATATTCTATTTAATGGAGGATAAGAAGCTTAATTTTTTCTCCCATAAAAAGTATGCTTTTGTTTTTTAAATTTGTTTTTATGGTAAGATGTCGGTGAAAATTTTATTGGACGAGGTTTTGTTAAGAGTTCAAAGCATAAAGCGCCAGCAAAAGGTTGTACCGTTATAAGTTTTACTTCTACAACATCACTGAGCTGATAGCCTTTATGGCTACGCTGTCCTACAAGAACATGATGGGCTTCATCAAAATGATAATAATCATTTTTAAGTGTAGAAATATGGACAAAACCATCTGTGTTGAGTTTATCAAGTGAGATAAAAAGACCTGCTTTTGTAACTCCGGAAATGCGACCTGTAAAAATACGGCCGATTTTATTCGTTAAATAGTGAGCAACAAGCCGATCAATAGTTTCCCTTTCAGCCATCATTGCACGGCGTTCATATAAAGAAATTTGCGTAGCAATTTCTGCGAGATTTTGTTCTTGTGTATCTGTTAACTGATCATTTCCTAATTTCAGCGTTTTAATGAGTGCTCGATGAATAATAAGATCAGCATAACGACGGATAGGGGATGTAAAATGTGTATAATTATGTAGGTTTAAACCAAAGTGGCCGATATTTTTGGGATTATACTCAGCTTGAGATTGTGAGCGCAGAATAACTTGGTTGATCAATTCTTTTTGTGGTGTATTCGTCATTTTTGCCAGAATGCTATTAAGGCGCGCTGAGGTAAGTTCGCTTCCGCGGGAGAGTGGTATCCCCAAACTTTGAAGAAAGCTCCGAAGTATTTCTTGCTTAGCAAGAGAAGGTTTTTCATGAATACGATAAATGAGGGGCTGGTGATGTTGTTTTAATGTTTCAGAAGCTGCAATATTGGCTTGTATCATAAACTCTTCAATTAAACGATGCGCTTCTAATTGTGTTTCACTCACAACATCTTTTATGCATCCATTTTGATCAAGAATAATCTTTTTTTCTGCAATTTCTAATTCTAGTGGTTGGCGACGATTTCGCGCAGCTTTAAGGCATGTATAGGCTTCCCATAAGGGTTGCAAAATGCTCTCAAAAAGAGCGGCTGTTTTTTCATTTATATTACCTTCAATTGCCAATTGTACTTCTTGATAAGAAAGCTTGGCTCTTACACGAATCATAGTACGATGAAAACTATGTTTTCGTTTATTACCATTTGCATCAAAAATCATACGAACGGCTAAAGCTGGTCTTTCTTTTCCTTCACGCAGAGAACATAAATCATGAGAAAGGCGCTCAGGTAACATTGGCACAACGGTATCGGGAAAATAAACAGAATTTCCGCGTTTCAAAGCTTCTTTATCTAATGCGCTTCCTGTTTTGATATAGTAAGAAACATCTGCAATGGCCACAATAATAATCCAACCATCATTATTTGCTGGGTCCTTATCCTTGGTTGCATAAACTGCATCATCATGGTCTTTTGCATCTGGTGGATCAATTGTAATAAATGGTAACTGTCGCCAATCTTCACGATTATCCATATTGGCAGCTTTGATATGTTTGACTTGCTCAAGAACACTTTCAGGAAAAATATAAGGAATTCCTTTCGAAAGAAGTGCTATCATTGAGAGTGTTTTTTCACTCTTAATATGCCCTAAAACATTTTTTATTTTTGCGCTCTTTAATCCGTAACCAGTATTTTTTTTAATTTCGACTTCAACGAGATCACCGACTACAATCTTCATTTCTGGAGACATTTCAACAATGAGTTCATTGGTTTTGCGGTCTATAGGATCAAGGCGCCATTGATTATTTTCAAATTTTCTTACAACAGCAAATGCGCTTTTGGGAGATATATCAATTTTACGAATAATTCGTCCCGTATAAGGGGGGCTTGAGCTTTCAGAATTTTTATTTCGAAAAACTTTTACAAGAATATGATCTCCAACACCAATGCTACTTCCTTTTATGTGATGAAAAGAGTGTATTTCAATATTGGGCTTTGGAGAATCTTCCCATTCAAGAGGTTGTGCAATAAAACTCCCATCTTTATCACGTCCGCTAATTTTTACTAAAGTAACAGGGGGTAATTTTCCTTTGTTTATTGCTCTTTTGTGTTGTTTAGATATAAGATTTTGATCCTTCAACTCACGTAATATATCTCTAAGCCAAATACGAGAATCGCCTTTTAAGTTAAAAGCTTTGGCGATTTCTCGTTTACTTGAGTGGTTAGGATTCTCATTTATAAAGGAAAGGATTTCTTCCTTATTGGGAAAATTTTTCCCCTTGAATGTAGAGAGATAATTTATGTTTTTTTTACCTTTAGCCAAAATTTATGTCTCTTTTATTTTTGCTTTTGTTTTAGAAGAAGCTCTTTTTGAAGTTGTTTTTTTACTCGATGCTTTAGCCGATATAAGTTCTAATGCCTCTGCCAGTGTTACACTAATGGGATCTTTATCTTTTGGCAATGTTGCATTAATTTTACCCCAATTGACATAAGGACCATAACGCCCGTTGCGCACGGTAATAGTTCCTCCTTCGGGATGCTCTCCTAATGTTGCCAATGCTGCAGATGTTGTTCTGCTTTGCTTGGTTTTGTTTTCTTGTTGTTCTGCCAATACTGTAACAGCGCGATTGATACCAATATCAAAAACTTCATCTGCATGAAGAAGGCGCGCAGATTTTCCGTTATGGCTAAGATAGGGACCATATCGTCCAATCGTAGCCGTGATTATTTTTCCAGTTTCAGGATGAATGCCAATTTCACGGGGAAGGGATAGTAAAGCCAAGGCTTTATCAAGGGTTACATTTTCTGCCTGCCATTCTTTTGGTAGTCCTGCACGCTTAACTTCTTTGCTTTCACCAAGTTGAATATAGGGTCCAAACCGGCCATTGCGAAGAGAGATATCTTTTCCTGTTTCAGGGTCAATACCAAGTATAACAGGTTCATCATTGCGTACAGCTTCATTATCTTCTCCAGTATCTGTACCAAGTTGGCGTGTGTATTTACATTCGGGATAATTGGAACAGCCAACAAAAGCACCATAACGACCGAGTTTTAATGATAATTGACCATTTTTACAAAGAGGACAGGAACGCACATCACTTCCATCTTCGCGTTCAGGAAAGGCGAGAGGTGCTAATGTTACATTTAAAACATCAAGGACATTGGTTATACGGAGTTCTTGGATATTGCTAATAGATGCATTAAATCCATCCCAAAAATCCCTTAAGACGTCTTTCCAAGAAAGTTTGCCGTCAGATATAAGATCCAGCTTTTCTTCAAGATCTGCTGTGAAACCATATTCTACATAGCGATTAAAGAAATTTTCAAGAAAGGCCGTAACAATACGTCCCTTAGCATCGGGAATAAGCTTTCGTTTATCAATGACAATATATCCACGGTCACACAATGTCGCCAATGTGGAGGCATAAGTCGAAGGACGACCAATTCCTAACTCCTCAAGCTTTTTAATTAATGAAGCTTCAGAATAACGAGAAGGGGGCTCTGTGGTATGTTGTACGGATTCAACTTTTTCTTTTGTAAGTGCTTCACCAGTGTTTATTTGTGGTAAACGTGTTGTTTCATTTTCTTCATTATTTTCTTCGTCTCGTTGATCCGTGTAGACGGAAATAAAGCCATCAAAGCGAATAACAGATCCTGTTGCTCGTAGATTTGCACGGTTTTCTCCTTGCTGTGCTTCAATTTCAACGGTTGTACGTTCAATGTCAGCAGAACGCATTTGGCTGGCAATAGCACGCTTCCATATCAGCTCATAGAGCTTTGCTTGATCGCTATCGAGAAAATTACGGACTTGACTAGGATTGCGTTGAAAATCTGTTGGACGGATCGCTTCGTGTGCTTCCTGTGCATTTTTTGCCTTTGTTGAATAAAAACGTGGTTTTTCAGGAATATAGTCTTTACCGAAAGTTTCATGAATAACTTTACGTGCTGAATCAATAGCTTCTGGTGCTATTTGCACACCATCGGTACGCATATAAGTAATAAGCCCTGCCGTTTCACCATTAATTTCAATGCCTTCATAAAGCTTTTGGGCAATTTGCATAGTGCGAGAAGCTGAAAATCCTAATTTTGAAGAAGCTGCTTGTTGTAGTGTGGAGGTTGTAAATGGAGGAAAAGGATTTCTCTTTGTAGGTTTTGCTTCGACACTGAGTGTATGATATTGGGCTTGCTCTAACATAAGGCGAATTTGATCTGCTTGTTCTTGAGATTGAATATCAAGCTTGCCTATTTTTCTTTGATTAAACATTGTCAATCTTGCTTGGAAACTATCATTTCGGATGGTTTTTAACTGTGTTGTAATGGACCAATAATCTTCTTTGATAAAATGTTCTATTTCTGATTCACGATCACAAATAATACGCAAAGCAACCGATTGAACGCGTCCTGCTGAACGGGCACCAGGAAGTTTCCGCCATAAAACAGGTGAAAGTGTAAAACCAACGAGATAATCAAGAGCGCGACGTGCAAGATAAGCATCTACAAGTGATGTATCAATATCACGTGGATTGTTCATAGCATCAAGCACAGACTTTTTGGTGATGGCATTGAAGACAACTCTTTTAATAGGTTTATCTTTTAAAACTTTTTTTTGACGAAGAACATCCAGAATATGCCATGAAATAGCTTCCCCTTCACGATCAGGGTCTGTTGCTAATATAAGGCTATCGGCTTCTTTAACGGCTTTTGCTATTTCATTTAAACGTTTAGCGGCAGCAGAATCTATATCCCATTTCATAGAAAAATCTTGATCCGGTAAAACAGAACCATCTTTTGCAGGCAAATCACGAACATGTCCAAATGATGCGACAACTTTGTATTGAGACCCAAGATATTTATTAATTGTTTTTGCTTTTGCTGGAGATTCAACGATAACGATATTCATAATTTTACCCAAATATTGAAATAAAAATTTTTTTATAAACGCCTTTTACGCGAATAGCTAATGCCAATTGCTTAAGAGCACATAAAAAAATATTAGCCATATAAAAAACATGAATATTGTACAACTTATGATTGTCATTATTAGAATACACCCTATATAGAATTACACGATTTATTTTCCACTGTTATTACAAAAACATACGGCGAAATACTAAGATAACGTCTATTGAGAGGTAGGAGGGGAAATGCTCAAGGATAGAGGATTATGTTTATAAATCATTTAAAAGTTATCCAATATATTACAGACATGTCAAAGCAAATGAATCAGATGGCGCGTCAGGCGCATAGTCCGCTTTTAGCATTGCTTTTGGATATGGTTGCCAAAGAAGGGCAAAGCATTATTAATAGTGCTGAGGCTCTTGGGGAAGATCAAGATTCGACAATGACACACAACCACCAGAGTGTCGAATAAGCTTTCCAGCAAGGTCGAGTTCTACCAACAAGAGGTAGAGAGCTGGGAGTGAAACACCTGAGTGGATACTAAGTGTGTCTAAATCGATTGGCGTTGTTGAAAGAGCGGAGAGAACTGCTGCACGTGCTGCATCATCATCTGCTAAAGAGAGACCGCTGTTTTTTTCATCTGCTAAATTAAAATTCTCCTTTTCAAGTTGTAAAGAGGATGGTTCCTCAAAAAAATTGAGTTGCGAATTTGGAAGCGGTGAAATTAATGGCGTAAGTGTTTCTATAATGTCAGAAGGATGTGTGGTGAGTAGAGCACCGTCTTTGATAAGATTGTTTGTACCAACAGATCTTGGATCAAGTGGAGAACCGGGAATGGCAAAAATTAACCGTCCCATTTCAGCTGCTTGACGTGCGGTAATTAAGGACCCTGAGCGCAGGGCTGCCTCTACAACTAAGAGACCAAGTGATAGAGCTGCAATAATACGGTTTCTTCTTGGAAAATCGATAGCACGCGGCTTCCAAGAAATGGGCATTTCGCTGATGATGGCTCCACCGTTGGCGATAATATCTTCATGCAACTTTTTATTTTCAGGAGGATAGATATGATCAATTCCCCCAGCCATGACTGCAACAGTTCCTGTTTTTAAACTTGCTTGATGCGCAACGCTATCAATTCCACGAGCGAGCCCAGAAATTGTTATAAAGTCTGCTTCTCCGAGAAAACGCGCAAATTGAGCCGTAAGCTTTTTTCCCGCAGCTGAAGCATTTCGAGAACCTATAATTCCAATAGAAGTTTTTTGAAAAATTGAAATATTACCTTTGATAGCAATAAGCGGCGGAGGGGCTTCTGTAACCTTAAGAAAAGCTGGATAATCTGGTTCGCCCATACCGATGAACCGAATATCTAATCTTTCAGCTTCTTGCATTTCTTTTTCTGCATCTTCTAAGCTTGCTATTTTTATAGATACAGAACCACCACCTTTTCTGCTAAGCTCTGGCAGCGCTGCCAGAGCATTTTCTGCTGTTTTATAATGATCAATGAGATTGCGAAAACTAACAGCTCCAATATTTTCACTGCGCAATAACCGTAACCAGCTTAGACGTTGACGATCAGTAAGCAGGATTCCTTTATTTATCTCCGTGTTGCGTACCAATCTTACTTTCTTCCCCAATTAATAATCTACTGATATTTGCAGAATGTTTTATAAACACAAATACGCTCATCACAATCAGCATACAATAGAAATAAGAAGCGGAAAAATAAAAAACAAATATCGGTGTGATCGTAACAGCAATAAGCGCAGATAATGAAGAATAACGCATGAGAAGAAAAATCGTTATCCATACAATAATAAAAATAATTGCTGCGGGCCAATAGATTCCTAAACAGACCCCTAGATAGGTAGCAACACCTTTGCCACCTTTAAATTTAAGCCATACGGGGAAAAGATGTCCTAAGAAAGTAAAAAAACCCGCTAGAGAAACAAGGATACTATTGTCTAGCGGATTACTAAAAAACTTTATAATCAAAACAACGATAGTTCCTTTTAACATATCACAAAGAAGTGTTAGAGCAGCAAGCTTTTTATTTCCTGTTCGTAAAACATTTGTTGCTCCAATATTGCCGGAACCGATTGTTCTTATATCACCAATTTTGAACAATCTCGTAAAAAGAAGACCAAATGGAATCGAGCCAATGAGATAAGATATGAGGAAAATAAACCATGGAGTGGACTGAAAAAATATTTCTGCTTCATTCATTAAGAATCTCATTAAGTTTGTTGATCAAGTTTAAAAACGGATTTCCCTTTCACAAAGGTCTGGAGCACACGTCCTTGAAAACGTGCATTATCAAAAGGGGTATTTTTTGAACGTGAATAAAGCTTCTCTTTCGAAACAACCCATGGTTCTTCAAGATCAACCACAATAAGATCTGCATGAGCACCTTTTTTGAGTGTTCCTGCATTGAGTCCAAAGAGCTTTGCAGGCGCCGTTGACAAAAGTTCCGTTATCCGTAGAAGAGATAGGCTCTCATCATGATAAAGGCGTAAGGCTGCGCTCAATAAGGTCTCCATACCAATAGCGCCAACTGCCGCGTCATTAAATGGTAAATGTTTTTTGTCGATACTCTGAGGATCATGAGAAGAGACAATAACATCTATAGTCCCATCCTTTATTGCTTCAATCATTGCTATACGGTCTTCTTCTGTACGCAATGGGGGCATTAAGCGAAAAGAAGTGCGATATTCACCAATGTCATTTTCATTGAAAGATAAATGATTAATAGATACACCCGCTGAAATTTTCTCACTGCGTTTTTTACCTAAACGAAGTGCATCAGCAGAGAGTGCTGTCGATATTTGAGCGGCATGATAGCGTGTTTGCGTTAATACTGCTAATCGCAGATCTCTTTCAAGTGGGATAACTTCTGCTTCGCGAGGGATGCCAGAAAGACCAAGCCAACTGGCAAGCAGTCCTTCATTCATCACACCTTGCCCTGTAAGATCTTTATCTTGCGTTTCATGCATCAATGGAACATCAAAATCGCGTGCATAAGTCATTGCACGCCGCATAACAGATGAATTTTGAAGTGTTTTTTTCCCCTCACTAAAAGCAACGGCTCCTGCATCTTTGAGCAAACCAAATTCGGTTATTTCTTGTCCGTTGAAACCTTGTGTGATTGAAGCAACGGGATAAATATTGACCAATGAGATTTCCTGTGCTGTATGCGTAATAAATTTAATCAAAGCAATATTATCAATAACTAGATGCGTGTTTGGCATCATAAGAAAGGAAGTAATACCACCTGCTGCGGCTGTTTGACTTGCTGATGCAATTGTTTCACAATGCTCATTCCCTAATTCTCCAACAAAAACGCGCGTATCAACGAGTCCAGGGAGAATTGCTTTGTTTTGTGCGTTAATAACTTCTGCTTCTTCAGGGAATCCCTGATTCAGAGCTTCTTTTCCAGCGGCTATAATTCGTCCATTTTCAACAATAACTGTACCAATTTCATCGATTGTGCGCGAAGGATCAATAATACGAGCATTTTGAAAAACAATTGGTTTTATCATTTTTTTTCTCCACTGATCTTTGCGCGTGAATCTAATAAAGCCTCCATGACAGCCATACGCACTGCAATTCCCATTTCTACTTGTGTATGAATCATACTTTGTGGTCCATCTGCTATGTCAGATGCAATCTCTACACCACGGTTTATTGGTCCAGGATGCAGAATAATAGAATCATTTTTGGCATAGGCTAAATTGTCTTTATGTAAGCCAAAATAATGGAAATATTCACGCGTAGAGGGAATAAAAGAGCCTGTCATTCGTTCATGCTGTAAGCGCAACATCATGATAACGTCAGCATTTTTAAGACCTTCTTTCATCGTGTTAAAAACCTCAACACTCATATGAGCGATTTCTGCGGGTAAGAGTGTTGAGGGAGCAACAGCACGAACACGAGCACCCAAAGCATTGAGACACAAGATATTGGAACGGGCAACACGTGAGTGTAAGATATCTCCGCAAATTGCAACAGTTAATCCTTCAATACGACCTTTTGCCCTTTTAATGGTTAGAGCATCTAATAAAGCTTGGGTTGGATGTTCATGAGCACCATCACCTGCATTAATAACACAACAATCAACTTTTTGCGCTAATAAAGCTGCCGCTCCTGCACTGTTATGGCGAAAAACCAGTATATCTGGCTTCATCGCATTGAGAGTTGTAGCTGTATCAAGTAATGTTTCTCCCTTTTTTACAGATGAGTTGCCGATCGCAAGACTCATCACATGTGCACCTAGCCTTTTACCCGCTAATTCAAAAGAAGATTGTGTTCGCGTAGAGGCTTCAAAAAAGAGATTAATTTGAGTCCGTCCATGCAAAGTAGATTTTATTTTATCAATTTTGTTAGAAAGGATAACATTTGCTTCTGCACGATCAAGCAATGTATTAAGATCTTGTACACTTAGATCTTTAATAGCTAAAAGATGTTGATGAGGGAAAAGTGGAAAAAAATTATCTTGAATCATAGCATTCTTCTTTATCTCTCTCTAAACAGGTTAAACAAGCATTTGTTTGAATATGATAAATGTTTCTTAACTCTAAAAAGACAAATAGTCTATGATATGAATGATTTGAATGTAGGAATATACCTATGAGTGCTGTATCTGCGCAAAATACTCGTCGAAAAAATACATTTCTTAGCGATACGCTTATGTTTCGTATTGCTTCTACTTTGCCTAAGTTTTTGTTAGCAAGTTTTGAAGAAATAGGGGATTTTGCCGCGAGTCGAGAAGCATGGAAACTTTCTTGCTTAGCGAATCATTATAAGCCTTTATTATGCTATAATGATGAATGGGGGCAACCAACGGAAAAATTAGAGATCCATTCTTCCTATCAAGCTCTTCAACAATATTCTAGACAAGCAGGTTTGGTTACCTCACTTTGGGAAAATGCGAGCTCAGAAAATGGAGTACGCTATCAAGCGCGTGCGATTCGTTTAGCTTTATCTGCTGGTTTAGAAACAGGACATTTGAATGAAGTTATCATAACGAGTGCAGCTATTGCTGTTTTAATTAGTGATATTGAGCTCTTCAAAAAATGGCAAAATGTACTTTTATCACGCCAATATGATTCTTCATCAAAGCCTATTCATCATAAAAAGGCTGCTTCTCTAACTTGTGCATTTGACGATATTGAAAAATACGCTTTCAATTTTCCAAGTGTTAAGAAAATTTCTTTCGATGAAAGTATGGAACGTGATCTATATCGTTTAAATGTTGTAAAAACCAATGTTATTAATCCTACCGCTGACGGATATCTTGTTAGTGCAGATTTAAATGGTCATTTAAGTTGTTTTTTTATTCCACGCATACAAGAAAATGGCGCATTAAATGGATCTATATCGATTCGTCATTTAATTCAGCGTTCTGGAGAACTTTTAACACCAGAGGGAGTTGTCGATTTCCAAGGCAGTTATGGCTGGCTTTTGGGAAATGCTGGAGAAGGGCTTAAAGTTATTAAAGATATCGAGACGATGATGCGTTTCGATCAATCTGTCATATCGGCAGGTGTTTTACGAGCGGCTCTTCAATTTGGTATAGATTTTTTCCGGAAAAAAATGCCCAATCAGCCTTTACCTCCACTGACAGAACGTATTTTTGCAGATATTGCATTAGATATAGCTGCCTCACAAGCATTGGTTTTGCGTTTAGCGAGAGCATTTGACAATGCAGCAAATGACCGTTCTGAAGCAGCTTTTGCTCGTATTATGACACCTATTATTGCTTATCATGTAAGTCAATTGGTTGTGCCTATTATTGGTGAAATTATTGCACAACTTGGTATTGAAAGTTTTATAGAGAATAATCCATTATCACAAATGTTGCATAATGGGCCTGCGCGAATTGTGAGAAATAGTTCTGCTAATCAATTGGTAAAGGATGCCATTCTTATTGCTGAAAAAGCACCGGGATTGTTTCAGAAATTGTTGGAAAAAATTGCTCTTGATATTGGACCAGCGGGACCCCGAGCAATTGAAATTATTAAGTCAGCAGGTGATATGGCATCAGCAAATGAAGGTGCAGGAAGGTTTTTTGTTGAACAGGTAGCTTATGCAGCAGCAGCAGCAGCATTACGTTCTACAGACATAGAACATGTTGCAAATGCCTATATGGAAAGCCGCCTTGGGGGACAATGGAGATCTTCTTACGGGATGCTCATTGCACGATATAATGCAGGGCATTTGCTCAATGTCCTCTATCCTTCCATATGATGAAAGTGTTGAATTCTATTGAGAGCACCTTGCAATATAAAAGCGGCGGCTGCCGAATCAATACGGCTTGCTCTTTTAGCGCGCGATACATTCATTTCTAAAAGAGACCGTTCCGCAGCAATTGTTGATAAACGTTCGTCCCAAAAAACAAATGGAATTTTTGTATAAGCTTTCATATTGCTCACAAAAGCTCTGGTTGCTTGAACACGAGAGCCACTGCTTCCATTCATGTTAAGAGGTAAGCCAATGATAATAACGCCTACATTTTCACGGTCAAAAATTTTAATAAGTGTGTAAGCATCTTCTGTAAATTTTTTTCGCTGTAGTACAGGACGTGGATTTGAGACAGTCAGCCCCATATCAGAAATGGCAATTCCGATAGTTTTTGTCCCTAAATCTAAGCCTGCTATTGTTTGTTTAGGCAAAAGATGTGTTATAACTTCATCTATATTAATAACAGTCATAATGGGATAATACGTTTTTTAATGTTTCAGATCTATAGTTATATTCTTTATTCATGTTATCTAATATTCTTGCACTTACAAGTGCAGCCTTGTATAGCCAGAATAAAGATCAATAAATAAACAAAAAAGCAGAAAGGCGTAAAGAGTATGTCTGTTGATCAAGAGACAGTCAAGCGGATAGCACATTTAGCAAGGATTGCCCTCCACGATGATGAGATAGAACCTGTGACAAAAAAATTCAATGCTATTTTAGGTTTTGTAGAACAATTGAATGAAGTTGATGTCAGTGGAATTGAGCCATTAGCATCTGTGATGCCGATGACTCTACGAATGCGTGAAGATAGTGTTACAGATGGTGATAAAGCAGCAGATATTGTAGCCAATGCTCCTGTTACAGAAGAAAATTTTTTTCTTGTCTCAAAAATTGTTGAGTAATTTTTTATATTTTTGAAATTTGAGAACCAATATGACTGATTTAACAACCCTCACAATTGCGCAAGCTCGTGATGATTTAACAAAGAAAAATCTCAAAGCAACAGAATTAACGGAAGCTTATTTACAAGCAATAGAATTAGCTAATCCAATTTTGAATGCTTATGTAACAATAACAGCAGAACAGGCAATGAAAATGGCTGCTGAATCAGACAGTCGCTTAGCGAAAGGGCAGGGAGGGCTTTTAGAAGGAATCCCCTTGGGGATTAAAGATCTTTTTGCAACCTATGGTGTTCATACTCAAGCCTGTTCACATATCCTTGATGGTTTTAAACCGCATTATGAATCAACTGTCACGGCTAATTTATGGCAAGACGGTGCTGTAATGTTAGGAAAACTTAATATGGATGAGTTTGCTATGGGCTCATCCAACGAAACATCATATTATGGTCCCGTTATTAATCCCTGGAGAAAAAAAGGCTCGAATGAAAAACTCGTACCCGGTGGTTCTTCAGGAGGATCTGCTGCTGCTGTTGCTGCACAAATTTGCGCTGGTGCAACTGCAACCGATACAGGTGGCTCAATACGTCAACCAGCAGCTTTTACTGGAACTGTAGGAATAAAGCCAACTTATGGACGTTGTTCACGGTGGGGTGTTGTTGCATTTGCTTCATCTCTTGATCAAGCTGGACCTGTTGCCAGAGATGTTCGTGATTGTGCTATCTTACTAAGATCAATGGCCTCTTTTGATGAAAAAGATTCTACTTCCGTGAAATTACCAGTTCCTGATTATGAAAGTTATCTTGGTCAATCAATTAAAGGAATGAAAATTGGTATTCCAAAAGAATATCATATGGATGGAATGTCTCCAGAAATTATTGAGCTTTGGCAAAAAGGCATAAGTTGGTTAAAGGAAGCAGGAACTGAGATTAAGAACATTTCTTTGCCCCATACAAAATATGCTCTACCTTCTTATTATATTATAGCTCCTGCAGAAGCCTCTTCTAATTTAGCACGTTATGATGGTGTGCGTTTTGGTCTACGCGTGCCTGGAAAAGACATCATTGAGATGTATGAAAACACGCGCTCTGTTGGTTTTGGTGATGAAGTCAAGCGACGTATTTTGGTTGGGACTTATGTTCTTTCATCTGGTTATTATGATGCCTGTTATCTAAGAGCTCAAAAAGTAAGAACACTCGTAAAACGAGATTTTGATCAATGTTTTGCTTCAGGCATTGATGCTATTCTGACACCAGCAACACTAACACCTGCCTTTGGTATAGCTGATGAAAAAATAAAAAATGATGCTGTAGCAATGTATCTTAATGATATTTTTACGGTACCAGTTAATATGGCTGGTTTACCAGGAATCTCTGTTCCTGCAGGTCTGTCATCAAATGGTTTGCCTCTAGGATTGCAATTGATTGGTAAACCTTTTGCTGAAGAAGTCATTTTTCAGATAGCACACATTATTGAAAAAGAAGCAGGGATATTCAGTGCAGAAAAATGGTGGATGTAATAATCAAACTTCACAAAGGAGCATTTCTCATTGAGGATGAGAAATGCTTTTTTAAAAGGTGGAGGGATGAGCTATATTTCCTCAATTCGTAGTCTTTATCCACCAAGATAGGCTTCTTTAACACGTGAATCGGAGAGCATAGTTTTACCTTCACCGTGAAATAAAATATGTCCTACCTCTAAAATATAAGCATAGTCAGCTATAGAAAGCGCAGCAAATGCATTTTGTTCAATAAGAAGAACAGTTTTTCCCATCTCATTAATTTTTCGAATAATTGAAAAAATTTCTCGAACGAGAAGCGGTGCCAACCCCAACGATGGTTCATCTAATATGACCATATCAGGATTGCTCATGAGTGCACGGCCCACAGCAACCATCTGTTGTTCACCACCTGACATTGTTCCTCCTAACTGTTTTGCTCTTTCACGTAGACGCGGGAAAAGATCAAATATCCATTCAATATCACGGGAAATTCCCTGCTTATCGTGACGAATATAAGCGCCTAGATGAAGATTCTCTAAAACAGTGAGATGGGGCATGATACGGCGTCCTTCAGGACTTAGAGCAATACCTAATCGCAAAATCTCTTCTGGTGATTTTTTAATAATAGATTTGCCATTATAGGTAATTTTTCCATAAACAGAGCGATTAAGTCCTGTAATAGAACGTACGATACTGCTTTTTCCTGCACCATTGGCTCCAATTAAAGTGACAATACTTCCCCGCTTTATGGACATAGAAAGATTTTGGACAGCTTTAATGGCGCCATAATGAACGTAAAGATTTTTTATTTTAAGAATATCCATAAACATCTCCGCCAAGATAAGCTTCAATAACTTTAGGGTTATTACGAATTTCATCTGGTGTACCATTGGCAATGCAACAGCCATATTCCATAACCAAAATATGTTGACAAAGCCCCATAACCACTTTCATATCGTGCTCAATAAGAAGAATTGTAAGATCAAAGTCTTTTTGCACTTTTGCTATGAATTTTCTAAGATCTTCACTTTCTTGTGGATTCATGCCAGCAACAGGTTCATCAAGAAGAAGCAATTTGGGCTTTGTGGCTAACGCGCGTGCAATTTCTAGACGTCGTTGCACACCATAAGGTAAAGCTGTTGCCGATTGATCAGCAAGGTGATCAAGTTGTAGCTGCTCAAGGAGTTCTAAGGAATTTTTATAAACTTCCTTCTTTTCTTTTATTGCCTTTGAAAAAAATAGAGCTGAAGAAAACCAAGGATATTTTTGTCGAACATGCGCTCCTACCATAACATTCTGCAAAACCGTTAACCCTGAGAAAAGACGAATATTTTGAAATGTTCTGGCAATATGGCGTCTACAGATAATATAAGGAGGCGCTCCAGAAATTTTTTGCTCATCAAAAAGAATGATGCCGCTTGTAGGAGCATAAAATCCAGAAATCATATTGAAAACTGTTGTTTTTCCAGCACCATTAGGACCAATTAATCCAGTAATACTTCCTCGTTTAATTGCCATATTAATATTATTTACAGCAACTAATCCGCCAAAACGCATTATAATATTATTGAGTGAAAGGATGGTGTCGTTCATAGCTTTCCCTCAGTATTAGAAAGCTTTTTGCGTGTCAAAAAGCTATAAATTCCATTCCATGAGAATTCTCGTTGTCCCATCAACCCTTTTCTCCAAAACAAGATAATTACCAGCAATAAAAGAGAAAAAACAACCATGCGAAGTCCTGGTGTTTCTGGAATATGTATAAAACCTAAGTCAAATGGACTTTCAATAATACGAAGCCATTCAAGCATAACTGTAATAATAATGCTGCCAATAATGCTTCCTGTAATTGAACCGAGACCACCAGCAACTACAATCATCAAAATATTAAAAGTTAGAAGAAAATTAAACATTTTGGGATCAATGGTTGAAATAAGAGCAGCCATTAATGCTCCACCTATACCTGCAAAAAACGCTCCAACAGTAAAAGAAAAACTACGGTAGAAAAAAGCGTTAATTCCCATAGTTTTCGCAGCAATTTCATCATCACGAATGGCACGTAATACGTTACCAGTATTGCTTTGCAGTAAAAGGACAATAAAGAGAACTGTAAATGCTAACCAACCATAGTTCCACCATAATGTTGCATTTTGAGGTATTCCCTTGATACCTAAAGAGCCATTTGTAAGCGATGTTGCGTTCGTAATGACAATGCGAATAATTTCTGCAAAACCCAATGTTGCAATTCCAAGATAATCACCACCAAGACGTAATATTGGTAAAGCAATCAATAAACCTACAACTGCAGCACATATACCACTTATAACAACAGCGACAAAAAAAGGTAATTGCAGATGATACAATGGTTCAGCGATAGGCTCCAGAATCCACATCATTTCTTTTTGTTCAGGGGAAAGAAGTAAAATTGCGCAAACATAAGCACCAATAGCCATAAATCCAGCATGTCCAAGAGAAAACATACCTGTGAAACCGTAAATCAAATTAAGCGAAATTGCCAATATCGCATTAATAGCAATCAGATTTATGACACGAAGCGTATAGTCATTAAAATGGCTATCAGCATAAAATAAAAAACCTATGAGAACTAAAACACTTATACAAGATAAAACAGTTGTCACTGACTTTGCCATTAGATCTTCTCCTGACTTTTTTTACCCATTAATCCTGTGGGCAATATCAATAAAATCAGAATCAATAAAATGAAAGCGAAGGCATCTCGATATCCAGATAGCGCGGGGAAAAATGCGATAATCATAATTTCAATAAATCCTAATAACAATCCTCCCAACATTGCTCCTGGTATCGAACCAATACCTCCGATAACAGCAGCGATAAATGCTTTGAGACCAGGAAGAACGCCCATATAAGGCTGAATTTGAGGATAACGTAAAGACCACATAATACCTGCTATAGCGGCAAGAGCTGAGCCTATTCCAAATGTAAATGCAATAACTTTATTGACAGACACACCCATCAAACGCGTCGTTTCAATATCATGGGAGATTGCACGCATAGCAAGACCCGGTTTTGTTTTATGGATAATCCATAACAGTAAAACAATAAGAATCAATGACACAACGGGAACGATCAGAGACATGGGAGCAATTCTAATGATACCATCTGCTCCTGATCCTAAATGCCATAAAAATGGTGTTACAAGAAAATCTGGTTGTTTTACACCTTTTGGAACACCACTAAAGAGTACAGTAGAAAGATTTTCAATAAAAAAAGAAACACCAATTGCACCGATAAGTGCCGAGATACGCGGAGCATGGCGTAGAGGTTTATAGGCAAGTTGATCAACAACAATACCCACTGCACTTGTAATAAAAATAGAAAAACAAAGAGCTAAAACCCAAATCGGGGTAAAAGCTTGTGGAGAAATTTTAAAATAATAAACAAAACCTAACGCAAGGATTAAAAAAACAGCAATCCAATAAATTGAAGGGCGCTTTTTAAACCCTATAAAGACCGAATAATAAATAAGAGCCGCGAGAAACAAAAGAAGGAGTGCTGCCCAAGCAGGCATAAAGCTAATTGTGGAAAAGAAAACAAAATATGCTCCCAGCATAAAGATATCACCGTGAGCAAAATTAATGAGTCTCAGTATACCGTAGACCATGGTGTAACCAATAGCGATAAGCCCATAAAGAGATCCCAATGCCAGTGCATTAAAAAAATACTGGATGAACATTTCAGTGCTCATCTCTCATCCTTCCACATTTGTTAATTTACATAGGATAACAAGAAATTTCTAAGTTTTTGGTTGAGAAAAAGATCCTCAACCAATTCTTGCATTTTAATAATTAAAACTTTTTAATTAAAAAGCAGGTTTAACTTCTTCTAAATAAACACGTTTTCCATCCTGTATTTTAATGATACCAATAGGAATTTTAGGGTTATGATTTTCATCCATTGACATGTCTCCGAAGGGGGTTTGAAAATCTTTTAATTTGCTAAGAGCGATAGTAATTTTTTCACGATCAGCGCTACCAGCATTTTCAATAGCTTTCATGAACATCATATAACTCGTATATCCCAAAACAGAATTGATATTCGGCTCTTGGTCAGGATACACTTTTTTCCATTCTGCTGTGAATTCTTGCGCAGCTACTGACATATTTGGCATATCCTCACTATAGGGAAGTGTTGTATGTAAGAAACCTTCTGCAGCTTTTCCTGCAATCGCAATGGTTTCTGGATTATCCATAGCATCTCCACCCATAATTTGAAACTTTGCTCCTAATTCTCGTGCTTGTTTCATAATGATAGCACCCTCAGAAAAGTAAGATGGAATGAATAAAATGTCAGGTTTTTGCGCGATAATTTGCGTAAGAACAGCTGAAAAATCCTGATCGCCGGAATTATAGTTTAAATTTGAGACAACTTCACCACCTAATTTTTTGAAAGCACGCATAAAGTAGCTTGCAAGACCAATGGCATAATCGTTTGAAATATCTTTGAGGATAGCTGCTTTTTTTGCGTGTAAAGTTTGACTTATATAAGTCGCGATTCCCACCCCTTGATAGGAATCAATAAAACAAGCGCGGAAATAATATTTTTTACCCTGTGTAACAAGAGGACTCGTTGAGGAAGTGGCAATGGTTGGAGTCTTTGCTTTTTCAGATATTTCACCACCTGCCAACGAAAGTGAGGAACCATAGCTACCAATGATTCCACTTACTTTTTCACTTGCTGTTAAACGCATAACAGCATTAGCCGCTTCTACTTTATCAGACTTATTATCAATAATAACAAGTTCCACTTTACGTCCTAAAATTTCTGGAATTTTTTTATGGGCTAATTCTATACCTCTAATTTCAAGCTGACCTCCAAATGCATTTTGACCACTTAATGGAAGATAAACACCAATTTTGATAGGTTCACTTGCATAAACATTTGCTGTAAATGCTATGAATGCTGTGATTGTCGTAAGGATTTTTTTCAATTGCATTGCGCATTTTCCTTAATTGAATTGTTGTTTTTTCACCTTATATTGAACTTCTTCATCATGCAAGTTACACATTTATGAAAATATCATTATGTAAAAAAACCTTTCATATAACCTCTTTTGTAGGGCACTCCTTGTAAGATATGTAAAGCTTACAATCAAATAGTTTTATAAATATTCATGTTGATATTCTCTGACATTAACATAGAAGATACGACAATATGGGGAAATCTTATCTTGGGGCTTGCGTGTTGATACAAGAGCAATGTTTACTTAAACCTAGAGAATCAATATCGTACAATTTATAAGCTACAGGATCACGTTATTATGACGAGTAAGGATGCATTAAAAGATTGTCCCCTATCTGAAGATAGTATAGGTGCTTGTGGGGAGATTATCGAAATCAGTGGTGTCATTAAGTGGTTTGATGGTAGTAAGGGATATGGATTTATTGTACCTGATTTACCTCATTTCCCCGATATATTATTGCATGTTACGGTAATGCGAAGAGATGGTTTTCAAACAGCTTTAGAGGGAGCTAAAGTTATTTGTGCTGTGGAAAAAACTGAAAGAGGGTTAAAGTGCGTTCAGGTGAAATCCATAGATTGTTCTTCAGCAATTCATCCATCAGAAGTTCCAGCCCGTACCCATGTTGTTGTTACTCCAGAAAGTGGACTAGAACGTGCAATTGTTAAATGGTTTAATCGTGACAAAGGATACGGTTTTCTTAGTCGTGGGCAAGGAACAGAAGATATTTTTATTCATATGGAAACGTTGCGCCGTTTTGGTTTAGCAGAGCTTCGTTCCGGCCAAGTTGTTCTTGTACGTTTTGGTAAAGGAGAAAAAGGTTTAATGACAGCAGAGATTTATCCGGATATAGGCATTCCTTTAGCGACACATTGAATTTCACGAATGAAAACAGTATGTTTTCTATGTTTTTAAAGGTGGTTATTCCGTAAATTGCTATAGGGTAGATTTTTAAAGAGAATATGACTCTAGTGAATCCATAAACCAAATGGAGAAAGTTGCGCATATTACGTTGAAAGAAAATAGAAAACAACAAGGAAGCAATCCTCTTATTTTTTTGACTTTTAAACTCTGGTACTTTTTATTTTAGAAACAAAATTTTAAATTTTTCTGTGGTGGAGACAAGAATGTTAAAGCCTTTTAAAAAGCGGCATATTGTTTTACTGGTAATGCTTTTTATGTTAGAAATGCGTGTTGTTGTAGCAAAAAAGCCCATAGAAATTCCTGTTCATCCGATTCCTTTAGAAATACATACAAAGCAAGGTACGGTTTTTTATAAGGTAGAGGTTGCTTTTACGCCGTCTCAAGCAGCAGCTGGTTTAATGTATCGGACTGATTTTCCACGCGATCGTGCAATGCTCTTTAAGCAGCTAAAAAGTTCTCAATCGGGAGATGAACAGAAAATTTTTATGTGGATGGCAAATACGCCTTTACCTTTAGATATGATTTTCTTAAACTCTGAGGGAATTATTGTATCGATTATTGAAAACACTTCTCCATTTTCGACAAATACCATTTCATCAGAAGTTCCTGCAGCTTTTGCACTTGAGATCAACGCTGGTGAAGTTTCTGAAAAAAAGATACAAAAAGGGCAACGTGTTATTCATCCTGTACTTTGTGGGAAGTGCAATAAAAAATGACCGCTGAAGATATTCGTTTTTTTGAATATAATGGTTTGCGATTTGCTTATCGAGAAGAAGGGCAGGGCGCACCTGTTTTGTTGATCCATGGTTTTGGATCTTCTGCACGAGTGAATTGGTATGCAACGGGTTGGTTTCGTATTCTCACTGAAGCAGGATATCGTGTTATTGCTCTTGATAATCGCGGTCACGGAGATTCAGTTAAAAGTTATGATCCTGTCTTTTATACACCTCAAGCTATGGCTGGCGATGCAATAAAGTTACTACAGCATTTAGAGATATCTAAAGCCCATGTTATGGGATATTCTATGGGGGCTCGTATTAGTGCTTTCATGGCTCTTTTGCATCCAACATATGTACACAGTGTTATTTTTGGTGGTTTAGGTATTGGTATGGTAACGGGAGCGGGAAATTGGGAGCCTGTTGCTGAGGCACTTTTAGCAGAAGATATTTCTACCATTACCAATATGCGCGGTTTAATGTTCCGTAAATTTGCAGATCAAACGAAAAGCGATAGGCGCGCTCTTGCTGCTTGTATCATTACATCAAAACAGGAGTTAACGGCATCTGAAGTTTACAAAATTAAGCAACCTACACTTGTTGCCGTTGGTTCATTAGATGAAATTGGCGGTGCTGCAGAGCCATTAGCAGCTTTATTGCCTTGTGGTGAAGCTTTATCAATTCCTGGTCGAGATCATATGCTTGCTGTAGGCGATAAAGTTTATAAAAAAGGTGTTATAGATTTTCTTTCTCGTTATCCTATAAGATAAGCATTCTTCATAGGTTTTAGCATTTACAAAAATACTCAGTATTTTTATCTCGTATAAATTGAAAAAAGCTTATTTAAAAATTTTTCTGTTGTGACATAAGTTTTATAAAAAACGAGAAGAAAAATAAACTCTTATTAGCTTATTTTGTATATTTTTTAGAGATGTAATTTTTCTAAGGTTAGATAATTATACTTTAAAAGTTATTAAAAAGAATTATTTTTGAATGATGTAATAATATTTTTTGCTAAAAAATGTAGTTTTAAATAAAAAAAATATTGTTATTTTTATTTTTTATAAAAGGAAAAAATTAGAAATTATTGATCAATTTTTCTTACGAATATGCATTCTAAACGCAGATGCTAAAATTGGAAATAAAGTAAAATTATTAAAAATATACAGTTTTTTGCCATTTTTTAATCTATACGGGTATATTTAATAATGATAGACCTTTTGTAAAATTTCTTTATGAATGTATAAAGAACGTTGTAGATATATGTAATATTAAGTAAATGCTTAGATTAAGATTTTTTACTGACTTTACAGAATCATGGGAGTGTCTTATTTGCGCGACACGCAATTATTTTAGTCGTTTCAAAAAAACAGGAGAGCATAGTGAATGCTGATGAAATAAAAAAACTTGATAATTATTTAAAAAATATATTCCAAAACTCAGCATTGCAAGTCAGAGCACGGCCTAAAAAGAGTGATTCTTGTGAGGTTTATATGGGAGATGAGTTTTTAGGCATTATCTATCGAGATGAAGATGAAGATGAGCTCTCTTATAATTTCTCAATGGCTATATTAGATATTGATTTAGAAAATTGATTCGTTATTCATAGTTGAATGAATCTTTTTATCCCATAAGATTTATATAAGTTTTAACGCTTTAAAGCTCGTATGGTTATTTCGTGCAATAATAAGGTGGTCATGGATGATAATGCCTAATGCATTTGCTGCATCTTTTAATCTATATGTCATTGTTATATCTGCATCAGAGGGGGTAGAATCGCCAGAAGGGTGATTGTGGACTAAGATAAGTCCTGATGCGGATAACTCTAAAGCTCGAGAAATAACTTCACGAGGATAAACAGGGGTATGATCAATGGTTCCAGTTTGTTGCACCTCATCAGCAAGTAAGCCGTTTTTCTTATCAAGAAACAAAATACGAAATTGTTCACGTGTTTCGTGAGCCATAACAGCTTTACAATAAGCTAACACTTTATCCCATGATGAAAAGATATCGCGTTTAAACAATTGCGCACGAGCAAGACGTCCAGCAACATCTGAAATAATTTTTAAATCAATTGCAGTGGCAGGACCACATCCTGGAATTTCTTGAAGTCGGTGAATATCTGCTCCCAACACATCAGCTAATGAACCAAAACGTGCTATCAAATTTTTAGCTATGGGCTTTGTGTTTGCACGGGGTATTGTGCGAAAAAGCAATAATTCAAGATATTCATAATCTTCGATTGCATTTCCTTTTGACTTTAAATAACGCTTCCGAAGACGCTCACGATGTCCTTGATAATGTTTATGAAGCTGTGCGTTTTTCTGAGGCTCTTCACTTTTTCTTTCTGATACTGGGGTGAGTGGAGAACTCGATGTTAATGCAAAGTGATTACTTTGAGTATCTTCCTTTTGATTTAATTTTTTAGCCATAACATCTCTACATTGCGTTAGGTATGAAAATTTGGAATATAAAAAATATTTTTAGGAGATTGTGTAAATATTTCATACCCTTCATTTGTAACACCAATTGTATGTTCGTATTGTGCTGTCAGAGAACGGTCACGGGTAACAGCAGTCCAACCGTCAGATAAAATCTTAACTTGTGGTTTACCAAGGTTAATCATAGGCTCAATTGTAAACATCATACCTTGTTTTAATTCGACTCCTTCTCCAGGATTTCCATAATGGAGGATATTGGGAGCATCATGAAAAAGCTGGCCGATACCATGTCCGCAAAAATCTCTCACAATTGAGCATCGTTCAGATTCTGCATACTGTTGAATGGCTGCCCCAATATCACCTGTCGTTGCTCCAGGCTTAACGACAGTGATTCCTTTCATAAGACTTTCATAGGTTATTTTTAGCAAGCGTTCTGCTGCACGTCTAATTTTTCCAACAGGATACATTCGGCTTGAATCTCCATGCCAACCATCAAGGATAAAGGTTACATCAACATTTACAATATCGCCTTCTTGCAAAGGTCTTTTATTGGGGATACCATGACAGACAACGTGATTGATAGATGTGCAGCATGAATGGCTGTATCCATGGTAATTTAGATCAGCAGGAAGTGCTCCTCTACTAGCACCAAAAATAAATACAAAATCATCAATTTCTTGCGTAGTAACGCCTGGCTTAATAATATCCGTAAGCGCATCAAGGCATTCTGCAGCAATGCGACCAACTTCACGCATTTTAGCAAAAGCATAATCATCGAAAATGCGGATTTTTCCATTAAATTTTAAAGGGCTTTTATTATATTCGATATACTCAGTCATTGTTTCTTCTATTTTCTATTTTTACTCTCTGAATCGGAAAAATGCCTTCTACACTTACGTGACACTTTACAGCATAACATTCTACTCCTGATTTTAATGCTAAATCAAACTTACGTCCATAGAGTGGATCAAGATCATGACAGATTGTAAAAGCTGCGCAATCTTCTCGTTGAATAATATAAAGCATAGCAGCTCTTTTTCCTTGTTGTACAACTCCTATGAGCTCATCAAGGTGACGTGCTCCACGTTTTGTTTTACTATCAGGAAATTCTGCTAATCCTTTTTGACGAATAAAATGAACATTTTTGACTTCTAGGTAACAGTCAGGAAGAATGTCATCACGTAAAAGAAAGTCAATTCGTGATTGTGTTCCATAGCGTTGTTCTTTTAAAATTGTTTTATATCCACTTAATTCTGGTAGTAATCCGTTTTGAATTGCTTCTAATGCAAGTTTATTGGGTAAAGCAGTATTAATGCCAACCAAAGTATTATCGGCTTCAATAATTTCTAATTGATAGGCATATTTTCGTTTGATGTTATTATGATATGAAAGCCAGATATTGGAGTTGAAAGCTGTTAATCCAAGCATTGATCCTGTATTAGGTACAGACACGGTGAGGACATGCTGATCATCTTGTTGAACATCCGCAAGGAAACGTTTATAACGACGGATAAGCTTTGCAGGAAAAAGTTTGGGAATAAAGTGCATATCCCTTTTTTAGGATTTATGATTTCATAATTCAACTGAGATTATGATTTGTAGGAGCTATTCCTTATAAAAAAGATAAAATTGATGTAAAAAACGCTACGATATCCTATATAAATTGTTATAAATTCCATCGTTCACTTTAATGGCTTTTAAAATTTATTATCTTTGAGTGAAAAGATAACATTGTCTATAATTTATTATTAAACAGCATTAGAGTACTGTGAAGAAGGTTTCGTAAAAAATAGTGGAGAGGGAGATAGTTTAAGTGAAACTAGGTAAGATTGATGGCTGGAACGAATAAGAATCGTGAAAATTTAACAAATGGTCCCATTATTATTTTAGTTGAACCGCAGCTTCCTGAAAACATTGGTATGGTCGCAAGGGCAATGGCAAATTTTGGGCTTTCTAAGCTTCGGTTAGTCAAACCTCGAGAAATGTTTCCAAATGAAAAAGCTATAGCTGCTGCAAGTAAAGCTGATCATGTCATTAACAACACTGTGATTTTTAATACATTGCGTGATTCAATTGCAGATTTACACTATGTTTTTGCCACAACAGCACGTGAAAGATGCGGATTTAAAACTGTAAAAAGTGCTGTCGAAGCAGCAAACGTATTACGTCAGCGTGAAAGTATCGGACATAAGACAGGTATTGTCTTTGGAAGAGAGAGATGGGGATTAGAAAATGATGAAATCAGCCTTGTTGATGAAATTATTACTTTTCCAGTTAATCCTGCTTTTGCGTCACTTAATATTGCGCAAGCGGTTCTTTTGATGTCTTACGAATGGATGAAAACAGGTCTAGAGAATGTCAGTGATACGGCATTTCGTGCCGCAGAGATGGAACCTGCAAATAAAACAATATTTCATGGTTTTTTATCTCAGTTAGAAGAGGCTTTGAATATCCGTGGGTATTTTAGACCCCTTGAGCGCAAAGAAGTAATGCTTGCAAATTTGCGCTCTGTTTTTACGCGCGCTAACTTTAGTGAACCTGAGGTTCGTTTATTACGAGGCATTATATCTTCTTTGGATCATTTTTCGCCACAATATCCACGGGGGAGTAGAGCACCTGAAGAGCGTGATCGTAAAAAAAATAAAAATAAGTGTGAAAATTAATGGATGAACGACCTGTTCTTTTTTTTGATAGCGGTATTGGTGGTTTAACAGTGTTCAGGGAAGCACGTATTCTTATCTCTGAAATGCAGTTTATCTATGTTGCTGATGATGCAGGATTTCCTTATGGAAATTGGAAAGAAAATATTTTGAAAGAGCGTATTTTAAAGATTTTTACAAATCTCTTAACACGCTACAATCCAGCCTTATGTGTGATTGCTTGCAACACCGTTTCTACACTGATGATGGCAGATTTACGACAGAATTTTCCTCATGTCCCTTTTGTAGGAACGGTTCCTGCAATTAAATCAGCTGCTGAACAAACAAAATCTGGTTTTATTTCCGTATTAGCTACTCCTGGAACAGTTAAACGTGCCTATACAAATGAATTAATTAACTCTTTTGCTGGACAGTGTCATGTTCAGCTTGTGGGAAGTAAAAAACTGGCTGGATTTGCTGAAGATTATTTACGGGGAAAATCTATCGATTCAGAAGAGTTAAGAAAAGAAATCCTGCCATGTTTTGTGGAAAAAAATGGACAATATACTGATGTTATTGTTTTAGCCTGCACACATTATCCTTTTTTGATTAACTTCTTTCGTGAACATGCTTTATGGTCCGTTGAGTGGATTGATCCGGCGAAAGCGATTGCCAAACATATCAGATCATTATTACCACTGTCGGAAAAAGTACACGATCAATATATAAAGAAATATCAAGATTTTGCGTTGTTAACATCGAAAAATATCACTTCTTTAACGGAGAATTTGTTTAAAGGATTTGGCTTAAAACTCATGAAAGGAGTTGACTTTGGGTTACGAGACCAATAATGATGATCTAGCTATTTTTTCAAGAAAATAGCATTAATTGACGTGTCCCGTGGATAACTTTGCATATTAATATGTTAAGGTATTCTGTCAGTCTTTAGTATTTAAAGGCAGAGGAGGGCGCGTTTCCTTGGGATCTTAAGATCTCGTGTTTTATTTTATAAGGAAATGCGATGAGTAAACGCGAAACAACAAAGTATAAAATTGACCGTCGTATGGGAGAAAATATTTGGGGTCGTCCAAAATCTCCTGTCAATCGTCGTGATTATGGTCCAGGTCAGCATGGACAGCGTCGTAAAGGAAAACTTTCTGACTATGGGGTGCAGTTGCGTGCTAAACAGAAATTGAAAGGGTTTTATGGAGATATTTCAGAAAAACAATTTCATAAAACCTATGAAGAGGCTGCTCGTCGACGGGGCGATACTGGTGAAAATCTTATCGGTCTGTTAGAATCGCGTTTGGATGCTGTTGTTTATCGTGCAAAATTCGTGCCTACGATTTTCGCTTCTCGCCAATTTATCAATCACGGTCATGTTAATGTAAATGGTCGGCGCACAAATATTCAATCTTATCGTTGTAAACCTGGTGATGTTATTGAGGTTCGGGAAAAATCAAAACAACTTGTTTTAGTTTTAGAATCAGTGCAATTGGCAGAACGTGATGTCCCTGATTATATTGAAGCAGATCATAAACAGATGAAAGCAACCTTTACGCGTATTCCTGCTTTTGCAGATGTTCCTTATGCTGTGCAAATGGAACCTAATTTGGTTGTTGAATTTTATTCTCGATAATTTTTCTGCAAGAGAAGTTGTTTTTCTCTTCTATTATTATAACTTCAAAATATTGTGTTGTTTTTACAATCTTTGAAGTTAATAAGTGTTTTTTTGTGAATGGTTCTATATTAAGTTTATTGCTATGTTTTATAGCCATAAACTTATATAGTTCCATTTCTTTTTTGTGTATCTAATTTATGAATTCAAAAAACATAAATGTAAGCTTGCTTTAATATTTGTTTTTATCTTTGCAAAACGAGCTGTTATTGTGCAGGATATGGTATTATGAATGATGTTTCAGTTGAATATCAGGCAATAGAAGAAAACGAAGGGAGAGATGATCCTTTAATAAGCGAAGCAGATAGTTGTCATCCAATGTTTCGTGTTGCTCCTTCAAGCGTAGAATTTAATAAATTGCGCAAACGACTTTTGCGTCATATGCGACAAGCTTTGGATGATTTTTCTATGCTCTCTACAGGAAAAAAATGGCTTGTTGCTTTATCGGGTGGAAAAGACTCTTATGGTTTATTAGCGCTTCTTTTAGACTTAAAATGGCGAGGGATTTTATCCGTTGAAATTCTTGCCTGTAATCTTGATCAAGGGCAACCAGGATTCCCTAAGCAT
Source organism: Bartonella sp. MU37NMGALS (assembly GCF_042194015.1). Classification (NCBI taxonomy): domain Bacteria; kingdom Pseudomonadati; phylum Pseudomonadota; class Alphaproteobacteria; order Hyphomicrobiales; family Bartonellaceae; genus Bartonella; species Bartonella sp. MU37NMGALS. The sequence goes on from NZ_JBHIML010000005.1 coordinate 39,670, forward strand.
ATTCTTCCAGACTTTTTAAGTTCTTATAAAATTCCATATCGTATTGAATATCAGGATACTTATTCCATTGTTACAGATAAATTGGCAGAGTCGCAGACATATTGTTCACTTTGTTCTCGATTACGACGTGGTAATCTCTATCGTATTGCACGTGAAGAGGGATGTTCTGCATTAGTTTTAGGTCATCATCGTGATGATGTTTTAGAAACATTTTTTATGAATTTGTTTCACGGTGGCCGATTAGCTGCCATGCCTGGAAAACTTAAAAATGATGAAGGAGATCTTTTTGTGTTACGTCCTCTTGTTTATGCAGCTGAGGAGGATATGGAAAAATTTTCTCAAGCAATGCAATTTCCGATTATTCCTTGTAATCTTTGCGGTAGTCAAGATGGTTTACAACGTAATGCAATGAAAGAAATGCTGAAAAATATCGAAAGGCAAATGCCAGGACGTAAAGATACGATGATTCGCGCTTTAACAAATGTACGCCCAAGTCATTTGCTTGATAAGAAATTCTTTAATTTTAAGACCTGTTAATAAAGATTAGATATTAAAAAATAAGTTCAAAGAGTTTAAGATAAGATACTTATTTATAATGATAATTTATGTTTTTTAATTTAAATACCGTAAGATTATTTTGTTTCAAATTCTCTTATATTGCATCCATAAAAAACATCCGCCTGCATATCACAAAGGAAATTTTTGTGTGCATAAAACACTATTGAAAAAAGTTTCCTTTCACTTATTAATAACTGTCGCAATATGAAAAATGGGAAAATAGTACGATTGTCGATTTGCTCTTTTGTTAAGTAAAAATGGTGAACCTTGTGGATTTTATTCTTTTGCGCCGCCGTCATCGTCGTTTAAGGCTCATTTAAGGCATTAAATTAAGAGAATACATAACTGCTTTGTATTAGTGTATAGAAACATTCAGGGTAACGATTGCTCGTGAATTCTTATGAAGTGAGTTACATAAGTGATCAAGTTCGATTGTGAGTAGCTGATCTTTTTATAAACCAATGCCGATAGAAATCTTCATCATTGAGGACAGGGAAGAAGTTAAATTTTCAAACTGCTACACCATAAAGATCATAGGCATCCGACTGTTCAATTTTAACGCTGACAAATTCACCAACACGCAACGGGCGTCGTGATGATATATGGACAACACCATCTATTTCTGGAGCATCATATTGACTACGACCTTTGGCAACTTTTCCTTGACTTTCATCGATAAGCACTTGGAGTCTTTTTCCAATTTTTTTCTTTAAAAGATGTGTGGAAATTTGTTGTTGTTTTGCCATAAAACGATGCCAGCGATTTTCTTTCACCTCTTCAGGAATATTTTCTAATCCCAAATCATTTGCGGCTGCTCCTTTTACTTCTTCATATTTAAAGCACCCAGCGCGTTCAATTTTTGCTTCTTCTAACCATTCTAACAGGATATTAAAATCTTCATTCGTTTCACCAGGAAAACCAACAATAAATGTTGATCGCAAAGCAAGATCTGGACATATTTTTCGCCATTTTTCAATTCTACGGTTTGTTTTTTCTATGAGTGCAGGACGCTTCATATGACGCAAAACAGCTGGTGATGCATGCTGAAAAGGAATATCCAGATAAGGAAGAATTTTTTTTGCAGCCATAAGTTCGATAACTTCATCAACATGGGGATAAGGATAAACGTAATGCATACGTATCCAAATACCCATATCGCCTAGTTCGCGACAAAGATCAAAGAATTTTGTTTTGATTGTACGATCTTTCCAAGAATTTTCGAGATATTTAAGATCAATACCATAAGCACTTGTATCTTGTGAAATAACTAAAAGTTCTTTTACACCCGCTTGCACGAGTTTTTCAGCTTCACGAAGAACATCGCTGATGGGACGTGAAGTGAGATCACCACGCAGAGTAGGGATGATACAAAAACTACACTGGTTAGAGCATCCTTCAGAAATCTTTAAGTAGGCGTAATGGCGAGGTGTTAAACGAATACCTTGGGGAGGAACTAAATCAAGAAAAGGATCATGAACAGGAGGAATTGCTGTATGAACAGCTTCTATAACACTTTCATAAGCTTGCGGTTTTGTAATAGCCAATACATTAGGATACGTTTGGCGAATAACGTCAGGATCAGCACCAAGACACCCTGTTACAATAACTTTTCCATTTTTTTTGAGAGCTTCATCAATATTGGCTAATGATTCTCTCCTTGCCGAGTCAAGAAAGCCACAGGTATTCACAATAACGACATCAGCTCCTTGATGTTGACGTGAAATTTCATACCCTTCAGAGCGAAGGCGTGTAATAATTCGCTCAGAATCTACGAGTGCTTTTGGGCATCCGAGGGAGACAAAACTAATACGAGGTGCTACCATGATGATCCTACAATTACTATGAATGATTGAGTTAGGCTTTTTATAACTTAAAAATAATGTTCTTTATTTTTATACCTATGCAATACAATCTGTTACAAAGTTATTTGATTTTTTTCTACAAAATTTTATGTATTTTTATGCATGCATACAATTTTATCTTATTATATCGTAAAATTCTTTTATTGAGGACGATGATATAAGGCTGCTTCCTTCAAAGCATTCAAGTTCTTTTATAAAGTACGTGGTGAATATTTTAAAGCTTACTTGTCACGCCTTGCGTAAGTGAAGGACATGGAGGGAAGGGAAAATGAAACCCGCTCGATAAGGATCTGAATTGTTTATAGACCGAATTGGGGCATCCTTTGGCCGTGGAGAGGAAATCAACTGCGTGTGGCGCAATAAAAAATACTCAACAGCTTCTTATTGCGATATCTATCGCGTACTATAAGGTTTATTTTTAATATTTGCGAATAAGTCCGGTAAGTTTACCTTGTATTTCTACACGCTCGGATTCGTATGTACGTGCTTCATAATGAGGATTTGCGGCTTCTAATGCAATAGAAGCGCCTTTGCGTCGATAACGTTTTAATGTGGCTTCTTTTTTATCAATAAACGCAACAATAATTTCACCTGTTATTGCTGTATTTTGACGTTTCACAATGATCGTATCTTTATCAAGGATACCAGCCTCCATCATAGAATTATCTTTAACTTCTAATGCGTAGTGCTCACCTGTATTAACCATATTGCGTGGGAGAGAAAGAGTGTTTATTTGTTGTAGTATAGCAGAGGCGGGCACGCTCGCAGAAATACGTCCCATGATAGGAATGGTGATATTTTTTTTTTCTTCTTCATCAAAGTTGTCAAGGTTACTCAAGCTTTTTGATATTTCCCTTTTATTTCTTTCTATCATATTGGGAGAAATTTTACGTGCTAAAGAAAGATTAAATGTTATTTTCTCAGGGAGTCGAATCACTTCCACTGCACGAGCGCGATTGGGTAAACGACGTATAAACCCTCGTTGTTCTAAGGCTATAATGAGCTTATGAATACCAGACTTTGAAGAAAGTTCTAATGCATTTTTCATTTCTTCAAAAGAAGGAGGAACACCTGTTTCTTTTATATGGTTATGAATAAACAAGAGTAGCTCATATTGTTTACATGTTAGCATTCAATATTCCAATCAAAATAATAAAAAAGGAGTAAAGTAAAAATACATGTATATATAACACTTTTACAAATTTTTCTCGCAAAATCAAAATTATTTTATTTATTTTTGATCTTATAATTTAAGTTAATGAAGCAATACATTTATTTATAGACATATTTAAATTATTATTTATATATTATATATCTACATTAATATTAAACAATGTATAAAAGTACTCTATAGCTGTGACTGAATTATCCAACACTAAATTTTTGCTTCATGTCTGCTTTATTCTATAGAATAAATTGGCTTTCGTTATATATTCATTATGCATGAATAAAAATCACACCCTCAAAATGCAATTGTTTCTCATTATCCCATTTTCAGGTCTAACGTGCCAACCGCTATATACTATTTTACTGAACCCTAATGTTGCGATAATTTTTAGTTATTGAAAGGAAGGTATTTTCATTTCTTTTTTATAGTTTTATTCTCTCACTTGTATCGGTCAAAAAAATGCTTTTTATTGTTTCAAGATAAACAGATTTGAAATGAGAGAATCTCACAGTATTTGAGATCTCTCACTCAAGTGAGAAAATGATATTACAGTAAAAAGTATTTTTCTTCTCTATCCATTATGCTCAACAAGCCATGTGAGGGAAGGGGTAATTTCTTATAATTTTAGCGCTTCGAATCTATGCAATATTTCGCAGTGAAATTATTCCTTGATTGAAACTTCAAAAAGAAGATTAAAGAGTACCTATACAATGATGAAAAAAGGGAGGGAAACCGGAAAATTATTGATAACTGAAGAAAATAATAATATTTTTCTTCAAAAGGTGTTGACCAAATGAAAAGTCAACCGTATGTTCCCTTCACTTTCTGCAAATTAGATAGTCTCCAAACTAGATAGCTTGTGTGAGAGCGCGTAGCTCAGCTGGTAGAGCAACTGACTTTTAATCAGTAGGTCCAGGGTTCGAATCCCTGCGCGCTCACCAACTTTAAATAATATCAATAGACTATACAAAAATTTAAGAATCTTTCTTGTTTTGATTCTTTTTGGGGTTTCTTATTGATTCTATAGCCAGTCATTTTCTATCAGGTATTTTGGAATAGAGCGATGCTATGCTGTCTCCTGTCCAACAACAAAGAGCTTTAAGCTTACGATACGGTTGTACCTATATTGGCAGCACATATGGTTGCTCCTTTTCTCAATCTATAGATTGATTTTTTTATACCTACTGCATTACATGATTCGCAAAACAAGTTGCTAAAATCACCACTTATTCACAGTTTATATTATGAAATGACTTTTCTATAAGATGTTGATTTGTTTATTTTTTATTCTTTTTAACATCTACTATAGTACATTTATTTCTTACGAAAATCATAAAAAGGTTAACAATGTGTTAATTTCTTGATAAAAGGGACAAATTCAAGAGTGGTATATGCGCGAGGGAAATCATTTAAAAACGTAAATTCTTCCGTCGCGTACAGAAAGCGTGACAGCGTGACGTGGTTTTTACAGTAGTACTTAACAGAAATAAGTGGACTGAATAGATGCCTTCAAATAGAAAAAAGAAATTTACTTTTATTATTAAACCAACACTTCAATTGTTTTCTATGATCGTCATTTCTCAGTCACTGGTATCTTGTTGCGCAAGCCAAACTATGAATTTTTCAATAAAAGATTCCTATCATAATAAACCAATTGACGTGAACACTTCTGTCCTACCTCAACAAGTATCCAATAAGAAGAAACAATCGGAAGAAAAAAAGCGTGGACGAGCTGTTGTTGGTAAACCTTATCAAATAAAAGGAAAGTGGTATTATCCTCAAAATGATCCGACTTATAAACGTGTTGGCGAAGCATCATGGTATGGTTCAGATTTTCATGGACGTTTAACTGCCAACGGTGAAATTTATGACATGAATCTTTTGACTGCTGCTCATCCTACAATGCCTTTACCTAGCTATGCTCGTGTTACTAATTTGAAAAATGGATCTTCAATCATTGTTAGAGTGAATGATCGCGGACCTTTTATGAAAGACAGAATCATTGATTTATCAAGGCAAGCTGCGGCAATACTGGGGTATGTAGATAGGGGGGTCACAGATGTTAAAGTAGAATATATTGCTGAAGCACCCGTTGGCTATTATGATGGTGCATATTTAATGGCCTCTTATACTCCTGGAAATGCTGCCTCATATTCATTAGCGTCAGAAAATGCTTTGAAAAAAAGAGAAACTGTTTTGTTAAAAGAGAAGCGTAATACAGGAAACAAAGAAGAATTAGCTAAAGCAGCTGCTGTTGAACAGGAACAACGTAATAAAACTGTTGCAGTTAAATTGCCAGAAATTGGTCCTATCATGGTTGATAAGCCGATGCCATTCGATCAAGTTGCTTCTATAAATAAGCTAAACAAAAAAACAAAGGTCAATTGGCTACAGCTGTTTTAAGAAAAAATGCCTTGATTTTTTATCTATATAATTCTCTAGTAAAAAAGATAAGAACTTACGGATTTATTAGTGGAAGGTTTTCATCTTAAAGCGCGTTGTCCTTTTAAAAAAGCGTGGTTGGGTGCTATTATAAATTCAGTACGTCCTTTCCACTCCATTGCTGATCTATTGGTCGTTTTATGATATTGCTTGCTTAATAAAGCGCCTACTTTTCTTGCTGTAATAGCTTTTGCTAGACGAGGGTAGATTATTGTATCGGGTCTGTTTGTGTAATTTCCAAAGCAACTATACAATCAATTTGAGAGGAATAAAAAGCTTAAAAAGTAAAAAAATATTTTCTTTTGATTCGTTTTTGCAGCTTTCCAAAGCATCCACGGTAATATCTTATGAAGAGATTATGCATTACCTCATGCTTTTGTTTATCGTATTCTTTAATGGAGTAAGTCCCCTCACGAAAAACAGAGCGTCTCAAACAAAATACACTTACATTGCCAATTCACGTACTCCCAGCTAATATTTAATCAAATCAATAGGTTATAATAAAAGTTCGGGAGTTTTGATTCCGTTGATTCTTTTAACTTATTTTCTACCTATCCCTAACTTTTTTATAGCTTATACCCAATCATTTTATCTAGATAACTGGATTTGCTAGCAGGGCGCTTGACTCTTATTTTTATTGATCGTATAGTGACGATATACGATAAGGGGCGGTAATCGCAATTGTGAGTTTCAAACATAAGAGCTTAAAATTATTTTATACAACGGGTTCCACAAAAGCTATTCGACCAAATCGCGTAAAAAAATTACGCGTTATCTTGACAGCTTTAACAAGTGCTACGACGCCTGAAATGTTGAAAGCGCCTGCCTTTAAAATGCATCCTCTTAAAGGTGAACTTACGGGATATTATTCCATATGGGTGAATGGAAATTGGCGTGTTACTTTTCGCTTTATAGGAACAGATGTGGAGCTTGTTGATTATCAAGATTACCATTGATGAAAGGAACGAAAACAAATGATGCATAACCCCGCACATCCGGGCGAAGTTCTAAAAGTAGCTTTCTTAGAAGAAATGGGGATAACAATACAAAAGTTAGCTGATCATCTCCATATGACAAGAGCTTCTCTATCAAGAGTGATTAACGGACATGCCTCTATGAGTACCGAACTTGCAGTGAAATTAGAACTAGCTGGTTTTAGTAAAGCAAAATTTTGGCTGGATATGCAAACGAATTATAATTTATGGCAAACAATGCAACAGACACAACCACCTATCTCTCCTCTGGTTTCTGATGCACCTCAAACGCCGCATTAATTTCATTCATAATTTTGACGGGGCTTTGGTTTGTTTTTTAGCAGCCACTCATTGTCCTAACTTTTTTGAAGTTTTTTGATTGCTTCTATTGCAAGTCGTTTTCTATCGGCTGTTTTGGTATAAAGGGATGCCATTTTATCTTCTGTCCAGCCAAAAAGCGCTTTCATTTGCGAAACTGTCGCACCAGCATTGGCTGCACGTGTTGCTGCTAATTTTCGTAATCCGTGCGCTGATTTTTTAATACCCGCCGCATTACATGCTTCACGAAAGAGGTTGCCAAAACTTTCTTTGACAAGCTTATTTCCACCTTTACCACAAATAAATGTTTCATTACCTATGGGACCAATTTTAAAGGTTTCCTCTAGTTCTGGTAAAATAGGAAGAAAAACATCTGTTTTAAATTGGCTCTTTTCTGTTTTGAGATAAATGATATTATCTTTGACATCTTTCCAGCCGATACGAACGGCATCACCACGGCGCAAGCCTGTATAAAGAAGAACATCAATCCAGACGCGTTCATGTGTACCATGTGACCAACGGTGATAATATTTGTCTATGTCCTCTTCTAGCCATGGCAGTAATCCCTCACTGTTTAAAGATTTTGGTGCTTTTATATTAAAGGCAGGATTTCTATTTAAAAGGGCATTATCAACCGCCCAATTAAAGAGACCGTTTAAAGAGGTCAAAAAATGTTTTGCAGCCGCGGGGGTCTCTCGCCTTCTATCTACGGCTTCAAGAATGTGTTGTTTGTTTATGCTTTTATATGCACGATCACCGATATGTTTAGAAACATTATTCAGAATTCGATATTTAACTTTTTTAGTGGATTCTGATTGATTATGCCATTGCATGCTTTGTAAATACTGATGCAATAACCAATCGAAAGACCCTTCTGTGAGTCTGGTACGCCTCTTTGTTTTGGAGGAGCCATTTTGTGCTTGCTTAATAGCCAGCGTATAATTATCAACAAACTCTTGCGTTCCATAGGTTCCTTCAATCCGAAACCGTGGTCCATGACCAATACGTACATACCATATAACTTTACCATGGCGTGTACGTTCACGAACAAGATGCGGTGGACGGCGTTTTTTTGGCATGGCTAAAACTTTATACCGTCGACAGAGGGGCAGCTTTTGCTGGTCTCGTAGTCTTCTTGTTCATTTTCAAGCGGTGGAAAATCGTCAATGCTATAAGTATTATCTGTCGTTGTTGGTGTTATGGTTTTATTGATATGAATTAATAATTCCCCTGTAGGTTTGATTTCTATGAGTTCACATCCTTGTTTTTTAGCTTCTCTTAAAGCACGAGCAATAGCTGGTTGCGTGATAGTAGGTGGGCGGTGTGGCATGTTTATTCCCCTTCATTTTAGATGTAATTCTCCCGTGGCGTGAATCACGCTGGTGTTAAAAGTTTGTTTGTGTTGCTAGAAAGGAACGTCGTCCCCTGTTAAGTTTTCTGTCTTTTCCTTGTAAACAATTTTGTAATCGGCATAAATTTGTGCGTCGCCATAAATTCTTGGATTACCATCAATAATTGCATATTTGTAAATTTGTGCGTCCCCAAAAATATCCCCCCCATATACTTTTGCGTTATCATAAACTTGTGCATTGCCATAAACGCGTGCAAAATAAGCAACTTTCGCGTTACCAAACACTTTAGCGCTGTCGTAAACTTCGGCACCACAATAAACCATAGCTTCATTATTAACCCAACAGTCGGCTTCATGACTTAGGTTGTCCTCATCCTCTATAAAGCCCCCAAGGTTACCTTTCTTGACGCCACCAAAATCTCTTAATGCTCTAATTCGGTGAAGCGTAAATCCATCAACCTCTGTTGTTTCATCAGTCAATTCATATTTTCTCATCTGGTTTGTTTTCTAGTTGAGATTCTTCTATCGTCATCAATCCAGTCGTTCCAACATACACATGCTTCACCGTAAATTTTTGCATGACCGTAAATATGCGCATCACCATAAACTTGTGCATTTTCGTAAACCTTAGCATCATCATAAACCTTGGCATAACCCCCAATCCAGCAATTACCATGATGCGATAGGTTGTCTTCTTTCTCGATATAGCCGCCAAGGTCACCTTGCTTGATGTCCCCCAAATCTCTCAATGCACGAATGCGGCAGAGCGTTTTGCGCCCAACTTCGATTGTTTCATCAGTAAGTTCATATTTCTTTTCCATGGTTTATTTCCTTGATTTGCGCACAATCCACCCGTAGCGTAAATCATGCATTACTTAAAAGTTGTTAGGAAAGGGCGGGGGTGCTGGGAGGAGAGAGCACCCCCATAGGTTTAATCAGCTTTTGTCAAAATCTTGTGCATCTCTTGTTCTATTTCCCCTAAAAAGATTTCGACCGCTTTATTGATCTCTTCAATGTGTTTCTCATCACGGTTGATGCGTTTGATTTTCATTCTCAAACCAGTAGATTTGCCTACAAAGTTTGGATTATAGCTTACGAAATCACACCACTTTTGTCCTGTACAAGCCATTTGGAATTGCATCTGTGCGTGATATTCTGGCTTGATTTCGTCACCTATAAAAAAACGAAGATGAGTCGTTGATTGTGGACATTTGACTTCGATTAAACCGTCCTCTCCAATGAACCCATCAGGACTTGCACCAGCCATTTCCATTTTTTGGTGTGGAATACGCGCGTTGAAGAAGAGCTAAACGATTTTGCTGATAAAAAAGAGCACATATCGCAAGTTCGTAGTGAGGCTGGTAAAAAAGGTGCACAAGCAAAAAATAATACAAAATAACATGTTAATAATTTTTCTGAAGCAAACGATAAGCAAAATCAAGCTATAAAGAACCAGAATAAGAATATATATAAAAAAACTAAAACTATCGTTTTAGCAAAAAAAGAAATTGGTTCTGAAAGTTTAGAAAAAAACGAACAGGTTGACGAGCCAACAGAGGTTGTTGCTGTTGAGACCACATCAGAGCAAATCGAAACCTCATCAGACAACCAACCTCCCATTCACGAGCAAGAGAACGTTCCCAAAAAAGCAAAACGAGCGAAAGCTAATCGCGGTGTCGATTGCCTGCGGATTTTGAACCCGATTACGATTTTGCAATCGAAGAGGGCTTGCCTCCAGAGCGCGTCAAAGTCGAAATTGCAAAGTTTCGAGATTACTGGCGTTCAAAAGCCGGAGCAAATGCAATCAAAATCGATTGGCAAGCAACATGGCGTAACTGGGTACGCAGGGCTATCGAGGGTTTAGAAAAAACGAAAAACACGAACAACAATGGTGGAAACAATGGAAACTTTTCAAAAGATCAAAGAACTCGCGGTGGTACCGGAGAGACAATCCGTAATCTTATCGGTGCAACACAGCTTAGTGACGCCTCTACAAGATACCGTGCAACAGATAGAGCGATGTGTAACTCTGGAATTCCCATGGACCTTGATCAATGGCAGTCAATTGACAAAAACCCTAGAGAAACAAGCTGTAGAAGCTTATCAGACTGTTCAAAACTTACTTACCTTGAAAGCATCTGTTGAAGACATAGCAGAAGCTCTTGATGTGCTTGAAGGTGGTTTGACAATGCAAAAAGTTTCGAATGCAGAAGCGCGTGCAAAGGCTTATATCGCTGCTCTTAACGGCATTTCACTCTGGTCTTTATTGCAAGCCGTTAAAAATCTTATACGTGGTGAGGCAAAAGGCATGTCCACAACATTTGTGCCCTCATGCGCTGATCTGGCGCAGTATTGTCGCGATTTAGAAAGCAGGCTTTATGGTGTTGCTGAGAAGGTTTTTATAGCAGTTGAAAATACGCGTAACCTAGCTTTAGGAGGCAAGCGCATTTCATTCATGAGAATAGGCAAGCCTAGTGAAGAGCAACATAACAGTAGCAATTCTAAAGCGGCTTAAAACAGTAAAATAGTGAAAAGTGCTGATCATTTTACGATTAGATATGCATTTAAATCGACAAAAAGGTACCACAGGAAATAAATATGTTTACAGATAAGCAGCTAAGAGCCTTGTTTGGCATTATAACTTTTATATTTATATGTTTTTTAGGAATTAAAAAAAATCTTTACTTTATTCAGAGTATTTTGACATTCGCATCTGTTTCTTTGGTAATAGTCACAACGGTTTTTGCAATTTTATGCAATTCCAATACTCCTTCTGAATTGCAAAACAACCCAAAATACAAATGCGGAAATACAACAGGTTGGGTGAAACTAACACGTGATTTACAACAGTATATGCATAGACTTTTAAAGCTAATAAGTTTAGCGCTTTTCGTTTTAATTTTCCCAAATAGTTATAAGGAAACGGTCTCTTTACCTATTATTTCTAAGTACGTGGAGTACAAGCTTTCTTTTTCATTAGATACTATACTTTGGTACTCAGATATTGCTCTTTGGTATTCCTTTTTAGTTTGTGTATTGTTTCTTATGTTACATACACGCAGTTTAATAAATATATCTATTTACACACTACAGTGCTCAGTTAAAAAGCCATAGTAAAATTTCCGAACGTTTATAGATAAAATCAACAAGAGCATAAAAAACTATCGTGGGCTGCTTGATTTTAAAGATGCCCTACTTGCTCTAAAGGTGAAATATGTGGGATTGGGCTGTTATGCCGAGCTTGCCACAAATCATGCTTTTGTTGCAATTTAAGCCAGAATTCCGCATCATTTAAACCCGCTTTTTCTAACCGTAAAGCTAAGTTAATGCTAATCGCTGCATGACAGTTTAAGACGCGGGATAAAGTTAAACGTGCAACGCCAAGACGATTTGCAGCTTCTGTTACTGTTAACCCTAATTCATCAAGCAATTCTTCTTTCAAAATGCCGCCAGGGTGTGGAGGATTGTACATCATAATAACACCTCAAAACTCAATGGTAATCTTGATAATCAACCAGTTCAACGTCTGTCCCAATGAAACGAAAGGTAACACGCCAATTTCCATTGACACGCATTGACCAGTAACCTTTTAAATCGCCCGTAAGCGCATGTAGACGATACGATTTAAGAGTAACTTGTTCAGGCGCGGATATTGTATCTAAAATTACTAAAATGTTTGCTAATTTTTTAGCATGCGCGGGTTGTATGCCTTTGCAGACTCCTCTTTCAAAGAATAATTTCAACCCTTTATGCTTAAAACTAACGATTGCCATATATACCCTCTTGATACTTGATACTATACACCATGCATTTATGTCAATTGATTATTTATCAAAGAGCGCTTTAAGACATAATTTTATATGTTAAAAAACAATAATATCCTTTTGAAATAATTGAAAAAATATGCAAATCATGCTAGGATTTTGCATGTATTAAAATACAAATTTAAGGTAAGAAAAAACATGCTAAATAAAGTGATGTTAATCGGGCGTTTAGGTGCTGATCCCGAAAGCAAAACAATGAATTCTGGAGCAGAAATAGTCAATTTTAGTATAGCGACTTCTGAGAGCTATACGGATAAAAATACTCATCAAAAAGTAGAGAAAACTGAATGGCATTCAGTTGTGATTTTTAATCCACATTTGGCAAAAATTGCACTTCAATATCTAAACAAAGGTTCAAAAGTTTACGTAGAAGGAAAATTACAGACACGCAAATGGCAAGATAAAAATGGGCATGACCGTTACACAACAGAGATTGTTTTACCGCAATTCAAAGGCGAGTTAAAGCTCTTAGACGGAAAAAATAATGATAATCAAGAGCCATTATCTTCTTATGACAGAAGTTTCCAGCAACCTCTTGATACGCCTCATACTGTTATAAATGATGAGGTTCCTTTTTGATGTTAATGAGTCAATCCAATTCTTTGCAAATAATTATACAGAATAATATGCTTATGCAACAAGCGTTGTTAGAGAATAAAGGTAATGATGTACCTGCTACTGGTTTTGAAATAGCAATAATCATTGTATTTATGTTGACATTGGTTGTATTCGTTTGGGGGCTGGCTAATGATAAAATAAAGATAAGTGTACTAACTATAATTATAGGTCTCTCTTTATCCACGTGGTTATTTATTTTGGATAAAGAAACATGTTTAGCATCAGATAAAATTGGGCAAGATATTAGACAGACATTTGGGGGTATAAGTGAAAAAAAATAAAAAGAAAGATGCTTACATTTCACAAGTGAAAGTACGTCAAGATTCTGTTAATCAATTGGCAATTGAAATGCGTGCTAAACGCTTTGGTTTGACTATTGAAGAGGCTAAAAATCCGCTTGCTGGTACTTATGTTGGGCGGCTTTGTTTGCAAGGTGTGCTTACTCAAGACCAGTATGATGCTGCGCAAAAATATCTTGAAGTGAAAAATGACTATTTGTGTGCAAAAGGTTTACCAAGCGCTGTTTATGACGAAATACCATCATCTTCTGATGACAAAGCAAGAGAAAAATGGGTTGAATTTGCAACAGAGCAGTTTTCTAATATGCAAGAGGCGATAAAAGAAACACAACATCTCTATAGACAGTATAATCTTTATGCAGCAATGCAATATCTTGTTGTAGAAGACCAAACATTACCACATCTTGTGAATTCATTGCGGGTCGCTCTTAACGCGCTTCATAAATATTTTGATTGTTAGACAATTTTCCAAATAAATTTGATCAACGCTATAAACGCTATAAGACAAATTAATATCAATGCTATAATCGCTACGATTCCTACAATTTCATCTAAATTTTCTATTATAGTAATAAAAATACCAATAAAAATTAACACTCCTAAAAATGCTATTCCTATTACAGGATAAAACACAAAAACTGCCGACCCAGCCGCCCAAGCCGCTGTTTGGAATTGGAGGGATAAGAGCTCATAAAATGCGCTGTCAATATTTTCATCTTTTAAACTTAGCTTTTCTTCTCTTGCACATGCACTTAGTATCAAAAGATACGATACAAATGCTACAAATATTGGTACAATTAATTTATCTTGTTGTTGATTGTCTAATCCGAAGGGATTAAAAGCAAGTATCATAAGACTAATTATAGCAAAGAACGGTAAAAACAAAATTAGTGTAAATGTCTTTTTAATTCTGCATAAAGCAGCTTTTTTGAAAAATAACATTAATTCCCCCCACTTTTTGCTAATCAATAATTTAGTGCTTCCGTATAATTGATTCGTTGAGATAATACAATTGTGAGTGGTTGGTTGTTAAAGACACTAGATTTAGGTGAAAAAAATAAAAAATACACAATATAGTGATTTTTTTGTTGACAGGATATGAAAAATAGTGTTTTATGGCGTTGCTGTACTAGTCGAGTTGCGTCTAGAATTACGGTAAAGGTATAACCTTTCTTATAAGTTTATCTGATTGTTCAGAGCCCTGCTTTTGCGGGGTTTTTTTATTGTCTTGTTTACAAAAAGAAACACACATGAAAACCACTGAAAAACTTGCAAAAAGAACGCCACCAAAGGCAGGTCAAGGGCGGGTAAAAGGCGTGCCAAATAAAACGACACGTATTTTGAAAGAAGCAGTGCTTAAGGCAGCAGAGCGCGCTGGTAAGAAATATGGTGATGATGGTTTGATCTCTTATCTCGAAAAACAGGCAATCAAATGTCCCGCTGCTTATCTGTCATTGTTGGGGAAGATTTTGCCTCTTCAAGTGACAGGTGAAGATGGCGGGGCGATTAAGATGATAACGCGTGTGGAAATCGCGCCTTTAGTTCATGACAACACGACAGATTAATATTGTTCCAAAGCTTATACCGATTTTTACAGGTAAGGCTTTGGTGCGTGCGGCTTGGGGAGGGAGAGGGTCTGGAAAGACAAGATCATTTGCCTTGATGGCTGCTTTAAAAGGCTATCAATTTGGTAGGAGAGGGATATCAGGCACTATACTTTGTGCACGTCAGTTTCAAAACTCGCTAGCAGAAAGTTCATTGGAGGAAATTAAACGCGCCATTGAAGCGCATGACTTTTTAAAGGACTATTACAAGGTTGGGGAGTCGTCGATTAAATCGATAGATGGTCGTATAGCCTTTCAGTTTTCTGGTCTGGACCGGAATATTGCAAGTATCAAGTCTATGGGGCGTATTTTGCTTTGTTGGGTTGATGAGGCGGAGCCGGTTACAGAGACGGCTTGGCAGACGCTTATACCGACTTTGCGAGAAGAAGGAAAAGATTGGAATGCAGAATTATGGGTGACATGGAACCCGTTGCGAGAGAATGCCCCCGTTGAGAAGCGGTTTCGCTTTTCAGACAATGAGGCAATCAAACGTGTTGAGATCAACTGGTCAGACAATCCGAAGTTTCCCAAGATCTTGAATGAAGCACGACTTGATGATCTGAGAAACCGTCCAGAGACCTATAAGCATATCTGGGAAGGGGATTATCTTACAGCGGTTCAAGGTGCTTATTATCAAAAGGAAATGTTGGCAGCTGAGCAAGAGGGGCGGATAGGGCGCGTTGCGCGCGACCCCTTGATGCAAATACGTGCTTTTTGGGACATTGGGGGCACGGGTGCTAAGGCAGATGCAACAGCGATATGGATAGCGCAATTTGTTGGACGAGAGATCAGAGTGCTTAATTATTACGAAGCACAGGGACAGCCGTTATCAGAGCATATAGGCTGGTTGCGTCAAAATGGTTATGAGAAGGCATTGATGGTTTTGCCCCATGATGGTGCGACCAGAGACCGTGTGCACAATGTGAGTTTTGAGAGTGCTTTAAATGATGCGGGTTTTGAAACGCAAGTGATCCCTAATCAGGGGGCAGGGGCGGTTAAGATGCGTATAGAGGCGGTGCGGC
The DNA here is from genome assembly GCF_042194015.1 of Bartonella sp. MU37NMGALS. Classification (NCBI taxonomy): domain Bacteria; kingdom Pseudomonadati; phylum Pseudomonadota; class Alphaproteobacteria; order Hyphomicrobiales; family Bartonellaceae; genus Bartonella; species Bartonella sp. MU37NMGALS. The sequence goes on from NZ_JBHIML010000005.1 coordinate 55,710, forward strand.
GTATTTTGCCTTCTGTTTGGTTCAATGAAGAGATGACGGTAGCAGGGCGCAAAGCACTGAATTGGTATCACGAGAAATGGGATGAGAAGCGCGGCATTGGTTTGGGTGCAGAGCATGATTGGTCGAGCCATGGGGCGGATGCCTTTGGTTTAATGTGCATTGTCTATGAAGCACCAAATGTCAAACCCAAGCAAGAGCGTTATTGCACTATGGAAAGAGAAGCGGCATCATGGATGGCATTCTAGATCAAGACTTTCAAAAAACGACAATCCTCGATGAATATGAAATCTATAAGCGTTTAAAGTCTTGGTACGCAGAAGATATTGAACATGTTAATGAATGGCGTGAACAGGCGCGTGAAGATTTTGATTTTTATAATGGTCGTCAATGGGCGGAAGAAGATCTTGCGGTTTTGAAAACACAACGCCGTCCTGTCATGACTTTTAACCGCATTGCACCCCTTGTGAATGCTATTGTTGGGGCGGAGCGTAATAATAAGCGCGAAGTACAGTTTCAACCACGGCAAATGGGAGCAGCAATACCCAATGAATTGCTTACTGGAGCAGCAGAATGGTTTCGTGATGAGGCAGAGGCGGAATATGCCGATTCCGATGCTTTTCAGGATATGGTTATTTGCGGTATGGGCTGGACAGATACGCGGCTTGATTATGATACAGATCCCGAAGGGATACCTGCTGTTCAACGTTTAGATCCCTTAAAAATGGTTTGGGATGCCAATGCTGTAAGACCAAATCTCATTGACGCACAGCGTATGTGGTATGTTGATCGCAAATCCGTTGAGGATGCTAAAAGTCTTTTTCCTGATGTTGCTGTTGAAGATCTTAACGCCGATTGGGCTATCGATAGTACAACCGCTTCTGAGGATTCTCATGTGTCGCTTGATGCGTATCAAGATGACTCCAATGCGGACTCTCTCGCAGAGCCGTGTTCTGGAAAACGCTATGTTACGCTGGTTGAATGCCGTTGGTTTGAATATGAGACCACTTACAAGGCGCCCGATATTCAAACGGGTCAGATGCGCAACTATAGCAAACAGGAGTTTGAACAGCTTCAAAGGATCATGCCACAGTTACAAGGCGCACGCTTTAATAAAAAAGTGGTGAGACGCGCTTTTCTGGGACGACGTCTTTTAAGCCAGCCCGATAAGCCATTAGCACCTGATGGGCAACTTGGGTGGGAGTGTATCACGGGCACGCTGGATAAGCTTAAAAACCAGTTTTACGGGATTGTTCGCCCCGCAAAAGATCCACAAAAATGGTCGAATAAATATTTTAGCCAAGTGATGTATATCCTTAATAGCCAGTCTAAGGGCGGCTTGATGGCAGAACGAGGCGCTTTCGATGATGATCGCCAAGCCATGGAAAGCTGGGCGCGAACGGATACGATTACTTGGGTTAAAAATGGCGCGCTTACAGGAGGGAAAATTCAACCAAAGCCAAGTGCACAATTTCCCAATGGATTTTTCCAGCTGTTTAATGAATCGCGTGAAGCGATAACACATGTAACAGGGTTATCGGCAGAATTTATTGGAACACGGGAGGTTAATCAAGCGAATGTTCTGGAAAATACACGCCGGCAATCAACGCTTAATTTGCTTGCAGGTTTATTTGATAATCTCAAGCTTTATCGGTGCAGACAAGGAAAAATTATCCTTTATCTTATCCAGAATTATCTCTCTGATGGGCGTCTGGTACGTATTTCTGGACAAGAGAATGCCCAATATGTTCCATTAACACGTGAAGCTGTCACAACGCTTGAATACGATATTATTGTTGATGATTCACCGACAAGCCCCAATGAAAAAGAGAAAACTTTTGCGGCAATTACGCAGATGTTGCCGTTACTTGGTGGTTTCTTAACACCGGAGATGATTCCAGATCTTTTAAAGCTTTCCCCACTACCGGCAACATTGGTAGCAAATTTAACGGCAAAAGCACAGCAGGCACAACAAGAACAACAGCAACAACAGATGATGCAACAAAGCCAAGGGGCGCAATTAACTCCAGAGCAACAAGCAAAGATTGCTGTTTTACAGCAGGAAGCGCAAGCAAAGAGTACACTCTATCAACTTGATGCGCAGCAGAAACAAGCGGCATTGCAGCAGAAAAATATCGAACTTTTTTTAAAACAAGAACAAGCACGCATGCAGCTTGAGTTGCAACAGGCAAAAAATGAGATAGCGCAGCGTGATTTAGAACGCAAAGCTTTACAAGCACAGTTGGAACACTATCGAGTTTTGACAAAAAATATAATAGCACATTGAAGGAACAGAATATGGAAGAAGAGTTTACTCTTGAAGAACAAGCAATCTATGATGAACATTTTGCCAGCGATAATGCTGTTGAGTTGGTCGAGCCTGAACAAGTTGAGGAAGTTTTTGATGCAGAGGAAAGTTCTGAACAGCCAGCTGTAGAAGCACTTCAAGAGCAGCCAAATTCTGATGTAATAGAATCTGATAAACTAGAGCAGGAGCGGCAAGCACGCCAAAAGGCAGAACAAAGCGCCATTGAAGCGCGTGAATTGGCTATTGAACTTGCGCAAAAATATGCCGCAATGCAGGAAGAAATCGCGCGCCGCCGTGAGGAAAATGTTCCCTCCCTAGAAGACGACCCAAAAGCACATTTTGCATGGCTTAGTCATAAGGTACAAGAACAACAGAAATTGCTTGATGAGTTTTCTCATATGAGAGAGAGCCAAGAGCGCATGAGTCAAGAGGAATATGAACGCCAAAAGTTGGGGGATTATTTCGAGGAAGCCAAAGCGCAAGTACAAGATAAATATCCAGATTTAGACAGTATCACGGACTATCTCTATGAAAGAGCAGACAGTGTCTTACAAGCGCAAGCAAGCCTTTATCCGCAATGGAAAGACCCAGAGGCACGGCAACAGCAAATTGGTGCTGAATTGCGCCAAATATGCCAGCAGTGTCAGAAAGCCGGTATAAATCCAATTGAGGTGCTGGTGCAAAAAGCAAAAGCTTTTGGCTATAGTGGAGCGCCAGTTAAGGACGAAGTGGGAGCCCTTCAAGAGCGCTCTCAAGCAGCGCGGACGCTTACAGCGCGCGGCGGACAAGTTCCAACCGGCGGTATGGATGTGAGAACGCTCTTTTCCATGCCAGAAGCCGAATTTGCTGTATGGGTTGAGAAAAATCCCGAAAAATTTGAACAAATTATGAGCAGAGCGTGAGATGTGCGTGGTGACGCGACAGAGAGAACCAAGTGATTGTTATCGTTTGGGGGTGCCGCAAGGCGAGTTTTAAAAACCAAGAAAGGCATTGATTGAAATGGCAGTAACACAGGTAAATCTTAATGACCCATTAGCCGTTGGCGTTTGGGCTAAGATGCTAAACACAGAAACTTCAAAAGCGTTGCCCATTGCACCGCTGATGGGAAAAGGCAAAAACAGCATTATTCAAGTATTGGATATGCTAGGAAAATCCGCTGGTGACTCTGTGACGAGCGGATTACGCGTCCAACTTATGGGGGATGGCGTTAGCGAGGGACAAACGCTGGAAGGCAATGAAGAAGCACTCCAATTTATGAATGAAACGGTGCGCATTAACGAGCTTTCTCATGCTGTACGCGTAAAATATGAAGGCACCATTGATCAACAACGTGTTTTATTTAATTTACGAACAGAAGCAAAAGATGGGCTTGTTGATTGGTATGCAGATCGCTTAAGTTTGATGTTCTTCATTCAGGCAGCAGGTTATACAGCACCATGGATTCACTTCGAAGGACGCACCATAACCCTTAAACCCGTACATTATGGTTTTAATGCTCCATTAGAGCCAAGCAAACTGCGTGTTATTCGTGCCAATAAGAAAAAGACTGATGAAGAACTTACAAAAGACGATGTTTTTACATTAGATCTTATAGATCGGGCTGTTGAACGCGCTAAACTCGCTAATCCACGTTTGCGCCCTGTTCGTGTTGATGGAAAATCGGCATATGTGATGTATCTCCACCCAACACAGGTGACCTAATTGCGTACCAATACAAAGAGTGGTCAATGGTTAGACATTACCAAGGCAGCTTATGATGGCTCTGGAGCTAAGAACCCAATTTTTAATGGTTCTTTAGGGATGTATAATGGTGTCATTTTGCGTGAAGCTGAACATGTCCCCAATGGTATCAATTCAAAGACTCAAGAGCCTGTAACATCTGTTCGCCGTGCTGTGTTGCTTGGTGCGCAAAGTGTTATCATGGCTTATGGGCGCGTTGGCAATGGAGCAACAGGAGGTGATGGGAAAGGGGGAACACGCTATAAACTTGTTGAAGAACTGTTTGATTATCAACGTGAATTTGGGGTTGCAGCTAAAACCATTATCGGCATGAAAAAATCACGCTACACCTTGCCTCATTCTGATCAAGGGGGACAAGACTTTGGCGATTGTTATCCCTTCTTTTGCTGAAGCAAGCTAATTATTAAAGGATGACAATTATGGCAGAAAAATCGCTAATTACACAGGAACCTGTTGAACCTGTTGAACCCGTTGAGACTGTTGAGACCGTTGGCATGATAGATGAGGGATTGCCACCTGTTTTGCAAGGACGCAACAACTCTACGCAGCAGGTTAGTTTTTTACGGGCGCGTATTAAATGTACATACCAAGGGTTGATAACGAAAATTGGTGTTCTACCCCGAGGGGCTTTTATCAAAAGTATTACAGCTTATACCATGGAGGATTTTGAAGATGTAACAGCTACATTTGGAAAAGAGCCTCATGGTAATAATTATGGAGATGTAGGGCTTACGCAATCTACCAATGGCAATGTGTACATACCCATGGAGGAACGAGATGTTCCATTAGAAGCTGAAAATACGATTTACATGACACGAGACAAGCAAAGCACCAAAGGTGATGCTGAGGTGATTGTTGAGTTTTACACCAATCGTTAAAGGCAAGGGGGCGTTTATTGCTTGCGTCCCCCTACCATACAAGATGCCCCAAGACATTTGGAAGAGGGTGATATGACAATAATAGTACAGACAGGTGGTCCGATTGGAGACAAACAGACCATTGCTCCTTGGGATAAAAATTTTATCCAGATGTTAAACGATATTCAGGATGAAATAGATGATCAAACAGATGAGTATGTTGATCAAGTGCAAAGGGCGATATTTTCGGCTATTCGCTTTTGTGAACGATTGCCTTTTTATTTCAATGAAAGCCGTGAAATTGTTTTCACCACTCTAAAGGGCAAAAGCCGTTATGGCGCAGAGGCACATTCCTCTATAACAGGGGCTGTTCGAATTGTTGATGCTTATATTTATGAGGATAATCATAGCAAATCAAAGCTTTTGCATGGGGACGCGCTCTTCATTGAGAGCCTTGAGGATGACTCTCACCATGGCATGCCTACGCGCTATGCCTATTTTGAACAAAAGTTTGTCTTGTATCCAACACCAGACCGAGTTTATTCCATAAGGCTTATTCTTGATCCTGTGAGAATAAAAGACATTGAGAGCGCACAAGAAGCGTCCATATGGTTTTGTGAAGCCTATGAATTGATCAAAACCCGCGCAAAATATGAAATTTATACCAATATTATTAAAGAACCACAGATGGCAGCGGCAGCTTTTGCCATGTTTCAAGAGCAACTCGATGCGCTTCAAATTGAAACATCACGGCGCAAGAATTTGTTAAAAATTCAACACACGGATTTCTGATGACCTTTATTCCTATTGCTGAGTATAGACCAGATGTTGCATTTATTAATAGTGGTTATTCTAGTGAGATCGTGAACGTTTTACCTGCACCAAATTCGTATATTCCGTTTCCCATTGTAGCGCCGGTCTCAGATCCTTTTCCGGATGTGATTTTGGGGGTCTATGCGGTGCGCTCATTGGGTGGTGTGCGCATCATTGTGGGTGCCCCAACAAAGCTTTATGAATATGACAACAGCACGCGCGGCTGGAAAGACATTAGCAAACCTCACACACAATATCACGCCAATGAGACTGCACTTTGGTCTTTTGCCGCCTTTGGTGATCATATCATTGCTGTTAATAGCAATGACCCACCACAAATGCTTTCGTTAAAAACGGATGAAAGGTTTTGTGATTTGAGTGGTAATCCCCCGCGTGCTGGACTTGTGCGTGTGTGGGGTGATTTTGTTTGCCTGATGCAATTAACAGATAAGCCAAACCGTGTTCAGTGGTCAGGTTTGAATGATGCGACACATTGGACGGTTGGGGAGAAAAGTTGCGATTATCAAGATTTTCCCGATGGAGAATATGTTCAAGGGTCTACGGAATCAACAAATCCACTTATTTTTATGCGCTCCGCCATTTATCACGCAACCTTTGTACCAGGCTCTAAAATTATATTCAGTTTTGCAAAAATAAAAGACAAAATAGGTGCGAAAAGCAGCACAGCAATTGCAAGCCGTGGAGACTGTACTTTCTTTGCATCTGATGATGGTTTTTATCAAATCAACAGTGCTGGTGAAATGCTTCCTATTGGCTTTGGAAAAGTCGATAAAACTATCTTCACACTTTACAATAACTTTGCCATTGATGAGATGAGGGCATGTATTGATCCGGTCTATTCTCGTGTTTATTTTTCTATCAATGATAACACCGAAGGGATGCATATTTATGTTTATGATTGGCTCTTACAAATATGGAGTGTCATTAAGGGGCAAAACCTTCTCTTATTTCCCCTTTTTGCAGCCGGTTATACATTAGAAGGCTTAGACGAAGTACAAGAGAGCTGGTACCGGTGGAAGTTCGTTTCTTGGCGGCGGCGGCGGCGGTGGTGGTCAATGCAAGGGTTCTATCATGGGGCAAGGTGGTGAGAGTTACAAAGGTGGTAACGGTGGTAGAGGTGGTAAAGAATGCGGCGGCGGCGGCGGTGGATATTTTGATGGGAAACACGGAAGCGACAAAATTGGCGGCGACGGTGGTGACGGAGCAGTACTCATAAAGGTATATTTATAAGGTGAATTGAACAATGGCACGGAAAATAAGTAAAGACTGTTTATACTGTTTAAAAAAGTGGGAAGGTTTGCGCTTGCAGGCTTATCAAGATACTTCTGGCATATGGACGATTGGTTATGGTCATACGAAAAAAGCCGGTCAACCAACAGTTGTTGAGGGTATGGTGATTACGGAAAAAAAAGCCGAAACCATGCTTTTAGCAGATTTGCAGCAATATGAGAGAGCGGTAGAAAAAGCAGTTTGTGTGAATTTAAGCGATGAACAGTTCGGCGCTCTTGTTTCCTTTTGTTATAATGTGGGTATTGCAGCTTTCCAAAACTCTACATTGCTTAAAAGGCTTAATCGGGGGGATTATGAAGCTGTACCAACCGAATTGCAGAAATGGACCAAAGCGGGAGGCAAGCGTTTACAAGGTCTTGTACACCGGCGTGTAGCAGAGGCAGGGTTGTGGGCGAAAGGGGCTTATGTTTCCTCCAATTATCAAACAGTAGAAACGCAAGCACCAACGGGGGTTTTCAAAGCAGAAGCATTGGCACCGATTATTGGTTCTTTCTCAGGTCTTGGTGGATTTTTAGCGGGCAATGGACCCATTCAATGGGCTTTGGCAACCATTATGGTTTTAGCCGCATGTACTGGCATTTTCTTTGTTGCTAAACGCTTTCAGGAGCACCGCCTATGATCTTATGGATGAAAAGAAATCTGATGATAACAGGCGCGGCTTTAGCCGCTTTTTTTATAATTTTAGCAAGAGCTTTTACTCTTGGGAAAAAAGCAGAGCAACAAAAGCAAACAGAAAAAGCTTTAAAAGCAGCCACAACACGGCTTGAGGTGGAAAGTGAAGTTAATCAAAAAAGTGATGCTGATGTGCGTGCTGCTCTCTCTCACTGGTTGCGCGACAAATAAATATGTTTTTTCTTGTGTTGGTTGGTTACCTATTTATTTAAGCCGACAAGATCTGAACACCATTAGCTCAAACTTAGCAAGAGAGATCTTAAAGCATAACAAGCAGGGTCAACGCTTGTGTGGGTGGAAACATGGCTAGAAAAAAAACACAAGACGATATAGAGCTTACAGAAGCAGAAAAAGAAATGCTTCAAGAAATGATCATCACCTATCAAAGCGTGAAAATGATGTCTCGCTTGATGAAGTGGATAGCATTTTTTCTTTTTTTGCTTATCCTTGATTTTGCACGTCTCATGGACGCGCTAGATAATGTCATTGCACATTTAAAGCATTGGTTTTCAAAGAACTGAACAACTGTCATAAAAGAAAAAAATGCGTAAAATTCTTTTTACTATGAATTGAAGATCCAATTATAAACGCAGTTCAGAATGGGAACCAAGTCGTAAAAGCTCTAGTGTTTTGGCATCTGGCTTTCGATAGATCAAAACTAAATCGGGCTTTATGTGACAATCACGACAATTGCGCCACTGACCTGTTAGTGCATGATCTCTCCAATGCGCCTTTAGCGGTTCATTCTCTGCTAACGCTTGGACCACAAGCAGCAAATCCTCCTCTAGTGCATTAGCATATTTACCTTTGCTTTCACGTTTAAGGTCACGGCGGAATGAACGCGTATAGACAATTTCCCGCATAGCAAACTTAGGTTTGCTTTTCAGATTTACGCGCTTGGGTTCTATCTGCGCGTATCATGGTCCTTAAGCCGTCTAATGATGTACGTTCGACGCGTCCCATTTCGGCATCCTCGATAGCTTGTAATGTTTCCATATTTGGTTGGAATAGATCAAGTGGTAATGCTCTATCTCTAGCAATGCGGGTCATAAACATGCGTACTGCATCTGATATAGTTAAACCCGTAGACTTAATAACTGCACTTGCAATTTCTTGAACTTCATCAGGTATGCGGGCTTGAATTTTTCCCATTGCTAAATCTCCTACTTAATTGTACTACAATGTACTACATTTCAAGCTTATGTCAAGAGATTTATCCGTCATGCCATACAACCTTGTGTATTAAGGAGGGTAGGAAGTCAATTTTTAAAAGGAGCTAACCAAAACCTAAGAATTTCTGCTAGAATCATGAGAGAGCTTCTTTTTTAATAGGATTTTTTAGATGCCAACACCATTTGGTAAAACCTTACGCAAACTTCGCATTGATCATTCAGAACGCCTTTTAGATATGGCTAAAAAATTAGATATATCTGTAGCATTTTTATCATCTATAGAGATTGGAAAAAAGTCTGTTCCTGTAGGACTGGAGGAAAAGGTAATTGAACTCTATGCTTTAGATCAAGAGGTAGCAGAAATTTTGAGAAGAGAATCAGATGCTTGTCGTAAAAGCTTCACTATAAAGCCTTCTGATACATTCAGATGTGAAGCTGTTGGTATGTTTTCTAGACTGATAAACATTATTTCACAAGAAGATTTAGAACTATTAAAAAAATTATTAGAGAAAGCTGGCAAAAAGAATGCGCTTTGTAAAGGAAAGTGTGAAAATCCTATTCCCGAACCTAATTATATGGTCCCTAACCTTAAAAAATATAAATAAAATCAATATATTATTGCAATTAAATTTAAGATTCGAATTCAGGTACTTATTCAAAAGGGACATATTTTAACACGCTACAAGCCTATTTTACGATAGAGCCTGTGAATGGTATGATTGGTAACGCCTTTAGACATCACTATCTTTACACTTATGAAGATATAAACCGCCACCATCGTACATTTTGCAAGCCTCCAATTTTTTGTGCGATAATTTTTAATACTTGTCATGTTTATAAGAAGTATTTTTACTCTCTTTTTAATAAATTTTATTCATATACGAACCTTACTTATGACGCGTAAGCAAGCTATTTTATTAAATTCAATATAAGAGGAAATATAACGAAGGAATCTTACAGTATTTTTAATAATATAAAATTTAAAATATTGTAATTTATTATAATAAACAATGTACTATAAATATAAAACAACAAATAAAAAATATTTTTTCTTTCATGCTTTAAAATATTAAAATCAACTTAGATGTAAGATAAAAAGTGCATCATATTACTTTTGCTAACGCTGAATAAAAATAAAATCTTTTCTTTGGTTGTCAATAATTCCTCAATTTGCAGAAATAAAAAAGTTTTTTCCTATATAAGATTCTTTATGTTGATCTTTGGGATGGGAGGAGAGCTATGTATACAACATTAAGGATCTTATTGACTTTATGGGGAATATTGGCATTTGACACGTGGGGGAGAGCAGAAGTTTTTCAAATTTCTGCATCACAATTGTTGTTACTCGATGATGATACAGGGACAATACTTTATGAAAAACAAAGTGATATTCCTTTTTTTCCTGCTTCATTAGCAAAATTGATGACAGTAGAAGTTGTATTTCATCACTTAAAGAAGGGATTGTTAAAGAGTACGCAGAAATTCAAGGTAAGTGAAAATGCTTGGCGTAAAGGTGGAGCACCTTCCGGTACAACCACTATGTTTGCAAAGATAAAGACAGAAATCAGTGTTTCTGATCTTTTACGTGGTTTAATTATTATGAATGGAAATGATGCTGCTATTATTCTTGCTGAAGGAATATCTGGACATGAGTCCCATTTTGCAAAACTGATGAATCAGCGCGCGAAAGTAGTCGGATTATCTCAAAGTCATTTTGTTAACGCAACAGGGCTACCCGAAGAGGGACAATTTGTAACCGTGCGTGATATGATTATATTAGCACGTCATATTGTTCAGGAATATCCGGATTATTATGCACTTTATCGTGAGCCTCATTTTACGTGGAATAATATTTTTCAACGTAATAAAAACCCTCTTATTTCTAAGGAAATTGGTGTAGAAGGATTTGGTTTTGGCTACAGCGAAAAAGAAGGATTTTCAATGGTTGCCACCATTTCTAAAAATCATCGACGTCTTTTTTTAGCACTCAATGGTTTGCAAGATGGTAAAAAATATACAAAAGAAATAGAACACATTCTTCAATGGGGAATGACAGCATTTGATCTCAAAACGATTTTCACAAAAGAAGAAACGATTGGTCGTGCTTCTGTTTATGGTGGTAAGCAAAATTTTGTTCCACTCATTGTTAAAAAACCAATAAGTTTTATGCTTTCGAATGAAAAAAAAGTAAATGTTAAAGCAAAAATTAAATATCATGGTCCGTTGAAAGCTCCCATCGTTTTTGGGCAATCAGTTGGCGTTATTCAAATTTTAGAAGATAAAAAGGTTCTTCTGGAAAAACCTGTTTTTGCCGGAATGAATGTTCAGGAAGGAAGTTTCTTTGCAAAAGTAAAAAATGCATTCTATGAAATAACAATTGGATGGTTACGGAAATATTTGTAGTTACGTGCTAATAAGGTTAAGGTCATACGTGTCGGGTTATTTTATTACATTTGAAGGAGGGGACGGGGTAGGAAAAACGGTGCAGATTTCTTTACTTGCTGAGTTTCTCTCTCACCAAGGTTATGATGTTGTTACAACACGAGAACCAGGAGGAACGCTAGGAGCAGAAGCAATCCGGTATATTTTGTTGTCGGGGCAAGCGCAACAGTATGGACCGTTGATTGAAGCTGTTTTGTTTACAGCTGCACGTGTCGACCATGTTACCGAGTTTATCGCGCCTTCTTTGCAAAAAGGTAAAATCGTTTTATGTGACCGCTTTATTGATTCTACACGCGTTTATCAAGGACTCAATAATACAGTCAGTTCTTCTCTTCTTGCTGTTTTAGAGTGTATTGCACTCAATGGTATCTTGCCTCATTTAACATTTTTATTAGATATGCCAGCAATGTGTGGTATGAAACGTGCAAATTTACGAAGAAAAGAAACAGAAGAAATTGATTATTTTGAAAAAGATCAGTTGGAAATTCAAGAACAAAGGCGTCAAGCTTTTCTTCAGTTGGCCAAACAGGAACCCCATAGATTTCGAGTCATTGATGCCACTGGCTCAGTGGAAGTCGTTGCACATCAAATAAAAAATATTTGTCATCAGGTATTGTTGGATCAGCTTTCATGAGTAATGTAAATATCTCACGCCAATATGATGATATTGATACAATTTTATCACCATCCCAGAATGATGTTGTTTTTGGTCATGAGGATGTTCGTCATTTTTTGACACAAATGCTTAAAGAAGAGCGTTTGCATCATGCATTATTATTTGAAGGAGAATATGGGATTGGAAAGGCTACATTAGCCTTTCATCTTGCTTGGAACATTTTAAGTTCTCAACAGGGGGCTTTCTTGAAACCCGATCCTTATTCTACTCCATGGCGCCAAATTACACAAGGAAGTCACCCTGGTCTTTTGTATATTTCACGTCGATTTGATGTAAAAACGCAAAAGTTTAAAACAGGAATACTCGTTGATGATATCCGTGATATTATGCATTTTTTAAGCCGAACATCGCAAGATAATGGATGGCGTATTGTTATTATTGATTCTGCAGATGATATGAATAGAAATGCAGCAAATGCAATTCTCAAAATACTTGAAGAACCACCTACAAAAACGTTATTTGTTATTATCGCGCATTCTTCCGGAAAATTGCTTCCAACAATCCATTCACGGTGTCAAAAAATTTCTTTCCGTCCGTTGAATAACGATGAAATGAAAAAAGTTATTACACATATTTTCGCCAATCAGGATTTACCTGATGAGAAAACAATTGAAACGATTATTAAAAAATCCGAAGGAAGTCCTCGAAAAGCCGCTTTACTTATTTGCCATGGCGGACTTGAAATTATTAAAACAATTGATGCTCTCCTAGAGAAACCTGTTTGTAACGCAACGATTGTACATACTCTTGCACAAACATTTTCATCTGTTTCTTCTACATTCCAATTTCAACAATTTTGTGATGAAATTCTTAATAAAATTCAAAAAAAAGCTATCATACTTGTTGAAAAGGGAGACTTATTTCTCTCAAAAAAATATGCGGAAAAATGGCAAGAGATTCATCAAGAAATAGAGGAAATACAACTGTTTAATCTCGATAAAAAGCAGTTTGTTATTAACTTACTTTTTAAAGTTCATAAGATTATTCATGAGGATTAGTTTTTCCGTGACAATACGATGAACAGACGTTATGTCATTATATCTTTTATTTATAGGGTTTTACAACGAGTATGACATGCGTGACACATATTACATAACAACTCCCATTTTTTATCCTAATGGTGCTCCACATATTGGGCATGCCTATAGTGCAATTGCAAGCGATGTCTTAGCCCGCTTTCAACGATTAAACGGAAAAAATGTATTTTTTCTTTCTGGTACAGATGAGCATGGTCTAAAGATGCAACAAACCGCAGCAGCATTAGGCATGACACCTCAGCAACTTGCAGATCGTAATAGTGCTGTATTTCAAAAAATGCTTGCAGTATTAAATTGTTCTAACGATGATTTTATCCGTACGACAGAAGAACGCCATTATCAAGCTTGTCAAGAAATTTGGAAAAAGATGGAAGCAAATGGCGATATTTATCTCGGTCGTTATACGGGGTGGTATTCGGTTCGCCAAGAAGCCTATTATGAAGAAAAAGATACGGAAATTGGACCAGACAACATCCGTCGTGAGAAGGAATTAGGCTCTCCAGTTGAATGGAATGAAGAAGAAAGTTATTTTTTTAGACTTTCTCATTATGAAAAGCCTCTTCTTGAATATTATGAAGAACATCCTGATTTTATTGCTCCATTTGAGCGGCGTAATGAAATTATAAGTTTTATCAAATCAGGTTTAAAAGATATCTCTATTTCACGCGCAAGTTTTAATTGGGGAATTACTGTTCCAGAGAATCCAAAGCACGTGATGTATGTCTGGGTTGATGCGCTTACAAATTATCTATCAGCAATTGGTTTTTTCAATGAAAATTCAAAAAATCGTGATTTTTGGCCTGCAAATACGCATATTATTGGTAAGGATATTATTCGTTTTCATGCAGTCTATTGGCCGGCATTTTTAATGTCTGCGGGAATTGAATTGCCTAAAAATATTTTTGCACATGGTTTTTTACTTAATCGTGGTGCAAAAATGTCAAAATCTATTGGAAATGTCGTTGATCCTTTTGAAATGGTTGATCATTATGGTCTTGATCAGGTTCGTTATTTTCTTCTCCGTGAAGTACCATTCGGACAAGATGGTAGTTATAGCCATGAAAGCCTTGTGAACCGTATTAATGCTGATCTTGCTAATGATCTTGGTAATTTAGCGCAGCGCTGTTTGTCTATGATTGCCAAAAATTGTAATGCACAAGTCCCGAGACCAACTTCATTTTTAGCTCAAGATCAACAGCTTTTAGAACAATCTCTTCAAGTACTTGAAACTGTACATCAAGCTATGTCTTCCTATAGTATGCATTTAGCACTTTCAGCTATTTTTTCAATTGTAGCGGATGCCAATCGCTATTTTGCCAACGAACAACCTTGGAGTTTACGTAAAAATGACCAAGAGCGATTTTCTACAGTTCTTTATATCACTGTAGAAATCTTGCGGAGAATAGGAATTATGCTTTTGCCTTTCATACCCCAATCAGCAGCCAAACTTCTTGATAGCCTTGCGGTTGCTGAAGATGATCGGTTATTGTATCATATAAGTCATTCAAAAATTCAAGAAGGGCTTGATCTTCCACCACCAGAACCGATTTTTCCTCGTTATATCTTGAAGAAAGAAGATACTTATCATGTTGATTGATACACATTGTCATCTTGATTTTGAAGATTTTTCACAAGATTTGGATAATGTTATCCAACGGGCTTTAGATGCTGACGTTAAACGTATGATAACAATTTCAACCCATGTTCATAAGTTAGATAAGCTTTTAGCCATTTCGCAAAGCTATGACCAAGTCTTTTGTTCCGTTGGAACACACCCCAATCATGCGCATGAAGAACAAAATATTACAGCGGAAGAGCTTATACAGCTCTCGAATCACCCTAAAATTGTTGCGTTTGGGGAAGGGGGGCTTGATTACCATTATGATTATTCTACACCAGAAGAGCAAAAGAAAGTTTTTCAAGAACATATCATTGCTTCTCGAGAAACACAGATTCCTCTTGTTATACATTCACGCAATGCCGATATCGATATGGAGAAAATATTACGTGAACAGATAAAAGAAGGAGCTTTTCCTTTTATCCTTCATTGTTATTCGTCTGGAATGCAACTTGCTCGTGCTGGAATCGAACTTGGTGGTTATATTTCTTTTTCAGGTATTCTTACTTTTAAAAGTGCACTTGAAATCCGTGAAATAGCAAAAATTGTGCCTCATGAGCATTTGTTAGTGGAAACAGATGCTCCATTCTTAGCACCTAATCCCCATCGAGGCAAAACAAATGAACCATCTTTTGTATGCTATACAGCAGCTATTTTGGCTGAAACAATTGGCTTAAGCATTGAAGAAACAGCTCAAATAACAACGCGTAATGCTTTTCGTTTATTTAGTAAAATGAAATAAGGCAAAAGATATGTGTGATCAATACCGATTTACAATATTAGGTTGTGGTCCTTCTCCAGGAGTGCCACGACCCAATGGTGATTGGGGAACATGTGATCCGAATAACCCTAAAAATAAACGCTACAGAAGTTCTTTATTAGTTGAACGTATTAAACCTTCAGGAGACAAAACAACAATCGTTATTGATACAGGTCCAGATTTTCGCTCACAAATGATTGATGCGCGTGTAAGCCATCTTGATGCTGCTCTTTACACACATTCTCATGCAGACCATATCCATGGTATTGATGATTTACGCAGCTATGCACTTGCACAAAAATGTTTAATAGATATCTATGCTGACAGATTTACACTAGAGCATCTCAAAAGTGCTTTCGGATATTGTTTTCAAACACCAAAAGATTCATCTTATTCTCCCATTTTAAAAGAGCATCTTATAAATGAAGATAGCCAATTTATTATTCAGGGGCAGGGCGGAGCAATAAGCGTCAATACACATTTACAACACCACGGAAACATTTATTCCTTAGGTTTTCGGATTGGGAATGTTGCCTATTGTACGGATGTTAGTGAACTTCCTGAAAAAACTTTGTCCAAATTAATGGATTTGGATGTTCTCATCATTGAAGCTCTTCAATTTAAATCCCATCCGAGTCATTTTTCTGTTGATCAAGCATTACAATGGATAGAATATTTAAAGCCAAAACAAGCAATACTTACACATATGGACAGATCTCTGGATTACAACAAGGTTATAAATTATGTCCCATCCTATGTAAAACCTGCATATCAAGGTCTTACTTTTGAAACAGATGCGTAAGCTTATTATGCGCAATATTTTAAGTTAAATAAAACACTTTTAAATTTATTCTTTATTTTATTTCATTTTTGACATATTTAGTACTTTTTTATGTCAAAAATGAGGATTTTATGTATAAGAATTTTAAGCGGGGTGTATGTATTGTGGTTTTAGCGGTTTCCTTGACAGCATGTGGAGGGCGTTTAGAAAAAAATATTTCAACAACAACAATACATGACGGATCAATGAGTTGTGCCGATATTCAACGGGAGTTTTTTGCTAATAAACGTCAGATTAATGATACAATTGCAGAGCGTTCTAAAGCAAGAAATAAAAACGTGGCTTTAGCAGCAACAAGTGTTGTATTTTTTCCTGCTTTGTTTTTTATAGATCCTAAATCCAGTGAAAGTAATGAAATTTCAGCGTTAAATAATCGCAATGCTGTGTTGAGTGATCTTGCACGTATAAAACGTTGTAAAATAGTACAGTAATTTTTATTATTTATACGACGTAATTTCATTACAACTATTTTGGTCTTTAAGAAATTTTTCTTAAAGACCAAATATTTTAATATGCTGTTCAATACCATAATTTAGTTTTAAAAGTGAATTGTACGATTATAAATATGATTTATGTTTTTAAATAGGGTTTCTTTTGTTTTGCTGTATCATATTATCGCATAATATATATTATGGAACTTTATGGAAAGAGTACATCTGGAATTAGCGCTTTGAGGAACGTATGTTTGAAAATCGAGCCTGTTATTCTGGCTCGAAAATTTCAATCACGATGTTTTTTTATTTTTTACTCTTTTTAAAAAAAACATCACAATTTGCAGTATTATGAAAGCTAAAAACAATATTCCATGAAATAATGGCAGAAATGGCTGATAAATAAAATCAGAATAATATATTGTTATTGCTTCAATCAATGCTGCAATCCACCACACGATGATACCCCATAATGAATACATCCAAAGTCCAACTAAGGCAATAGGATAGAGAATAGCCAATATAGCTGATGCAAATTGCCACTGCCAAGGCATAAGATCAAAACGCCATAGAATACCTGGAAAAACACCAACAAGGCGTATCCAATAACAAATACCTAGGACTAAGCAAATGAGTGCCAAAAACCGTAAATAACAGTTATAGATTAAATTGATTTTTGAAATCCGTTTGTGTGAATTATTTTTCACAATAATAACTCTTGCTCAACAGGTTGGAAGTAAGAATCCACCATTTCATCTGTCACATTTGAAAGTTTATCTGGCTGCCATTGAGGTCTTTTGTCCTTATCGATTAACATAGCACGTATACCTTCATGAAAATCATGTGAATTAATCATATGATGTGCAATGCGGTTTTCAATTTTCATACAATCTTCCAACGTTTGAGATGAATTTTGTTTCATTTGTTTCCAGATAACTTTTAAACTTATCGGAGAACGTAACTGCAAAATATCATAACATTCTTTAGCAAACAAAATACCTTCATTACTTTTTTTATGTAGCAACTCAAGACATTTTTCTAAGGTATGGGCACTAAAACAAGTGTTAATAATACAACGTATTTCATGACTCGTTTCATAGTCTTTTGTAATTGCTCGCTCGTTTAAAGCTAAAGTAGGATCTCCTTGCTCAATAATAGCTTTTCTAATCATATCGAATTCAATTTCAGCAACGGCGTGTGTTGCTAATCCTAAATTTAAGCAATCTCCCCACTTTATGCGTGCACCCGTTAATGCAAGATATATGCCAAAATGATTGGGAAGAGATGGTAAGAAAAAACTTGCACCTACATCTGGAAAAAATCCAATCGCACCTTCTGGCATAGCAAAAACAGTATTTTCTGTAACAATTCGATGCGAACCATAGAGAGAAATCCCTACCCCTCCTCCCATCCAAATACCATTTAGGAAAGAAATGTAGGGCTTTGAAAAACGTTTGATATAAGCATTTAAACTATATTCATCCCTAAAATACTGACAAGCAGTGGCACTTTTCCCCATATGATAGATTTCTACAACATCTCCACCAGCACAAAAAGCGCGCCCTTCCCCTTCAATTAAGACACAAGAGATATTATCATCTGTTTCCCATGTCCTGAGAGCTTTTTTTAAAGCTGAAACCATTCGTTGATTAAGAGCGTTTAATGCTGAAGGGCGTGTGAGCTTTATAATACCAGCACGCCCATCTTTCGTAAAAGAAATATCATCATCTGCTCCAAAATCAATTTTCATCTTATACCCTTCTTAAAACAACTATTTTATTGTCTTTTTTATATTTTTTGCCCCAAGTTTAGGAAATATTTGCATGATTGCGCCGATACAATATATGTAAATTCCTGTTACCGAAATTCCTATTTTAACCCAATAGGGAGCCTCTAGTTGATAAAAGAATGCAGAAACACCAAAAAAACACCATAAGAGAAAAATTGGAAAATTAATCCTACGTAAACGAAGAACTCTTACTGGATGAATAAAATAAATTGGCAAAAAAGATATAATCGCCGATAAAACAATAATGATAAAAGTAATCCACTCTTCGGGTCTGACGACAAAAAGCGTAAAAATCATCATATTCCAAACAACAGGAAATCCTTTAAAAAAGTTTTCTTTGGTTTTCATACTAGTATCTGCATAATAAATAGCAGATGAAATAACAATAATTGCACTCAATGAAAATGATAACCCTACCCCCATGAAACCACTTTGATAGAGTGCAAAGGCAGGAATTAAAACATAAGTCACGTAATCAATAATATTATCTAACAGCTCTCCAGACCATGTTGGAAGAACGTATTTAACATCAAGTTTGCGTGCAATTGGTCCATCTATACCATCAACGAGAAGTGCAAGCCCAAGCCAACAGAACATAGCTGTCCATTCTTTTTGAGAGGCTGATATAAGAGAAAGAAACGCTAAAAATGATCCCGAAGCTGTTAGTAAATGAACGGAAAAGGCCTTTGCTTGTGGCATTGTTACTTTTTTATGGCGTAATAATTTAGCATTTGTTTTGATTTTCTTTGTTAGTTTACGTTTCAAGGTTTTCTTATCCTCGTTTTTAAAGTCTTCAACCATCTATCAATACGCCATTTTTTTACCGATGATATAACTCAGCATTTAAAAAAATCATAAAAAGGTTACTTTTTTATATCGTGTTATTTATTACATACTATAATAGGAGAGGTTCATATAATAAAAAGAGAGTGATTATTTGGAAATGTTAAAATATTTTTTCAATGGAGAAAGGTTCAAACCGTTGTGATCTTTGAAAAGAAAGAGCATAAAGATATTGCTGTTATTGGTGCAGGTCCTGTCGGAATGTTAGCCGCACTGAATCTTGCACATGAGGGGTTTTCTGTTTTTCTTGTTGGCCCCCCTGCTCATACAGATGAGTTGCGGACAACTGCTCTTATGATGCCTGCAATACGCATGCTTCAAAAACTCAATATTTGGAATAATCTTCGACAACATGCTGCTGCTTTATCATCCATGAGAATTATAGATATAACTTCTAGAATTGTGCATGCTCCTACGGTGCATTTTTCTTCTGCTGAAATTGGTGAAAAAGCTTTTGGCTACAATATACCTAATGTAAAATTGAACAGTGCTTTAGTCGATGCTGTTACACATACCCCTAATATTGCAAGATTTTTTTCTGCAGCCAAATCGTTTCATCACACAAAAAATCATGTATGTATTACTCTTGCTGATCGTAGTGTCATTCAAGCACCACTTGTTGTTGCAGCTGATGGGCGTCACTCTCTTACACGTGCAGCAGCAGGGATAAGTGTCAAACAGTGGAATTATCCACAAAAAGCACTTGTTCTCAACTTTTCTCATGAGTTTTCTCATCAAAATACATCAACCGAATTTCATACAGAACATGGTCCATTTACACAGGTTCCTCTACCAGGGCGAAGATCTAGTCTTGTATGGGTCGTTCGTCCTTCTCGTGCTGAGGAATTATTGAATATAGAACCAAAAGCAATTGCAAAAATGATCGAAAACAAAATGCAATCAATGCTTGGAAAGCTAAGCTTAGAAACATCAATTCAAGCATGGCCGCTTTCAGGACTTCTTTCTCATCATTTTGCTGCTAATCGAACAATTTTAATGGGTGAAGCCGCTCATGTTTTCCCCCCTATTGGGGCACAGGGATTGAATTTAGGGTTCCGTGATGTCCAAACTTTGATTGATATTTTACCTAACAAAATATCCAATTCTAACTCTGAAATGATTGTTGCGCATTATAACAAATGCCGCAAACCAGATATATTAATCCGAAGTGGAGCTGTTCATACACTTAACTCTGCTCTACTTTCTCACATGTTGCCTGTTCATATCATACGAAGCGTTGGGCTTGGTTTGTTACATAGTTTCTCACCATTACGTAATTTATTTATGCGCGAAGGAATGTATCCCGGTTACGGATTCAAGGAAATTATGCAAATATTTCCAACAAAATCATCTAAACAGCTCTACTGAGCAATAATAAGCGATATAATCGCTCTATGGTTTAATATTGCATTTTGAATAATATCTATTACTGATGTAAAAAATATTATATATATTTAGCATACTGATATGAAATAGAGAAAATTAATTATAGACTACGGCTAAAATTGTAAAGATATCTTGCTAAATCATATCTGTTAAATTTTGCAATATAAAGCAAATAAAAAATAACACCGTTTTGAGATAGTTATTTTATAACATTAATTTTAACAAGAAAATAAATAATAAAAAACATTTTTATTTAATCAATAGATTTTCAAAAATTTTTATCGTTAAGTATAATATTAAAAATAAAATCATCTTGGGAACTTGTTAGTAACACAGAGGTTAATAAAGTGTTGTTTCAACAAATGGTGACCAGATGAAAATAAATAATTTTTTGAAATTAAGTATTTTTTTTATAATGATTTTATGTTTCTCGTTGACAGTCACTACTTCAATCAGTGAAGTTTTTCATCTTCCTTATTGTCAAACCTTTACCTATACCTCTACTCAAAATGTCACTAAAATAGGTCAGAACTCATTTACTGCTTCACAAGTTAAAAATTGTCTTATGCAAAACGGTTTTGAGAATATTAAACGATTACGTCTAGATGACAAAGGCATCTGGCGTGCTTTAGTAAAATTTAAAAAGTCCCATTTTTTCGTATCCGTTGACTATTCAGGAACAGTTAGCATTCAAAATGAAAGAAAAAAATATGATTGATTTTAAAACTTACAGCAACGTTTCTTTTCATAGCTGTAAGAAAAGAAAATTAAAAAAGTACTGCCATTCTATGAAAGAATTTGCTTTCATTGGCGGTTTAAATGGTAGCGTATCTGGAGCTATCGCAGCAACTCTTGCAGCTTATGGTTATATTGCTCTTCCAGGATTTGGTCCAGTTATCGCAATGGGTATAGGAGTAGCACTTTCTGCTGGAATGATAATAGGAGCACTGATAGGATCAGGAATGGGAGGGAGTGTTGGTATATGCTGTATTTTATGGGAAATTTATATGAATCATAATAATTCTTTCTCTTATAAATTTCATAATGAATAGAAATTTTTATCATTTTTTCTATGAAAAACAATTAAATCATCAACAAATTATATGTTCTGTTTTTTGATAAAATAGTTATCTATTATAAATGAAATAATATCTAACTTATTAAAATTGCTTTATTACACCCCAAAAAGTAGATTTTTTAAAGCATCTCTTGAAGAAATGTCAGCGAGATATAATTATCAATCTATGAAAGCTACATTTTTTATAGATCAAAAAATGAGAGTTATGTTCAGAGCACATATATATAATTTAATTTATTTGCTCTTTCTAAGAACTAATATTTCTATGTAAATTATTTTACTTAAATTTCAATTTAAGAAACTTATAAATATTTTTATAGATAAAATTTATTTAAAGATAAGTATAAAGGTATTTTATGAAAAAAATATTATTATCATTATTGGTTTTTATGGCATTTTTAATTCATAAAAATTCTGCATTAGCATTATCAACACAAGTAAATATTTATAAACTAGAAGATAATAATTCAAAAAAGGCTATTGGTAGCATTAAAATTGAAGAAACCACATACGGTTTGATTTTCATCCCTAATTTATCTACTTTATCAGAAGGGATGCATGGTTTTCATGTGCATGTAAATCCTTCATGTGATACAAAAGATGGCATCATTGGTGGAAGCGCAGGTGGACATTATGATCCAGAACATACCGGAAAACATTTAGGACCTTATAATGTCAATGGTCATCTTGGTGATTTACCAGCACTTTATGTTGATAAGCAAGGATATGCCACGATGAGCGTTCTTGCTCCACGATTAAAAAAAATCTCTGAAATTAAAGGGCGCTCTTTAGTCATTCATTTAGGGGCAGATAATCAATCAGATAAACCATTACCGCTTGGCGGAGGTGGTGCGCGTTTGGCGTGCGGTATTATTGATAAATAAAGAGAGTATTATGGCAAACTGTGACAGTACACACTCCCTTTACCATAAGATGTGAGAGAAATTTATTTTTTTAAATCTATTGCAAGAAATTGAGTAAACTGTGTGGGTGTTTTATAAAATCAATGTTTTTTTGAATGTCCACTTCGGATAACAAAAAACTTAATAATAATCAAAGCGAACAGCAATGAAAATTAAAAAAATAGTATTATAAATTCTCCATAAAGAAGACTTCAATATGAGGAAGTAATATTTTCAATGCTTGATGTAAAAAAAGAAAAAAAGTTGAATTTCACTCTCTACAATAGAAAATTTGTAATAAATTATAATCATTAAAACT
Source organism: Bartonella sp. MU37NMGALS (assembly GCF_042194015.1). Taxonomy (NCBI): domain Bacteria; kingdom Pseudomonadati; phylum Pseudomonadota; class Alphaproteobacteria; order Hyphomicrobiales; family Bartonellaceae; genus Bartonella; species Bartonella sp. MU37NMGALS. The sequence continues at coordinate 78,702 of NZ_JBHIML010000005.1, forward strand.
AGTATCTAATGGAATCACGCCCCACGCACAAAATAGAACGGGTCTAAAACAGAATTTTTACTCTTCCCCTACTCAACCCTACTCATGAGATGCACGCAAACAATTTTGATTGATACAATATCAATATAAGATCGTTTGAAAGGATTGAATGCTAGGATATTCCCTCCCTCATTTAAGTTAAAAAAAGACTAATTATCATTACAAATCAATATGTTATATCAATATAATAAGTCAAATAAAATAGTTAGAGTAATTTTTTATCACTCTGAAAAAAGGGCTTTTAAACAATAGAGTCTTTTTAAAACATCCCCTCATGGATACATATGATCCCAATCTAGTGGACGCATCTCACCAGTTTGATAAAATTGACGAATGAGTTTAATATAATCAAGAAAATCTTTGTTTTCCTCCGCTAATCTATTAGCAGTATCCCAGTCAATATCACTACGTTCTTTGGCTGGAATTAAGATCTCACTCTCGGAAGAGTTTTCCTTATTGAGTCTTATAAATCCAATTCCATGCAAACTTGAAAGCATTCGAAGCTCTTTTAATGTATCAACCCCTTCAATTTCACTAGCAACTAAATAACTCAAATTAGCCCATGAAGAATTACTAACTGTTTGAAAAAATGCTTTTCGTAAATTTGAACGATTGATGAGAATTTTTACTTCAAAAGACCAAAGCTTCGTTTTTTTATCAAAATATTGCAAAACACAATCTTTGATTTCACGATTCCATTCACTGCTTAAATCTTGCATTCCTACGAGATCTGGATAAAGCCATTTATTTCCGCCTGCACCATGTTTATTACGAGAACATTTCTCATTAATGCGCTTGCTGTAAACTGCAAGCTCTGACCATAAAAATTTAGATAATAACGGATAAAGATCATGCTCTTTAATAGAATCTTCTGTTCTACTCTTTGCATTGTCCTCTACTGCATCAATTTCAGCACTATCTGTTTGTTTAGTAAAATAATATTGCCGTGGTCGTCCTTCAGTGGTTTTAATTTCTGAATAACGCTTTTGTAACTGAGGGCGTCTTGCTCCTATTTCAGCAACAATTTGCTGAATAAGGGCTGCATCACTCTTAAGAGGAGTAATTATTGCCGTTGAATGCTTTTGTTTTTGACGGCATTGTTCTGGGTAATTTTCAAATACCCATTGAGCAATTTCTCGAGCTGTAAATTTTGTTGTCGGGTTTTTCTTTAAAAAATTAAAAACAGTGTTTATTAAATTCAAAGTCATATGAAAAATTCTCCCCTCTCACCCTCTGGATATTTCATTATATTCAGGCTTTTTAAATGAAAGAACAATAAACTATTTAAGTTTTTTAAAGAAAGCATATTTATAAAATTACCCAATAAAATTAAAATATTTTTTGAATTTGTGACTATAAATTCAAAGATCTTTTCACATAAGGAAAGTAAGATTGTACTTTTATCAAAAATTGTAAATGTGCTAAAAATTCCCATAAAAAATCATAATCTTGTGTAACTTTTCTATACATTTTTCCTTTTATTTTAATGTTGTTAGAAAAAAATATTAATTTTTTGATTTAAAAAATCCCTAATATTTTTAAGTTAATGATGCGATAGTGCAAAAAATTAAAAATAATTATCCAAACATTTGATTGCACCTCACATCCGTCAATTAAAAAACTTATGTGTTTTATTTTTGAAAAAAATAAATTATGAGCTCTCAAGTATAGATTCTGAAATGGTAAACTCTGCACATAAACCTTCAAAACTATTATTTGCTTTAATAGCATCATGGGGAATAAGAACATAATACCATTTTTTACCGCCATAAGTAGCTGCGTAGCGCGTTGCATGACAACACCATTGAACTGCAGCTTCTCTTTTTTTTAAAATAATAGGATTTTGCATTTCAGAGGCTTTTTTAGGCTCACAAAGATACTTGGCATCCTCCGTTTCTACAACAAAGTCCGGTTCATAAGTTGATCCTTTATCATATTCTATTCTGAAAAACCCCCGAGCAGGTTTCATCCATTTCAATACTTGTGCATCATCCTCTAATATCTGAGCAAATCGTAACTCCCCTTCTACTGAATCAAACTTTTGTAAAGGATAACAGCATTTTCTAAAGCCGCTGAATACAAGTTTCTTAATATCGCTTTTAATGGCAGGAATATTACGAAAATCAAGAGGAGACGTCCCTTGCGGTAATACATAATGGATAGGCGATAAAGTTGTAAAACCCCGTGTCACTTTAACCTCATAATCTTTTTGCGTTTCCCACTGATGTTCTCTTAATTGCGCAACAATAAAACTAATAAGCTTATGCTGATAGTGAATTAATACGTTCTCAACGGCTGCATCATTGGGTAAATAAGATCGGAAATGTTCTACTATCTGACTAGCTAATTTTCGTAATAAGAGCGTATGGTTATCATAATCGACAAAGTCATTATCAATCAAACCACGAATGATGTAATTTTCGAGATAAGGCTCTTTGACATATTCATTCTTAGAAGTGAGAAAAATGCTTTTATGGGTACGCAATTCTCGAATTAAAAGTTCTTTACTAACAGGTTGCAAATTTAAGTTTTCTAAATTTTCCAAATCAAAATCAGAAAAACCATAAGTAACCTCACGCGAAGGAATGAGTACAATATTGGGAATATCTATCATCAATTCTGCTAATTTTTTTGTCAAAATTGTAACCACTTTTGATACAAGAGACTTTTGTGATGAAGGCTTAATATTCATAACTTTATTAGCAATTTTTTCTTGTATCGGTGCAGAATAAAGCATTTGAGAACTTGGCAATTTATCATTCTCTTTGATAAGATCCCACGCGATCGCTGCAATATCTCGCTCTTCAGGCGTTAATGTAGGGGAATCTGGATTACGTAATATGATACCTTGTAAATCAGATGCTCCATTTATATCGGAATTACGTGTTACCATCGTTTGCATCAATAAAACTTCTACTTGACATGGAACCGTCACAATATCTGACTTTTCAGAGGGTACATCCCCCTCTCTTCCAATCTCAATATGCTTTTTTATAATTGAGTTTGGATCGTTTGCACGATCAATAATATCTTGAAAACGATCATGCGCAATAATTGTTAAACGATCAATAGCTTCCACGCCTGTTCTATACCCATAAGGCAAACGCAATCCACGCCCAATTGTTTGCTCTGTTAAAATTTCTGAAGCCGATGCACGCAACGGTACAATAGTATAGAGATTCGTAACATCCCACCCCTCCTTTAATTTATTAACGTGAATAACAATTTCTGTTGGGTCATGAGAATCTTCAATTGCAATAAGCTTTTGAATATTTTGATCTTCTTCTATATTCGACTGTTTTGTATGAATCTCTATAACTTTTCCCTTATAAGCCCCTGCGAAAAATTCATCTGATTCCAATAAATTCCGTAGTTTTTGTGCATGATTTGTATCTTGAGCAACAACTAAAATAAAAGGCTTAACGAACTTTTTGTTATAATCTTTTGCATAGACAATTAAATCTGCTTTCACATTTTCATGGGCATGAATTGCATCTTGTAATTTGATATGTTCTAATTGCTCAGATGTATAATTTTGAAGTTGAAAATCTTTACGTGTAGCAACAGCAGGTTCTTTTACAAAACCATCCCTCATAGCCTCTGCAAGTGAATAACTATAGACAACATTTTTAAAATCTACGGGTTTTGCACCTATTGTTTTTGGTGTCGCTGTAAGCTCTATTCCTAAAACAGGTTTTAACTCATTAATTGCCGCTGCACCAGCAGAAGCACGATAACGATGAGCTTCATCCATTAACAAAACTAAATCAGGAAGATTTGCGAGATAATCAAAATAACTTTCGCCAATTGTCTCTTGTAAGCGTTTAATCCTCGGCATACTAGATTTTAGTGCGCCTTTTTTATTATCTGTTGTATTAATTTTAGAAATATTAAAAATATTGATAAAGGCCGTGTCTCTATTCTCAAACAAACGCTTTTGTCCTTGAAAATAGTGTTCATCAGTGCGAATACCTTTACCACTTTCATAATCTTCACCTGTAATAATAACAGGTCTATTTGCAATGAATTCACTTATTCCACTAAAGACATACTTTGGGCTTTGGGGACTAAAATCCTGTTTTAACTTTTCATAAATAGTCAAATTTGGCGCTAAAACAAAAAAATGGCGACTGCGACCTGTTAAATAAAGATAGCTAATAAAAGCCCCCATAAGTCGCGTTTTCCCAACACCTGTTGCTAAGGCAAAACAAAAAGAGGGAAAGTTTCGTTCAAAATCTTGCACAGAAGGATAAAGATTTTTTATCACTTCTAACTCTGCAACCAAATCAGCATTTTTAGAAAGCTCTATATTTTCTAAGATTTTTACCAAAATATTTAAAGATTCACGTTGAGGATCACGTAACGATAAGCGAGCAGAAATCCTTTTTTCAACAGTGTTCATGAAAAACTCCGCTTTTTATATATTATTCAAATAGATCTAATTCTGCTTGCGCAATATCTTTATTTTTGTTGTTTTCTTTTACTACAATCACTGGTTCAAGATTGGCTACATTTAAACTGTAATCGTCCCTTCCCCATTCGCATTTTTCTAATATTGCACGGGGGATTTTAGTGAGTGTCAGATTTTCAAAGGATGCTGATTTTGTATCAAAGGCTGTGCCACAAATCAGCAACGTGCGATGAGAGCCTACCTCTTCACTCATTATACGGAGTTGTTCATGGGTCATAGCGCTTGTTGTGACATAAATATAATCTGTTTCGGTTGAATACCCTTGCATCCAATAATGATTTTCATCAGGTGCGTAGGTAAATCCCATATGTTTGCACATTGCTTCTGAAAGCATCGCAGCATTATATTCGCGACTAATAATCCATTGTCCCCATGGATCTTTTTGTAACAGAGAAGGTGCAAGGCGATAATAGCGAAATCCACCGCCACCTTGCCAATTAACACTTTTGGAAATTCCCCCTTGATCAGTTCCATCAATGACTTGTTTTAAACGAGGGATAATGTGGGTATGACAATGTTCACCAAGCTCAACCATAATCCACTTTCTTCCCATTTTATGGGCAACAGCACCGGTTGTGCCAGAACCAGCAAAAGAATCCAGTACAAGATCACCGGGATTAGTGGCAAGTTGAATAATGCGTTCCATTAAACGCTCAGGTTTGGGAGTTGTAAAGACACTATCAGAATTAAAAACTTTGACTTCTCTTTTGGCATCTTGGTTGTGTCCCACTTCTGTGTAGGGCCAAATCGTCATACTGGTTATGCCCTGCTTAACCTCAGAAACAAAACGTTTAATCCTTGGCACTCCACCGTTATCTGTTCCAAACCAAATGCGATTATCTTTTAATAATTCAGAGAATTTGTGTTTGCTAACCCGCCAACTCGTTCCAGCAGGAGGCATCACCTTGCGTCCAGAAGGTGTGATGATTTCGTAAATATCCTTAGGTGTTACTCTTTTTACGGATAAGTCTCCAGATTGCCAAGGACCGCGAGGATCATTATCAGGGTTTTTATAGCGCGCATCCATATCGCTTGAACGAGGAAGCAATTGAGGGCGCCAAACAGTTTTATCTTTAGCATAAACCATTACAAAATCATGGTTGTCTGAAAGCCACTTTGCATCATTTTGTGGAGCATATTTTTTTTGCCAAATGATATTGTTTATAAAATTTTTTCGACCAAAAATTTCATCCATTAACACTTTAAGATAAGCTTGCTCGTCATCATCAATTGATATCCAGATACTTCCATCATCTGCCAGTAAATGATGTAACAATTCTAGCCTGTCTCTCATAAGGCTTAGCCATATAGAATGCTCTAAACCATCTTCATAATGTTCAAAGGCATTGCCTGTATTATAAGGCGGATCGATATAGATACATTTTACCTTCCCCATATATTCTTGTTCAAGTGCTTTGAGTGCGAGCAAATTGTCACCAAAAATAAGTTTATTATCAAAAATGTCCTGAGATGATATTTGATGCGAAGCGTGATAAGATTTTTCAAGATCTTCTAATAAGATACGAGGCTCTAGTTTTGGGCGTTTTTCTTTTCCAATCCAGTTAAGTTCTAATTTTTGTTTATTATAACTCATGCGATCGTCTTTAAATTCAAATGCTTGTGAAAAGTAAACAGCTTATTCATGAATGGCTAAATTAGAGTCTCTTAACAATACTTTTAGTACCATCCGACAGCAATTTGAGCTTCTTCTGACATACAATCAGGTGTCCATGGTGGATCAAAAGTCATAGTGACTTCAACATACGAAACCCCTTCAACTGCACTGACTGCATTTTCTACCCACCCCGGCATTTCACCAGCAACAGGGCATCCCGGTGCTGTAAGAGTCATTTCAATTTTTACTGAACGATCATCTTCAATATCAATACGATAAATCAGTCCAAGCTCATAAATATCAGCAGGAATCTCTGGGTCATAAACTGTTTTGAGAGCAGCAATAATATCATTCGTCATACGATCAATTTCATCTGCTGGAATTGCTGATATATAAGATTTTTTATTTTCGCTTACAGTTTCAACAGATTCTGTAGAATGACGCTCTTCAATTGATTCAGCCATTAAAAAATGTCCTTGTTTCTTTCAATGCTTCTACTAATTGATCTACATCTTCTTGAGTGTTATACATGGCTAATGATGCCCGACAAATAGATGTTAGACCAAAGCGCTGTAATAAAGGCTGTGCACAATGGGTTCCCGCGCGTATTGCAACTCCTTTTCTATCAATAAACATAGCGATATCATGGGCGTGAATCCCTTCAATTGTAAATGATATAATAGCTCCTTTATTGGGAGAATGACCATAAATACGCAATGACTCAACCATTTTAAGTTTTTCCTGCGCATAAGCTAAAAGGGATCTCTCATGGGCATGAATCGTGCTACGACCTTTCTCTTGTATATAATCAATAGCCGCAGTTAATCCAATAGCTTCAACGATAGGAGGAGTGCCTGCTTCAAAACGGTAAGGAGGAGCATTATAGAAAACCTTATCGGTTGTTACCTCCTCGATCATTTCCCCTCCCCCTTGAAAAGGACGCATTTCTTCTAATCTATCTTTCTTACCATACAGAACACCAATACCGGTGGGACCATAAAGCTTATGACCTGTAAAGACATACCAATCACAATCGAGATCTTGCACATCAACGGTTAAATGTACTGCTCCTTGAGAACCATCAACAAGAACCGGAATAGAATCTTGATGAGCTAGTTTAATAATCTCTTTAACAGGAGGCACAGTTCCTAATATATTGGACATATGCGTTATAGCAACAAGCCGCGTTTTTTCGCTTAAAGCCTTTTGGAAATCTTCAATGTGCAGAACACCATTTTCATCGACAGGAACAAAAATAAGTTTAACACCTTTTTGTTCACGGAGAAAATGCCAAGGAATAATATTTGAATGATGTTCCATGATCGTTAGAACAATCTCATCACCTTCTTTGAGTTTGGGCATCGCCCAACCATAAGCAACAGTATTAATAGCTTCTGTTGCATTTTTCGTAAAAACAATTTCTTCAGCTTTTTGAGCATTTAGAAAAACACGAACGGTTTCACGAGAATTTTCATAGGATTGTGTTGCTATATTGGCTAAAAAATACATTCCCCTATGCACATTAGCATAACTATAGTGATAATAATTATTCATTGCATTGAGTACTGACATTGGTTTTTGGGCAGAAGCACTACTATCAAGATATGCTAATCGCTTTCCATAAACTTGATGGTGCAAAATAGGAAAATCACGCCGAATTTCTTCGACATTATAAGTAAATGTTTGTACGTTATTTTCCATTTTTTCTACCTTAAACATTTTTTTCAAGCCATTTACTAATGATATTCTCCAAAACGATTTGAATCTTATCCTGCTTGATGTCATCAATGAGCTCAGAGATAAATCCTTTAATCAAAAGTGCACGAGCCGTTTTAAATGGGATACCACGCGCCATAAGATAAAAAAGATAATCATGATTAATATTAGCAACTGTTGCACCATGACCGCATGCAACATCATCCGCAAAAATCTCAAGTTCAGGCTTTGCATTAAATTCTGCATCATCTGAAAGAATAAGGCTATTACAAGCCATGCGTGCATCTGTTTTTTGCGCTTTTTGAGAAACACGTATTATTCCTTGGAAAACACCAACAGCCTTATCTGTAACTACATTGCGTATAATTTCGGTTGATGTTGACTTTTCTTCCACATGACGAACAGTCATTGTAAGATCACTATGTGTTTGTCCTGATAATAAATTTATGACACGTAATTGAAAATTAGATTCTTCTCCCTGTAATTCAATATCGATTTCTTGGCGATTTAATTGGCTCCCTATATTAATGACATAAAGTGATAACTTCGCTCTTTGAGCAAGAACAGCACAAAATCGACCAAATTGTGTAGAATTAAAATCACGATTGCGAATGAGAATCCACGTAACATCACTATCAGCAGCAATATTTAATGAAAATATTGAACTGACAAAGGTATCTTTATCATTGCCAACCTGATGTTCAATAAATATAACTTGACTATTTTTATCAACTTTTATATCCGAAAAAATATGAGATTGTCCCCCCATTTGTATATTTTGTAATTCAATGGGAATATTTAACTTTGTATTTTCAGGGATGTGAAAAAGCCAACCATCTGTAACAAAAGCTGTATTCAACTGTCCAATAAAATCCTCATCAGAAATGTTTTGATTTACCTGTACAGAATTATCTTTTAATGCGTCTGAAAGGCGTTTTACTGTAATGTTATCTACCTTTGACTCTATTGATGTTTTTCCATTGTTTATAGAAAAAACAGCACTTTCTGAAAGCAAAGCATCAATCAATTGATTGTTTTGAACTTTTGAAAAATTGCTAATAGACTTCAGTAAGGTACGCAGATTGGTATAATGCCAGCTTTCGATTTTACGGGAAGGAAGCTGTGTCGTTTGAAACTGCTCAATAGCTTTCTTGCGAATTTCCCGTATAGCTTTATCACCAGGTAAGTCGTTTACATACTGATTGAAATTACTGAGTATATTTTCTTCAATTGCTAACAAGTTTTGCTGTGTATTCATATTCAATAACCTCAAACTGCTTCCCTGATAAGATCAGCATACCCATTTTGCTCTAAATAAATCGCTAAGGATTTATCTCCGCTTTTGATAATTTGTCCTTTATAAAGAACATGTACAGTATCAGGAATGATATAATTAAGCAGCCGTTGATAATGGGTAATCACCAAAAATGAACGTTTTGAATCCCGAAGTTTATTAACACCATCTGCAACAATTTTTAGTGCATCAATGTCTAAACCAGAATCCGTTTCATCTAAAATGCAAAGTTTAGGTTCAAGAAGTGCCATTTGTAAAATTTCAGCGCGTTTTTTTTCTCCACCTGAAAAACCCACATTTAATGGACGCTTTAGCATATCCATATCTATTTCAAGTTTGGCTGAAACTTCCTTAACACATTTTATAAATTCAGGAATTTTAAGCTCTCTGTCACCGCGTGCTTTGCGTTGAGAATTCATCGCAACTTTTAAAAATTCCATCGTTGCTACCCCTGGTATTTCCATTGGATATTGAAATGCAAGAAAAACACCATATGCAGCACGTTCTGCTGGATCCATTTCTAAAAGTGATTGTCCATTATAGAGAATATCTCCTTCTGTTATTTCATAATCATCACGACCAGCAAGCAAATAAGACAAAGTTGATTTTCCGGCTCCATTTTGTCCCATGATAGCGGCAACTTCTCCATCTTGAACTGTCAAGTTTAAACCACGAATAACTTCTGTATCGGTTCCAGCAATACGGGCGTGCAAATTTTTCATCTCTAACATAATTTAATCCTGTTTTGGCTGTTTTTCAGATACCAATGCATATTATTTTGCCTTAGCATCCATCTACTTTTGTAATTACCATAGAGGTCATTTTTAGCATGATTTGCTACTGTTACAGCCTTTTTACATCAAGTCTTCTATTTATCTAATTCAATAAATTATCCAACACTACCTTCAAGGCTGATACCAATAAGCTTTTGTGCTTCGACAGCAAATTCCATGGGAAGTTTTTGAATGACCTCTTTTACAAAACCATTTACAATTAATGCGATAGCTTCTTCTTCGGGAATTCCTCTCTGCATAACATAAAAAAGTTGGTCATCAGAAATTTTTGATGTTGTGGCTTCATGTTCAAACTGAGCTGTTGCATTTTTTGCTTCAATATAAGGAACTGTATGCGCACCACAATCATTCCCGATTAACAAACTATCACATTGCGTAAAATTACGCGCATTTTGTGCTTTTCGATGTGCTGTAACTTGTCCTCGATAAGTGTTATTTGAAAAACCTGCGGAAATGCCTTTGGAAATAATACGACTGGATGTATTTTTTCCCAAATGAATCATTTTTGTACCGGAATCAATTTGTTGATGACCATTTGCAACAGCAATAGAATAAAATTCTCCACGCGCATTATCACCACGGAGTAAGCAGGATGGATATTTCCAAGTAATCGCAGAACCAGTCTCAACTTGTGTCCATGAAATTTTAGAGTTATCACCTCGACAATCTCCACGCTTCGTCACAAAATTATAAATACCGCCCTTTCCATCTTTATCGCCAGGATACCAGTTTTGTACTGTAGAATATTTAATCTCTGCATTTTTAAGGGCAATAAGCTCAACAACAGCAGCATGAAGTTGGTTTTCATCACGTTGGGGTGCTGTACATCCTTCAAGATAAGAAACATAGGAATCTTCAGCGGCGATAATCAATGTTCGTTCAAATTGGCCAGTGTTGCGTTCATTAATCCTAAAATAAGTTGAAAGCTCCATAGGACAACGAACCCCTTTGGGAATATAAACAAATGAACCATCTGTAAAGACAGCTGCATTTAAGGCTGCATAATAATTATCACTTATAGGTACAACTGTTCCTAAATATTCCTTAATAAGCTCAGAATGTTCAATAATCGCCTCTGAAATAGAACAAAAAATCACACCAGCACGTGCCAGCTCTTTTTTGAATGTTGTTACAACAGAAACAGAATCAAAGACTGCATCAACAGCCACCTGCCCCGATACAGACATACTGTCATCAAAAGTAGAGGGATCAGACTGTTTTCTTACTCCTGCCAAAATCTCTTGTTCTTTAAGGGGAATGCCAAGTTTTTCGTACATTGCTAATAACTCAGGATCCACTTCATCCAAAGATTTTGGTCCTGTATGATTTTTTGGAGCAGCATAATAATAAAGCTCCTGAAAATCAATTTTAGGATATTCAAGACGCGCCCAATGAGGCTCTTGCATTGTCAGCCAACGGCGGTAAGCTTTTAAGCGCCATGTTAGCATCCATTCAGGCTCATGTTTTTTAGCAGAAATGAATTTGATAATATCTTCATTTAAGCCTTTTGGAGCTTTATCTGTTTCAATATTGGTTTCAAAACCATATTTATATTGGTCAACATCTATTTCACGTACTTGGCGTATTGTTTCTTGTACTGCCGGCATAAATTTTCTCCATTTTTTGGCGTCAAAAACCGGTAACTAAAAGTCTTGTTTTTTCCAAGATTAAAGTAAGCAAGTTATTTCCTAGGCTATAGGTAAAGTGCAAAAATTTCAATCAAACTTATCTTATTTTTAAAATAATTCTAATTTTTATAACTTTCTGATGATAAATTTTACCCTTTTTTCTTGCTTGTAATTTGAGAAAAAAACGATAGAAAATCATCAATATCCTCAGAAGTTGTGTCCCGCCCTAGCGAAATGCGAATGGCACCATTTGGAACATGATACCCCATTGCCTCCAACACTTTGCTCTGTTTTACTTTTCCCGAAGAACACGCAGAGCCAGATGATATAGAAAACCCTTCTAAATCAAAAGCTATTTGCATCGTTTCAGCTTTTATATTTTTCACGGTAAAGTAAGTTGTATTTGGCAAACGTTGAACTCTTTTGCCAAAAATTTCAACATTTTTACTTATTTTTTGTAATCCATCTTCTAATTTATTGCGTAAATATATTAACTGTTTTATTTCCTCCTGTGTGAAACAATCAGCCATTGCTGCCCCAAAAGCAGCAATAAGAGGCAATGCTTCTGTTCCTCCACGGAGACCTTTTTCTTGTCCTCCTCCAATAATAAGAGGGTGTGGCATAAGAAGATTGCCACATGAAACAAAAGCACCGATTCCTTTAGGACCGCCAATTTTATGTGCAGACAGTATAAAAAAATCTCCTCCTAACTGATTAATATCCACGAAATTCTTATCGACATATTGTGTCAAATCAACAATAAGAGTGCCTCCTAAATCCCGAACAATGGCGGCGATTTCTGTTAACGGTTGAATAACACCCGTTTCACTATTTGCAGCTTGAATAGCAACAAGAGGTAAACCTTTTGTTTTATCGTGAACCGTTAAGAGTGCTATTAATTTATCTTGTTGTATGAGCCCATCTTGATTAACAGCAATGACGCTTATCAATTCTTTAGAAAAACGCCCTCCCTCTGCCACAGAGGGATGTTCAGTTGCTCCAAGGTAAAGACGAGAAAATTGAACTTTTGCATTCCCCATATTGTAAAAGGGCGTTAGCAAAGTCATTGCTGCTTCACTCGCACCAGAGGTAAATACCACGTGATCTGGATCTGTTTTAAGATTTTCAGCGATTTGCCGACGAGCCTTTTGCAACAAGGTTTTAGCCGCACGCCCTTCCTTATGAACCGATGATGGATTACCAAATATCTCTAAAGATTCCAGTAACGCCATCCGTGCCACTTTTTTGAGCGGTGTTGTTGCGTTATGATCAAAATATCGGCGTTTTATAACCATTTTACATCGCAATCATTAATCTTATGAATTGATTAAAAAAATAGCGCAATTTTCTTGAAAAGTGCACTAAAAAAAGAATATCTAATGATTATTTAAGAGATTCTATGGTAAAAGTCGACCAAGGTCAATGAGAGCCTTTTATTGCATTTAAGGAGCATTTTATGCCAGAAATTATTTTTAACGGTCCTGCGGGTCGGCTCGAAGGGCGTTATCAACCTTCACAACAAAAAAATGCACCCATTGCGATCATTTTGCATCCTCATCCCCAATTTGGTGGAACTATGAATCATAAAATTGTCTATGACCTCTTTTATATGTTCCAACAACGTGGCTTTACAACTTTACGTTTTAACTTTCGTGGTATTGGTCGTAGTCAGGGTGAATTTGATTATGGAATAGGAGAACTTTCAGATGCTGCTGCTGCTCTCGATTGGGTGCAAACACAACATCCAGATTCTAAAAATTGTTGGGTAGCAGGATATTCATTTGGAGCATGGATTGGTATGCAGCTTTTAATGCGCCGACCGGAAATTGAGGGATTTATCTCTGTTGCCCCTCAGCCTAATGTTTATGACTTTTCATTTCTTGCACCTTGTCCCTCCTCTGGACTTATCATTCATGGCGGTATCGATAAAGTTGCCCCCCCAAAAGATGTTCAAATACTTGTCGATAAATTGAAAACACAAAAAGGAATCATCATCACACAAGAAATATTGGAAGAGGCTAATCACTTTTTCAGTGGATGTCATGAAGAACTTATTGAACGATGTGCCCACTATTTGGATAACCATATCACCAATGAATTTCTCGCTCCTCCTCCTGAAATACTTTCACTAACTTAGGAAAACACGATAGATTTATAAAAATCAGCAAAAGTCGTCTCCGATCATAACAAAGTAATTTTTTTAGTCCGTACTTAAAACTTTTCTAAATTTTATTTCAGGATAGAAATGAGAATAACAAAATGCCTTTTTTCTCTCACTGAGAGGTCTCTCTTTTTAGCGTAAAAAGGAAATAATACCTGTATTGTTATCTTTATATTATCAATATGTCTCTTTTTCTTGTGATGTGTGCATCAGTTATGATAGATAACGCTCCGTTATATAATCACTTATTATATGAAATGAATGCACTCTTAAATTAGGAAATTGAATCTGTGTTTGCCTTTAAATCTGATTTTTTACACATTATGAGCGAACGTGGTTTTATCCACCAAATTTCAGATGAAAAAGGCTTAGATGATCTTTTTTCAAAAGAAACCGTAAGCGCTTATACTGGATTTGATCCAACAGCATCGAGTTTACATGCTGGAAGTCTTCTTCAGATTATGATGCTTTATTGGTTACAAAAAACTGGTCATCGCCCCATTGCTTTAATGGGCGGAGGAACCGGATTGATCGGTGATCCTTCCTTCAAAGATGAAGCGCGACGTCTTCTGACACAAGATGATATTGCTGCAAATATTGATGGTATTAAAAAGGTATTTGCTAACTATTTGACATTCGGTGACCGAGAAACTGATGCTTGTATTGTGAATAATGCTGAATGGTTATGCAATTTAAACTACTTAGAATTTTTGCGTGATGTAGGAAAACATTTTTCTGTCAACCGTATGTTATCATTTGATTCTGTCAGACTGAGACTTGAGCGTGAGCACTCTTTGTCATTCTTAGAGTTTAATTATATGATTCTGCAAGCTTATGACTTTGTTGAACTTTATAAACGTTATGGGTTGCGTATGCAAATGGGGGGCTCTGATCAATGGGGTAACATTATTAACGGAATCGAATTAGGGCATCGTTTAGGAACACCACAATTATATGCGTTAACATCACCATTACTGACAACCTCTTCCGGTGCCAAAATGGGTAAATCATTGAATGGAGCTGTATGGCTGAATGCGGATATGCTTTCACCTTATCAATTTTGGCAATATTGGCGCAATACAGAAGATGCTGATGTAATACGATTTCTAAAGCTCTATACCCCATTGCCAATGGATGAGATTCTTAAACTTTCTGTATTACAAGGGACAGAAATTAACGAAGCAAAAAAAATTCTTGCAACAGAAGTTACAGCAATGTTGCATGGACGTGCTCTCGCCAATGCTGCAGCAGAAACTGCTCGCAAAACGTTTGAAGAAAAAACTTTGGGAGAAAATCTTCCAACTGTTGAAATTAATGCCTCAGAATTAAAAAAAGGTGTTGGATTGCTCACCCTTTTAGTACAAGCAGGACTCGCTAAATCTAATAGTGAGGCACGCAGACACGTTCAAGGTGGAGGTGTACGTGTAAATGATCAAATTATTGAGGATGAAACACATCTTATTATTGAAGGGGATGTCAGTGTAGAAGGAATCATTAAGCTTTCTTTCGGTAAGAAAAAACATGTTGTGATAAAACCAGTATAATCTTTTGTTGTTTTGTTTATGTTGTTCACGCCGATCTTGTTCTTTCAATCCAATCGTTGTGATAGAGCGAGTTTTGTTAAGAAAATAAAGGTCTCTTCAAAATAATAATATTCTAGAGAGTTGAATAGTTCTTTTCTTCTGTGTACTCTGATATCTTATACTTATTACACAAGAAAGATGAAAACAATGACAAGATCAATGAAAGGTGCTCTTGCTCCTGATTTTAATTTGCCTCGCGATGGAGGAGAGACAGTATGTCTTTCTGACTTTAAAGGAAAACCTGTTGTTTTATATTTTTATCCAAAAGATGACACCAGCGGTTGCACAAACGAAGCACTTGATTTCACAAAATTAAAGATGAAATTTGATGAAATCGGTGTTGCTGTTATTGGAATCTCTCCAGATAATGTAAAAAAACATGATAAATTTAAAGTAAAATATGAACTTGATGTCATCTTGGTTTCTGATGAAGAAAAAACAACCCTCGAAGCTTATGGTGTTTGGGTTGAGAAAAGCATGTATGGACGCAAATATATGGGCGTTGAACGGAGCACTTTTTTAATTGATGCAAATGGAATAATAGCAGAAGAATGGCGCAAAGTAAGCGTATCTGGGCATGCTGAAAATGTTTTAGCTACTGCAACACTTTTACATCATAACGGTAACTTATAAATTGAGTGTTTGATTTACCTTAAAAAGCAAAAGTCATCCCCCGAATTGATTTTAGTTTTTCAACGGATTCAATTTTTACAATATATTGATTTATAAGGATAATGAATTGTTTTATATTTATATTAGTCCTCCGAATATCGCAAATTTTTCTTATTTCAGCTTTCTGTCACTTGCAATATCATAAGCAGGATTGGTGTGTGAGAAAAAATTGAAGAAAGGAACAAGAAAATCCCTCTTTGAACCTTTAAAGTATCAAGAATATCGTAATATCACAACATCAATAAAACAAACAACTTAAGAAAAAAATCTACATAGCTTGAAGGAAGGATATATAATTAACGAATATCCTCAATTTCTTTGTCTTGTCCATAAATGCGCCGTGCGAGTGCTGCCTCTATAAATGCATCTAAATTACCATTCAGTACGGATTGTGGATCCGTATTTTCAATCCCTGTACGCAAATCTTTGACAAGCTGATAGGGTTGAAGAACATAAGATCTAATTTGATGTCCCCATCCGATTTCTGTTTTAGAAGATTCAGCAGCATTGGTTTCTTCTTCTCTTTTTTTAAGCTCTTCTTCATAAAGCCGTGCACGCAACATCGACCAAGCCGTAGCGCGATTTTTATGTTGAGAACGCTCTGTTTGACATTGAACAACAATACCCGTTTTTATATGTGTGATGCGAACAGCGGAATCTGTCGTGTTAACATGTTGTCCTCCTGCTCCTGATGCACGATATGTATCAATACGCACATCTGCCTCTGAAACATCAACTTCAATATTGTCATCAATAACTGGATAAACCCAAATACTTGCAAAAGAGGTATGGCGCTTTGCATTCGAATCAAATGGAGAAATCCGAACCAAGCGATGAACGCCTGATTCTGTTTTTAACATTCCATAAGCATTATGCCCTTTTACAAGAATAGTTGCTGACTTTATTCCTGCTTCTTCTCCATCATGAATTTCTAAAATTTCAACCTTCATGTCATGCTGCTCAGCCCAGCGCATATACATACGTAAGAGCATAGAAGCCCAATCTTGGCTTTCTGTTCCCCCCGCTCCAGCATGAACTTCTAAATAGGTATCATTCGGATCCGCCTCTCCTGAAAGAAGTACATCAATTTGCCTTTTATCTATCTCATTTTTAAGATTACGTATTGAATTTTCTGCATCAGCGATAATTTCAACATCACTTTCTTCTTCGCCCATCGCGATAAGCTCAATGCATTCTTCAAGTGTTTTTGTAAATGATAAAAGACCATTGATTGAATCATCAAGACGTTGACGCTCACGCATCATATCCTGTGCTTGTTGTGCATTATCCCATAATGACGGATCTTCCGCTTTTTGATTAAGATATTCGAGACGCTTTAGTGATTGATCCCAGTCAAAGATGCCCCCTTAGCAATTGAATTGCTTTCTGGATTTCATCAACTAATGTTTCTATTTCTGCTCGCATAATTTAACACCGTATTTTTTAACACTCTTTCTGGTTATGTCTCTAGAATTTTATACAAATCTGATAGCTGCTGTGAGGAAATAGCACGGACTTATCATTCTATTTACAGGACCGACACTGCAAAAAAATAAAAACTATAGACTCATGGCGAAAGGAGATTTTGTTGATTAATACAGCCCACCTGTCCCACTTTCAAGGGCTTTATTGACTTGTGGAGAAGTAGTTATTGCAGGAACACCTTCTTGAAAAGAATTTGTACTCCCAATAACTTGATATATATCAGCAGGACCAGTCCCTGGTTTAAATGCTTCTATAATAACATCTTGATCTCCTCTTTCGGCAAGCATTCCTGTTTTCCGATTAATTGGCATTAAAATCATGCCCTTTGGCATCTTAAAGGGAACATCTGGCTTTCCTTTAAGAGCATCTGCCATAAAATCACCAAAAATAGGTGCAGCTAATGAACTTCCTGTTCCATTATATCCTAACGGAGCTGGTTGATCATAACCGACAAAAATACCAACGACAATGTCAGGAGTAAATCCCATAAACCAGACATCCTTAGAGTCATTGGTTGTTCCTGTTTTAGCCGCAATATGTCGATTAAGATAACGTAAACGTGCTGCAGTACCACGCTGAACAACCCCTTCCATCATCGAGGTAATTTGATAAGCCGTCATAGGGTCAAGAACTTGATCTCTTTCATCAATCAATGTGGGTTCACGTTGATTATTCCATGAAGGCGTATTACAATTTTCACAAATACGATCATCATGACGATAAATTGTCTTTCCATAACGATCTTGAATTCTGTCTATCAGAGAAGGCTTAATAGAGCGTCCCCCATTGGCAATAACTGAATAAGCTGTAACCATTCGTAATACTGTTGTTTCACCAGCCCCTAAAGCCATAGGAAGATAAGGCTGCAATTTGTCCACTATACCAAAGCGTTCTGCATATTCAGCGACAAGAGGCATTCCCATATCATTGGCAAGCCGTATTGTCATAAGATTACGAGAACGCTCAATACCATAACGCAACGTTGAAGGTCCTGCAAAGGTACCACCATAATTTTTGGGTTGCCAAACTTCACCATTATATTGACGAACTTCAATGGGGCCATCTAAAACAACAGATGCTGGTGTATACCCGTTATCAAGGGCTGCTGCATAAACAAAAGGCTTAAAAGCAGACCCCGGTTGGCGATAAGCTTGGGTTGCACGATTGAATTCAGATGCAGCAAAAGAAAATCCTCCCACCATAGCAAGAACGCGCCCTGTATGAGGTTCCATAGCAACAATCGCACCTTCAACCTTTGGAATTTGTTGTAAACGATAAGTGTTGTTTGCATTGGATAGTTTTTCAACAAAAATCACATCTCCAACTTGCAGAACATGAGATAAGTTCTGAACAGTTTTTCGATAACCGTTTTCTTTTACAACATGGAGGGCCCATTTTGAATCAGATTCAGATAAAACAGCAATTTCCCGTTTTTTTGATAATATACCCGAAGCTTCACGCTGTGGCTGTAAACCAATCTCTACTTTATTGGGATTAGTAGAAAGAACAACAGCTAAACGCCATTCAGGAACATCACTAAGCCCCGTGATATTTGCAAGTTCTATCCCCCAATCACCTTTTTCATCGATATGCGCATAAGCTCCACGCCATCCTTGCAAATGATCAAATTTAATTAATCCAGCGTGCAAAGCACGTCGCGCAATAAGTTGCAAATGCGGATCAAGCGTTGTACGAATGGAAAGCCCACCTTCATAAAGTGTCTTAGCCCCATAGCGATGTATTAAACGACGTCGCACTTCTTCAGTAAAATAATCAGCCGCAAAAACATAGCTATCACTCCCACGTATTGTCGCTCCTAAAGGTTTAGCTTTCGCTTTTTCACCTTGTTCACGCGTTACATATCCATTTGCAATCATCCGATCTATAACCCAATTGCGCCGATCAATAGCACGTTGTGTATTCTTAAATGGATCATAATTTGCTGGTCCTTTTGGAAGAGCAGCTAAATAAGCACATTGTTCTAGCGTCAGATCATTGACGGATTTATTGAAATAGGTCAGAGAAGCAGCTGCTATACCATAAGTACCACGACCCAGATAAATTTCATTGAGATAAAGTTCGAGAATATGATCCTTTGAATAAGTTTTCTCAATACGCATTGCTAAAATAGCTTCCTTAAATTTACGCTCTAACGTTGTTTCTGAACTTAAAAGAAAGTTTTTAGCGACTTGTTGGGTTATAGTTGATGCACCCTCTGGACGTCTTCCAGAACCAATATTACGAATATTATTGATCAAAGCTCGAGAAAGTCCTTCGGGATCTAAACCAAAATGATGATAAAAGTTTTTGTCTTCAGCCGAAATAAAAGCATTTATAACAAGCTTTGGTATTGATTGAATTGGTAAATAGAGGCGATGTTTTGTTGCAAACTCTGCCATAAGACGGCCATCAGAAGCATGGACGCGGGTCATTACCGGCGGCTCATAAAGTGAAAGAACTTCATAATCAGGCAGTGCATTTGCTTGACTACTCGTCATAACACCCCACGTTATTGCTCCACAAAGTCCAATAGCAACAAAAAAACGAAGAAAATATCTTAAAAAAATCATCATAAAAATGGCTATCGCTTTCTTAAGAATTAATCAAAGAAAAAATACGTTATTTAAACCACATCACATGGATATCACCACAAGATTGAGATCAAGAGAAATTGTTTTCTATCTTTTATTTATACTAGAATACACTACAAACTCGTACTGATACTCTATTTTTTTACAAATTTAAAGAGGCTGTACCATTTTCTGCCTATAATCAGCAAATTGACGAATAGAATGAGCGATAGAGGCTGCCATTTGTTTTCTCCAATGAGGATCATTTAATAACTTTTCGTCCTCTTTATTGGATAAATAACCTATCTCTATCAGGACGGAGGGTATATCTGAAGCTCTTAAAACTTGAAAATTAGCATACCGATGTGGGTTATTAATCAAGTTAATATGATTCTTTGATAAACTTGAAATAACACTATTTGCAAAATTAACCGAAAATGTATGTGTTTCACGTCGTGTAAGATCCATCAAAATATCTGTAACTTCGAGCATTTCATCTGCAGGCAAACCATCAAGCAAATCAACTTTATTTTCATTTTCAGCTAAAGATTTTGCAATGGCATCAGAGGCTTTGTCTGATATGGTATAAACTGTGGCACCGCGAAGAGAATGTAGATCAATCGTATCCGCGTGAATAGATATAAAAAGATCAGCATCGAACTCTTGCGCTTTTTTAACTCTTTCACTTAATCTTAAAAAAATATTGGAATCTCGCGTTAAAGCAACAGTAATATGAGAATCCTTTTGTAATTCGTCTCGCAATGCACGCGCAAAGTCTAAAGTCACATCTTTTTCTAAAATTCCAGTAACACCCCGTGCACCACCATCAATACCACCATGACCAGGATCAAGAACAACACGGAAATTATATGCTGGCATTAACTGTGTTTTTGTATCAAAATTGGCTTTTTGCTGTTTTTTTAATATTTCATCAAATTTTTCTGGTGTACTTTTGCGAATATCAATCAGCAACTGCCATAAACCATTATTTAATTTTTTTACGACACTTCTTTCAACCATAAAAGCCGTTTTACTTGTCAAAATAATGCGTGAAGTCTGTATGTCAGAAAAAGCATAACGCACATCTGAAAGCATAACAGATAATGTATTCTGTTTCTTTAAAGGCGTATTTTGCATCGAAAAGTCAATTGTAGGTAAATTGATAACCAAACGTGCAGGCCTGTCCAAAATCTGTAAACGAACATTTGGTTTTGAATTGAGAACCGCAATAATACGCGTATGAACACTATCGCCAATGGTTCGAAAATTAATAAGTTTCAGAGGATCTGCGGCTTGAACACTAGTTTGGAATAGCAAAAAACATAATAAAAAATATGTGACGGGCACAATAAGATCCCCATAGGCTATTTTCAGCTTTTTGGTAAAGAAAACTCTTATCATAAGCAAAATACTCTACATTACATTTGTAATAATTTATCTTGGTTATATAAAAACGATACACCAGTTTATTCTCTATTTTTCAATAAAAGCTAAATAAACACCCAAAAACGAAATTAAGGTCATTAAAGACATTATCATTATACATGATTTACATTGTTACTTGCCAAACGCATGATATCAACATAAAAGAATATTTATGCTTCCTAGCTGATAATAGTCATCTAAATTATCTGTAACTCATATTAAGTTGTCTTTAGAGGTTTTTTGCCTATTATGCATTGAGACTTTGTTTATGGATGAAAAAATTCTATGTTATAACATTAGGATTGCATTACTTAAGATTCGTTGGTTCGGATATCCGAACTGTTTTAAAGATTATTTTACCGGAGACTTTTAAGAAATATGAGTCATAAAAAACAGATGGAGATAATGATGAGAAATGGTGTAAATGCAGTCATGCCTTTGCACGTGGTGTTCCGTCTTGTTTTTCTGGTATCTCCCTTTTATGGCAGACAGCCTTTTATATTTACGAATAGTTATAGCGTTCGTTTGAATAAAATTGTGCATGTCGCCTTCAGGATATTAGCTTATGTCAAACAAAATGCTTATAGATGCCTCCCATCCGGAGGAAACACGTGTTGTTGTTGTTCACGGCAACAAAATTGAAGAACTTGATTTTGAATCAGAACATAGAAAACAGCTCAAGGGGAATATTTATCTCGCACGTATTACGCGTGTAGAACCGTCTCTCCAAGCAGCTTTTGTTGAATATGGTGGAAACCGACATGGTTTTTTAACATTTTCTGAAATTCATCCTGATTATTATCAAATTCCTATTGCTGATCGCCTTGCTCTTCTTGAAGAAGAGGAAAAAGCAGCTGTAGGAGAAAATTCTGTAGATTCCTTTACGGAAGAAGCAACTAAAAATAAAAAACGCTCCAGAAGAACAAAAAAAAATGGAAAAAACAATGTCATAGCAGCCGATATTGAAAATGATATCACATCTGAATCAACAATAATTGATAATACAGAAGAAGCATTAAATACCGATATCTCTTATGATGAGATCGAAATGGTTGGTGCTGAGGACATCCGTGAAGAGCTCCCAATTTATCAAAGAAAACAAGGGCGCCAGTACAAAATTCAAGAAGTCATTAAACGACGTCAAATTTTGTTGGTACAAGTCATCAAAGAAGAGCGTGGTAATAAAGGTGCTGCCCTTACAACATATTTGTCTTTAGCAGGTCGTTATTCTGTTCTAATGCCCAACACAGCACGTGGTGGTGGTATTTCACGAAAAATTACGAACGTACAAGACCGTAAGCGTCTTAAAGAAATCGTAAAAGAATTAGCCGTTCCAAAAGGTATGGGCGTTATCTTACGAACGGCTGGTGCCAATAGAACAAAAGCTGAAATTAAACGTGATTATGAATATCTTATGCGGTTATGGGATACTATTCGCACTTTGACACTCGAGTCAACGGCGCCATGCCTTGTCCATGAAGAAAGTAATCTCATCAAGCGTTCTATACGAGATCTTTACAATAAGAATATTAGTGAAATTCTTGTCTCTGGAGAGCAAGGATATCGTGAAGCGAAAGACTTTATGCGTATGCTCATGCCAAGTCATGCAAAAGTTGTGCAACCTTACCGTGATCCTACACCCATTTTTGCAAGAAATAATATTGAAATTCAACTTGATAAAATGTTGCAACCACAGGTTTCTTTAAAATCTGGTGGTTATCTTGTTATTAATCAAACAGAAGCACTCGTTGCTATTGACGTGAATTCTGGCCGCTCTACGAAAGAATTCTCTGTCGAAAAGACAGCTTTACAAACTAACCTTGAAGCTGCTGAAGAAGTAGCGCGTCAATTACGCTTGCGTGACCTTGCTGGTTTAATTGTGATTGATTTTATTGATATGCTTGAAGAACGCAATGTAAAGCTGATCGAAAAAAAATTAAAAGATTGTTTAAAAAATGATCGTGCTCGTATTCAAGTAGGTCATATTTCACACTTCGGCCTTTTAGAAATGAGTCGTCAACGTATTCGCATATCGGTTTTAGAAAGTACAACACAGCCCTGCCCGCATTGCGCAGGAACAGGAAATATACGTTCTGAATCATCAATTGCATTACATGTCATGCGCTCAATTGAAGAATATCTTCTTCATAATTCGCAATATAATATTATCGTGCGCACACCCGTAGCAACAGCGCTTTATGTATTAAATCATAAACGCAACATTCTTGTTAATTTAGAAACTCGCTTTAAGCTTAATATTAGTATTGAAGCAGATGATAGTATTGGAACGCAACATCTTGTTATTTCTAAGGGCTCAATAGCAGAGAGCATTTCTCGATCTTCATTGGAAGATGTTAATAAGCAAGAAATTGAAGATTCTGTTTTCATAAAAAGTGAATCTATTGAAAATCCTTCTCCCATTGAAACAAACCAAAAACGTCGGCGCAAAAATCGTCACAGTGAAATTACTGATCATTCTCTCTCCGATGTTCATAAAAAAGAAGATACCTTGAATGATGATTCTTATCGTCGAGGACGTCGTCGAGGACGTCGTGGTGGTCGACGCAATCAAGATAATAGTTTTCATCAGATTCGCGTTCCTTACGCAGAACCAGTGGGAGATTTTGCTCAGCAGGCTCTAGTAGAAATTAAAGCAGCACATCGCAAACATCGTGTTTTATCTGCTAAATCTTTTGAACTTGAAGAAACAAAAGGTAATACACAAGCTCTAGATATACAACAACAGGGTGAGTCTAAAAAAATTGATACAAGTATTAAACCTAAAAAACGTAAAGCACGTTCTTCAAAAGTAGTAGAAAATCAACTTTCTTTAGAGAATGATCAAAATGACGCAGAACAAAAATCTCTTGAAGAAAAACCTAAAACTAGTTCAGTACGTAAAACTAAAACAAAAAAAGCAGACCAATCTGTTCATGCGATAGAAGATAAAACTCTTGAAAAGAGTAAAAAATCAACACGTGGAACACGTAAAAAAACATCTTCTAAAGAGACAGAACAAATACAAAAAATATTAGAGAAAGAAACTATAATCGAGATGGAGGAAGTTGTCGAAACCTCTCCTTCCCAAATTGAAGAAACAATTAATCAACCCGTTGTTATTTCATCAACGCCTAATGATTCTTCCAAAACTGAACGTATTGGTTGGTGGAAACGCAGAATTCTTTCGAAAAATTAAAGATTAAAAAAACCGCCGCAGTTTTCTGTGGCGGTTTAAATAAATAATTATAGAAGACGTTTCAACCAATTCTATGGCGTGGGTTTATCACTTTTGTTTTGCTTTTTCTTGCTCAGCCCGCATACGATCTTCAATTTCTTTTTGCTTTGATTGAATAGCTTGCTGCATCTTTATTTGTTCTTGTTGGAAATCTTTTTCCTCCATACCAGGACCGGTATAGGCCGCTGTAAACCCATTAAGAGAAAATTCAATAGGATTAGCTGAACCACGGAAATTAACTGTGGTTACAACCATTTTTGTACCACTTTTCATAGCAGCTATAAGCTTATCATCCAAGACATCATTGGCAATACAACTTGGTCCATTACAAATAATATAAGGAATTTTTTTAGAGAAGTCGTCACCAATTTTAATGTGAACACCCTCTGGCAAAAAACGACCTGTAGGCACTTGAATACCTATACGTTTTTCATTTTGCTTCCCTTTTATTTCAACAAGATTAAAAGCCGTTAAAGGTTGTCCCGTATTTGATAATACAGTATTCATTGTATTACAAATATCAACATCATGCTGCTTACTGCAAACTTTGTACCAACCTTGTGATAAAGTTTGCGCATTTGCAGAAATACCAGCTATAAGAAAAAGGGCAGCGGCTCCAACTAATACTGAAACAGCAGAATAAACATTTTTATGCGACATGATTAAGTTAATCCTTTCAACGCGCTCTTAAGTAACTTCAAAAAATATTAAATATAATTCCAACTTAAATTTATTAAATTATAATGAAATAATAATTAATTTTACTTCAATATATATAAAAAAGTCAAATTCAAAGAAAAAATACGGCGATCTATTCTAATTTTATACACCCATATAATTCCCCTCTTCATCACATTGGTGTTTGATGCAATCTATCCATAAAACACCTCTGTGTATTTGAACCAAGATTACACAAACGAATCAATATTGCAATATTAATTAAAATAAACTCCCATGCTACTCTAAAAGTCTTACTAATTAAACTTTTTACATTGATTACTCTTTATATTAAGCCGTGAAGCCTTAGCAATAGGTGTTGCAATGCATGGAGCTCCGAAATATCAGATAAATTTTACTGTTTTCGTTATGTGCTTCGTGTGATACACAAAAGCGAAATCATTTATGGTATTATTGAAACATTTGATGAATTAAAACCACTGATTGTCTAAAATTTCTGCATAATTGTAGAGAACTTTTTGGTAATGGACAATTTTCTGCCCTTGTTTACAAAACAATGGTGATACGCTTTTGTAATAAAAACTTTATATTCCATAGCTTTTAACTAAAAAGTTTAGTTTAAAAATAAGCTACTAAAGAAGTGCTTTTTTCTTAATTAAACAACACATTTTCTTAGAGAAAAAATCTATAACTGCTGAAAATATTTTATTTATAATAAACTTCCTTAAAATATAATAACATATTAATTTATAATAATAATTTATCTTTTTTCTATATTGTATGAAAGATCCTAATAGCGCAAACTTCTCTTATATTGAAACAATAAAATTTATCCACTTGCATATCACAAGAGGAGTTAGTTTTATAGATAAAACTACTGAATAAAGGAATAAAAATACCCTCTATGAATCATCTTACGTGCCCAAAGCCATAATAAATTTATGCTCATATATTAAACATTTATATATTACAGCTCTGTACAAATATTATCTCTCAGCTTTATAACGTGAATAAAAAATATAGCTTTTATCAATTTATTTTAAGTTATTTCTCAAATAAAAGAATTTGCTAAAATGATAAATTCCTATAATTTTTTTCATCTTTCACAACATCAAAGACACAAATCGTCAATGATTTAAATTTTAAGCAAAAATGAATTCAAAATATCATTTTGTTTTCCTATATAAAACAGTGAAATATCTTTCTTATTGTATTAACGAAATATGATTTATGATATGAGATGTATCGTTATTAAAATAATTAATCAGATAAAAATATACAAACACAAAAAACAAGCATAAAAAGAAATCATAAAAAAGATATATAAGATTATTACTTAATATGTATCTTATATAATAATAATAGTAATATCTTATATGTATAAAATTATTTTATTATAAATAATAATTCAAAAAATTAAAAATATATTATCACTAACCTATTTTAACTATTGTTCAGTATACCATCTTAATTTATCTGAATTAATTTTTAATTTGCTACCCTTATAGCATAATTTTTCATGAAGTGTCTAAACTACACTTTTAAGAAAATTAAGTATTTTTCTATTTTTAACACATTTCTACATAAATCAAACAATACTTTTTAATTGAATAATTCTTCAACATGAGAACGCATACGATCTATGATATTCTTTTTCTTGTTTGGAAGCATTATATTATGCACTTCCTTAATGGTTCTGCAAAACACAGGTGCATTTTTCACAAACCAATTATCTCCTGTAAGACTGTTTTTTATATCGTCAAATATTTGTTTTTCATAACTATAAGAGCCATCTGTTAGTAATTCTTTAATATCCCTGACTAAACTAGGACTTATTGAATGGTTTGCGTCTTTTGCCCAACTAAAATCTTTATCTTTCCAATCAAAATCTTTGCGCAAAATAGCGCCTATATCACTCTGCAATATATCCGCTAACGTGTTGCAAGCAATAATAAACATGAGATAATTTTTCATTATCTCATCATCACCTCCACTTTTCTCATTCATTTCCCATTCATTAAACATTTGAGTTTTTTTAAATAGTCTTTTGTTTTAATCAACTTTTCCTCATACTCCCCTACTTCGTACTCTCTCGCTATATGTATTCTAGAGATAATTTTTTGTTTGTTTTCAAATAGATCTTGTAATTTCGAACCAAGATTATAATATTCATCCTTCATAGTTTTCAGTTTTTTGTATAACTTATTCTGTTCCTGCAAACGCTTATAGTATTCTGCTTTAGAAATATTTTTTTCCCAAATATCTAAATGAGATATACTTTCTTCAATAAATTGTATGCTCTCTTTAATATTCTTTCTTTTGTCTTTTAAATGTTGGTATTGTTCCTCAGAAAACAACTCAGCGTGAGCGTTTTTTACGCCGTGCATCAAAGTGAGTAATAAAAAAACTATTGTTAGCAACTTTTGTAATGAAGAAAGCATGCTATCTTTACCCAAATTTTTGTTTTTTACAAAATTTACAGAAGCTTATTGTATGCAAGTGCTATTCATTGCAGTTACGCCATCTAATCTATTTTCTTCACTATATCAATACGTATTGTACAAAAACTCAAAATCAATATATAAGGAGTTCCTTTATTATAAATTCATTTTTATAAAAATGAGTAAAAATTCTAAAACAACAAAGAAATTTTTTAACCAGAATATTGTTCTGCCATTTCGACAAGCTGTGTCATAATATTCGCTGCTCCAACAAGCCTTTCATCCGCTGTGGACCAATCTCGAATAAGAGCGATACTTTGATCTGGTCGAATTTTTGCCATCGAACCTTGTTTTCCAACCCACTGAACAAGAGCAATACTATTTGCAAAATAATTATTGCGAAACTGTATAACAATCCCCTTTGGTCCAGTATCCAATTTTTCTACATGCGCTTTTCGACATAATGTTTTGATATAGAAGACTTTAAGAAGGTGTTGAACTTCAAGCGGTAAAGGACCAAAGCGATCAATTAACTCCGCTGCAAATTCATCAATTTGTTCTAAATCATCAAGTTCTGTTAAACGACGATAAAGCCCCATACGTAATGGCAAGTCAGGCACGAAACTTTCTGGTATCATCACTGTTGTACCAAGTGAAATTTGAGGAGACCATTGCTTATCTTCATTTAGCTCTCCATCTTTTAATTCAGCAACAGCTTCTTCAAGCATTTTTTGATAGAGTTCAAATCCAACTTCTTTAATATGCCCCGATTGCTCTTCACCTAAAAAATTGCCTGAACCACGGATATCCATGTCATGGCTTGCCAATTGAAAACCAGCCCCCAAGGTGTCAAGAGATTGTAAAACTTTAAGACGACGATCAGCAGCAGCTGTTAAAACTTTACCAGCAGGAAATGTAAAGAGTGCATAAGCACGTTGTTTTGAGCGCCCTACCCTCCCTCGTAACTGATAGAGTGCAGAAAGACCAAACATCTCAGCGCGATGCACAATTAGGGTATTGGCTGTTGGAATATCAAGACCAGATTCGATAATGGTTGTTGAGACCAGCACATCATATTGCCCATCATAAAATGCATTCATGATATCATCAAGTTGTCCAGCCGGCATTTGTCCATGAGCCACAACGAATTTCAGTTCTGGCACATGTGTTTTGAGATATTCTTCTACAAAAGTCAGATCAGAAATACGAGGACAAATATAGAAACTTTGTCCGCCACGATAATATTCTCGAAGCAGGGTCTCTCGTATAACAAGTGCATCAAAGGGTGAAATAAAAGTACGAACGGCCATTCTATCAATGGGGGGCGTTGTTATCAATGAAAGTTCACGTACACCCGATAATGCTAACCCTAAAGTGCGTGGTATGGGAGTTGCTGAAAGTGTGAGAACATGAATATCACTTTTAAGCTCTTTTAAACGCTCTTTGTGTTTGACACCAAAATGCTGCTCCTCATCAATGATGAGAAGGCCTAACCGTAAAAAATTAACTGCACCACTTAATAATGCATGGGTTCCAATGACAATATCGATTGTACCATCTGAAACACCTTTTTTTACTTGTGCAAGTTCTTTTGCTTTTACAAGCCTTGAAGCATGTCCAATTTTAACCGGTAATCCTTGAAACCGCGAAATAAATGTCTTGTAATGTTGACGTGAAAGCAAAGTTGTCGGTACAACAACAGCAACCTGATATCCATTTAATGCTGCGACAAAAGCACTTCGAATGGCTACTTCGGTTTTTCCAAAACCAACATCACCGCATATCAAGCGATCCATAGGCTTTCCTGAGGCTAAATCGTCTAAAACAGCATCAATTGCATTCATTTGATCTTCCGTTTCTTCATAGGGAAAGCAAGCAACAAACTCATCAAATGGTCCAACTGGTGGAAGTAAAGCAGGCGCAGCACGAGTTATACGTTCTGCAGCTATACGAATTAATTGCCCTGCCATTTCCAATAAATGTTTTTTAAGCCGAGCTTTACGTGCTTGCCAAGCAACACCCCCTAATTTATCTAAAGTTACCTCTGTTCCTTCTGAGCCATAACGTGAGAGAAGCTCAATATTTTCAACAGGTAAAAAGAGTAAATCACCTCCAGCATATCTAATTTCAAGGCAATCTCGTAAAATTCCAGTGGTTTTGATGGTTTTAAGACCAACAAATTGGCCAATACCGTGGTCGATATGCACAATAATATCACCAGAATTTAAAGCAGAAATTTCAGAAATAAAATTTGTATTATTCTTACGCCGCTTTGGTGATCTTATAAAACGATCGCCAAGGATATCTTGCTCTGCTATAATAGCTAAATCTTCAGCCTCAAAACCATGTTCTATCATGATAACAGCTGCTAATATGCGATCTCGTGGGGTTGCTTTGACAGTTTGCAAGGATTTTACAACATCTATTTTTTTCAATCCATGCTCGTCAAGAACTTGTAGCAAACGATTGAGAGATCCTTCACTCCAACACGCTAAAAGCACTTTTTTACCAGCAGTGCGTAAAGATGCGATATGATCAATAACACTTGAAAAAACATTTTTTTCCTGCGCATTACGCTCTTTTACAAAATCATATCCCTGTTTAACATTGGTGTGAATAACAGTTTGTTCTAGACTTTGTGGAATATTAAAAGGCGAAAAATCAATACGCTGTGAAGATTGTTGTACATCTTTCAAAACACGCTCTGGCGTTAAATAAAAAAGACTAGGATCTATTGGATGATAAGAAGTAGAATTTTTTTCATCATTTTCGCGCTCTTTGCGCGCGTTATAATAGTCTTTAATAAGACGATAGCGCTCAACGAAGACTTCCTCTATAAGATGCTCAAAAACGATCGGTAAGTTGCCACAATGGTCAAAAAAACTATCAAGGTTTTCATAAAAAAATGGAAGCCAATGTTCCATACCGGCAAAACGCCGGCCTTGAGCAATTGCTTCATAAAGCATGTTATTTTTTTGTGATACGCCAAATGTACGGGTATAATTGCTCTTAAAACGGCTTATGCGTTCTGGTGTGAGAACAACCTCACTCATTGCCTGTAATAAAAGTTCAGTTTTTTGGCCTGTTGTCCTTTGATTTTCTGGATCAAATATGCGGATACTTTCTAGGGTATCTCCAAAAAAATCAAGACGTAAAGGTTCAACATCCATGGGAGAAAAGATATCAAGTATTCCTCCTCTTACAGCAAACTCACCAACATCACGGACAACCGTAACGCGTTCAAAACCATTGGTTTCTAAAAACTGAATAAGATTTCCCATGTTATTGCGCTGGCCAACACGTGCGTGAATAAGCTGAGCTTCTATCATTTCACGAGGAGGTAACTTTTGCATAATCGCATTTGCTGTTGTTAATATAATTGCAGGATGCGGATCTTTACGTAAATTTGCTATGTGTGCCAATGCTGATAATCGACGTGCCATAACAGAAATTCCTGGTGACACACGATCATAAGGCAAACAATCCCATGCAGGAAATTGAAGTATGGGTAAATTGGGCTCAATAAAATTTAAAACTTGTTGTAAATGAACAATTTTTGTTCCGTCGCGGACAACATAGATGAGCGGTTTACCTTGTGCAATTTCTGAACTTAATTTCGCAAGCGCAAAGGCTTCAAATCCATCAATAACTCCATCTAAAATCATACGAACAGAATTATTTTTGGGAATAACAATTTTTTTAAATATAGGCATCGGGATTAATAACTTAAGCAAGTACGATAATTGGCAATATCACGAAAAAGTGGACTATCAACTTCAGAGGGTGGCGAAATTTCTCCAGTAATCCATGTGAGTAAATCACGATCATCAAAAGACATAATATACTCAAGTTCAGAGAGTGTTTTATCATTCATTCCAGTAATATGGGCATCGACATAATGTCCAAAAATGAAATCCATTTCACGAATACCGCGATGCCATGCACGAAAAATCAATCGACGACGACGTACATCTAATTGATTTTTGTCAACGACAAAAACTGTCATGAAAAATCTCCTTGAATAAAGTAATATAAACTATTCAATTAATCGTATAAAATTTTTACCTTTCTTTTAAGGAAGTTCTATAATCTTTTGTTCTTTAAGTGTAATTCGACGATGCATTTGCTTAGCCAAAGCGTAATTATGTGTTGCAATAAGAGCAGAAAGACCAGATTGACGAACAAGAATAGATAAAGCTTGAAAGACATAAGCTGCAGTTACGGGATCAAGATTTCCTGTAGGTTCATCAGCTAAAAGAACCGAAGGGCCATTTGCTACGGCACGTGCAATAGCAATACGTTGTTGTTCTCCTCCCGATAACTCTGAGGGACGATGATCAGCACGATGCGAAACACGCAGATACGTCAATAATTTGCGCGCACGATCTTCCGCTATGGACTTTTTTAATCCTGCTATCATTTGCGGTATCATGACATTTTCTAACGCCGTAAACTCTGGAAGCAAATGATGAAATTGATAAACAAAACCAATATCATTTCTTCTTATAGCTGTTCGCTCACTATCAGAGCGTTTTGCACAGGAAATACCCCGTAACATCACATCACCAGCTGTTGGTTTTTCTAATAATCCAGCAATATGAAGAAGTGTTGATTTTCCAGCACCAGATGGTGCAACAAGTGCGACAAGCTCTCCACGATTAAGAATAAAATTCGCTTTATCTAAAACAATGAGCGGCTTATGACTTTCGAAAAAGTGTCTTTCAATCTCTACAAGCTCTAAAATAGCTGTCATTATTCATACCTCAAAGCTTGTACGGGATCTAGCTTAGCAGCACGCCATGCCGGAATGAGAGCAGCAAGAAACGACAAGAATAAAGCCATCATAGCAACCAAGATAGTCTGTTTCCACTCAATTTGTGCAGGCAATTTTGTTAAAAAATAAAGTTGAGGATTAAAAACGTCGACATTAAATAACCAAGATATAAAGTCTTGGATATGATTAATATTAGCGGTCGCGATAACACCTAAAACTAAACCCAATATAGTTCCAATAAAACCAATCATCATTCCTGTAATGATAAATATACGCAAAATCGCACTCTGTTGAGCCCCCATCGTGCGTAAAATCGCAATATCATGACTTTTATCTTTTACAAGCATAATCAGCCCTGAAATAATATTTAAAGCAGCAACAAGAACGATCAGAGAAAGAATGAAAAACATAACATTTCGTTCAATCTGTAAGGCTGAAAAAAAAGCCTGATTGCGTGTACGCCAATCAATTAAATAGACCTGTTGATCAACTGTTTTTTCTACAATAGGTTTTATTTGATCAACAGCATCAGGATCATTTAGAAATAATTCTAAAGACTGAACCTTATCTCCCAAATTAAAAAATATTTGTGCTTCATGGAGAGGCATAAAGATAAATATTGAATCATATTCAGACATACCAACTTCAAAAATAGCAACGACTTTATAAGCTTTCACACGTGGGGTAACGCCAAAAGGAGTCTCATCACCATCTGGAGTAATAATACGAATATCTCTTCCAACTGTCAGTCCCAATTTTTCTGCTAAGCCACTTCCAATTGCAACACCTTCTTCTTCATCAAACCGAGAAATCGATCCTAATTTAATGTTTTGAGAGACTGTTTTAAGCTTTTCTAGATCTTGTTTGCGCATACCACGAACTAATGCGCCAGAGCCACCTTGAACTTCACCTTGAACAAGCGCTTGACCTTCAATAACAGGCAAAGCAAACTTCACACCATTTGTAGATTCTAAAGAAGAAATAAGAGTCTTATAATCAGAAAAACCAGAATCAACAGTTTGAACAATAAGATGCCCATTCATACCAAGAATACGATTGAGAAGTTCTGTACGAAAGCCATTCATCACCGCCATAACAACAACCAGAGCAAATACGCCCAACATAATCCCAATAAGAGAAATAATTGAAATAACAGATGCAACGACATGTTTTTTATTGGGAATCATATAACGAAAAGCGATCATCCACTCATAAGATGAAAACCATTTGTCTTTCAGCCTCTTCATAACATTTCCTATTAATTTATAGAAAGTTGGCTGAGTACATCTTCAACCTTTAGAGATTTTTTTACACCTGTTTTTCGATCTTTAATTTCAACTTCATTTTGTGCAATGCTGTTAGGACCAACAATGATTTGCGTTGGCAAACCAATCAAATCCATTGTTGCAAATTTTGATCCAGGACGTTCATTTCTATCATCTAATAATGAATCAAAACCAGCCTCCTTTAATCCCTGATAGAGAAACTCACATGTCTTTGTGCATTTTTCATCATCGGATTTCATATTGATAATTCCAAAATCAAACGGTGCCATCGACTTTGGCCAAATAATACCATTTTCATCATGAGAAGCCTCTATAGCGGCAGCAACAAGACGCGAAGGTCCAATACCATAAGATCCCATAGAGACTACATGCTCTTTTCCATCTTGTCCCATAACTTTTGCTCCCATTGGAGCAGAATATTTCGTGCCAAAGTGGAAAATATGCCCGACTTCAATACCACGCGCTGAAAGACGATTATGATCAGAAATTTTAGCCCACTCCTCTTCATTATGCATTTCTTCCGTCGCTGCATAAAAAGATGTCCATTGTTTAACAATATCATCCAAAACAGCTTTATCACTAAAATCGATTGAACTATCAGGAACAGTAAGTTCAAGAAATTGTTTATCACAGAAGATAGCGCTCTCTCCCGTTTCAGCCAAAATGATAAATTCATGACTGAGTTCCCCCCCTATTGGACCCGTATCTGCACGCATAGGAATTGCTTTTAAACCAAGACGAGAAAAAGTGCGTAAATAAGCAACAAACATACGATTATAAGATGTTTTAGAACCTTCATAATCAAGATCAAAAGAATAAGCATCTTTCATTAAAAATTCTCGTGCCCGCATCACACCAAAACGTGGGCGAATTTCATCACGAAATTTCCATTGAATATGATATAAATTAAGTGGAAGATCTTTATAAGAACGAACATATGAGCGAAAAATATCTGTTACCATCTCTTCATTGGTTGGACCATAAAGTAAATCACGCTTTTGGCGATCTTTAATGCGAAGCATTTCCAAACCATAATCATCATAACGACCGCTTTCACGCCAAAGATCAGCAGATTGAATTGTAGGCATCAATATTTCTATTGCACCCGCACGTTCTTGCTCCTCACAAATAATTTTACAAACTTTATCAAGTACTTTTTTTCCTAAGGGAAGCCAAGAATAAATTCCTGATGTTTGTTGGCGAATCATACCGGCACGCAACATGAGCCGATGAGAAACAATCTCTGCTTCCTTAGGATTCTCTTTTAAAAGTGGAAGGAAATATTGAGTAAGACGCATTAAATAACTAACTCCTAATCACACCTATCATATCGAAACAATTTATCACACCCTCTATTCATCTATAGCCGCATTCTGAATACTTGCAAATATAACGATCTTACTATTTAAAAATTTACCAGGCTTTATTCTTTATTTTTCTTATTTAGCAATAAAATAAAAGTGCTCTTCTCTTTTTAAATAACGTAATATGAAAGCTCTTTTATTTTGACCGATGTAAAAAAACTGTACAGATAGGTTTTTTTTGCCAAATTTCATGAACAGCCGCCCTCACAGCACGTCGTGTTGCCTCTCGAATAAGTTCATTATTTTTCTGTTTCATGCGTGGGATATTATAAACTGTATTTTCTATAATATCTAAAAGAATATCTTTTAAACTTTTTCCCTTTCCATTACTTTCAGGTAACCCGAATGTTGTTAGACCTATATCCCCTAATAATTCATTCTTACTATTTATATGGAGAGAAATAGTAACATGACCAGCATAACTTAGTTTGCGACGTTCACGAATCCCTAGTTCATTTTCATCTCCAATTAGGCAACCATCCTTATAGATGCGGCCAACAGGAACTTGATCAACAACTTCTACAGGCTCTGGTGCAAAACGTAACATATGTCCATTTCTGATATCTGTAACAATTTTAATACCCGCTTGACGCGCTAAAGTTGCCTGAGCCTTAAGATGCATTGCTTCCCCATGTACAGGAACAAGTATCTGTGGCTTTACCCAATCATACATCTGTAAAAGTTCTGAACGACGGGGATGACCGGAAACATGAACAAGTGCATCTTCATTCGTGATAATTTCAATACCCAAATCAATGAAACGATTTTGTACCTCAATAATCGCTTTTTCGTTTCCTGGAATACTTCGTGATGAATAAATAACGGTATCACCAGCAGAAAGTGTAATATTTCTCATTCCATCACGTGACAGTTTAGCCAAAGCAGCACATGGCTCACCTTGGCTCCCTGTGACAATTAAAACAAGATCTTTTCGCGAAATGTAACCATAATCATCTTCCGTTACAAATGGTGCTAAACCATTCATATAACCAAGCTCTTGTGCAACCATAATACTTCGCTTAAGGGAACGCCCAATGACAAGCACCTTACGTCCAGCAGCTTCAGCTGCAAGAGCAATAGAACGTATCCGACCAATATTAGAAGAAAAAGTTGCTATTGCAACGCGCCCTTCAGCTTTGGAAATAATCTCAGAAAGACTGGCTTGAACCTGCTGCTCTGATGGAGATATACCATCCCGACACGCATTTGTAGAATCACAAAGTAATGCTAAAACACCTTTTTTTCCTAACGCACGAAATCTTTTTTCATCCGTCACAGCCCCAAGTGAAGGAGTATGATCAATTTTCCAATCACCAGTATGAATCACAGTCCCCAAAGAGGTTGTAATTGCTAAAGATACAGATTCTGGTATTGAATGGTTAACAGCTATAGCCTCTACAGTAAAGGAACCTACCTGAAAACAATCACCAGCTTGAAAAATATTGAGTAAATTTTTTTGAGATTCAAAATCTAATTGTTTTTTAGTTTCCAATAATCCTGCTGTAAAAGGCGTACAGTAAATTGGAACTTGTAGCTTTGGCCATAAATCAAGAACGGCCCCATAATGATCTTCATGTGCATGTGTTAAAACAAGACCCCGTATATTATGTTTTTCACTTTTTAGAAAACGAATATCAGGAAAAACAAGGTCGACTCCTGGTAATTCAGAACCAGCAAAACTAATTCCCATATCAACCAGCAGCCATTCACGAAGATGTTGGGGACCAAATCCGTAAGCAGCTAAATTCATCCCTATTTCACCTACCCCCCCCAGAGGTAAAAAAACAAACTCATTCTTATTAGCTGCAACCATAAACATCTCCCAAAATCATTAAGGTATCTGATGGTAAAATAATTTTTTAATAACAACCTGCATTAATAGAAGCAGCCGAACCAAAATGAATATCTCCAGCTGTTATAATGGCTGTCTGAGCATTTTTTTGCTTTATGATGCAGTTAAAATCACTATCAAGACCATCAAAAACACCCTCAATGACTTTTTCATCATTCACCACTTTGACATGTTTCCCAAGGTGAGCAGAATATAAAAGCCATTTTTTTCGGATTATTTCACATCCTTTTGGTTGTTTCCAAAGAAGGTAATTTCTAGAAAAACACTCCGTCAAAACCGTAAATAATTGTTCTGCTTCAATATGCAAACCGATATTCTTTAAGCTTGAAGTGGGATAAGGTGCATCTTCATAATTATATTTCACATTTATTCCAATACCAATAACCAATGCATATTGTTGTGATGACAACTTTAAAATCTCAAGCAAAACTCCTGAGCTTTTAGCTCCTTGTAACAAAATATCATTTGGCCATTTTAAACTCACAATATTGTTTGTCTGATTTTCATCTTTTATCAATTGTTTTATTGCCTCTACCACACTTATTCCAGCAACAAAACCAAGTTGAGCTGCAGTTTGATGAACAATATCATCAATTAATAAAAGACTAGAATAAAGGTTCCCTTTGGGACTAGACCAAGTCCTCCCTCTTCTTGCTCTTCCCTGTGATTGTTCTTGTGCAACAATCCAAAGATTACCTTGATGACCAGTTTGCGCTTTTCGTTGCGCAGTGAGATTTGTTGAGTCAACACTATCGTACGCTTCAATAGTGTATCCTTGTTCTTGAGCAAAATCTGATAAAATATAAACCATATTCATTAAAACAATGCAGCTGCTGCTTTTTCTGCTAATTCAGCAAACCAAACTCCAAAAAGTGTATAAAATAAAATAAACAATGCAGAAAGACCAAGACAAAATTGAAGCTCATTCAATAAAACAACAAAATGCGCTTTTGCGTCATCAAACCACATAATTTTAATGACTCGTAAATAGTAAAAAGCTCCAACGACAGACGCTATCATCCCAACGACTGCAAGTGGCGTCAGACCAGCATGGACAGCAGCAGAAAATGTATACCACTTCCCAAAAAAACCAGCCATAGGTGGTACACTGGCTAACGAGAAAAGCTGTATTGTCATAACGATAGCCATAAACGGATTTGTCTTTGCTAACCCTGAAAGATCATAAATATTTTCAACATTACCATTCTGAGAGCGCATTCCAAGAATAAAAGCAAATGAGCCAATCGTCATTCCAAGATAAATCGTCATATAAAGAATAACACTTTTTATTCCTAGCATATCTCCAGCAGATAAACCAACAAGTGCATAGCCCATATGACTGATCGACGAATAAGCCATTAAGCGCTTAATGTTATTTTGACCAATTGCAGCAAATGCACCAAGTATCATTGATGCAATCGCCATGAAGA
This sequence comes from Bartonella sp. MU37NMGALS, assembly GCF_042194015.1. NCBI lineage: Bacteria > Pseudomonadati > Pseudomonadota > Alphaproteobacteria > Hyphomicrobiales > Bartonellaceae > Bartonella > Bartonella sp. MU37NMGALS. The sequence continues at coordinate 117,215 of NZ_JBHIML010000005.1, forward strand.
CCAAAATTTGTTGCCATGCAGGCATCACATTATCAACACGCCCTAGGGGAATAAAGGTCATCACAATAATACGGATGATTAAAGCCATTGCAGCAACTTTAGGGGCACCAGCAAAAAATGCCGTAATCGGTGTTGGCGCTCCTTCATAAACATCAGGTGTCCACATATGAAATGGAACAGCAGAAATTTTGAAAGCCAAACCAGCTAAAATAAAAACAATTCCCAAAATGACCCCCAATTGTAAATTTTTACCTTTTAAAGCAAGAGCAATTTCGTGAAAACCAATTTGACCGGTAAAACCATAAAGTAAAGAAATACCATAAAGCAGCAATCCTGAAGATAACGCTCCTAAAACAAAGTATTTTATACCAGCTTCAGAAGATTTTACATTATTACGATTAATCGCTGCTAAAACATATAAAGCTAAAGATTGCAGTTCTAACCCCATATAAAGCGACAGCATATTACCAGCTGAAATCATAAACATCATTCCAAGGGTTGCTAAAAGAACAAGCACTGGAAATTCAAATATATTAAACTTTTGTGCATTGGCAAAACCAACAGACATGATAAGAGAAAAGAGTGCACCAATAAGCATTAAAATTTTCATATAACGACTAAAGGAATCGATAACGAGCGCATTGGTTTGAAATGAACCATTTTTCGGAAAAACTATAAGAATAATAATAGTTGCCACAAGAAGTGCCATGGCTAAACCTGTCACTGTTAAAGAAGCACGTGTATTGGAATAAACACCAAACATAAGCAACACGACAGCTCCTAATGCGATTAAAAGCTCCGGAAGAATTAAGACTAATTGCGCTATTATTTCAGTTTGCATGTGCATTCTTCCCTTATCTAGTGCAGTTTATTGATGAGGGTTTCTACGGAAAACGCCGTTGCTTTAAGAATAGGCGTTGGATAGATACCAAAGAATATTGTAAGAACAACCATTGGATAAAGGATGAATTTTTCTCTTAAAGAAAGATCTATTAATACTTTTAAATTCTCTTTATCCAAGGAACCAAAAACCACACGCCTATAAAGATAAAGGGCATAGGCTGCCGATAAGATAACACCTGTTGTTGCTAAAACAACAACCAATTTATTTACTTGAAAAACACCTATTAAGGTTAAAAATTCACCCAAAAATCCTGAGCTTCCAGGCAAACCAACATTTGCCATAGTAAAAATTAAGAAAACAACAGCATATTTAGGCATATTATTCACTAAACCACCAAACGCTGAAATTTCACGTGTATGCAAGCGATCATAGATAACCCCAACACAAAGAAACAACGCTGCTGAAACAATTCCATGGGATAGCATCTGATAAATAGCCCCTTGTATCCCTTGTTCATTCGCAGAAAAAATGCCCATTGTCACATACCCCATATGAGCTATTGAAGAATAAGCAATAAGCTTTTTGATGTCATTTTGAACAAGTGCAACCAACGACGTATAAATAATAGCGATAAGTGATAATGTGAAAATCAAAGGTGCAAAATCTGCTGAAGCGATAGGAAACATAGGCAAAGAAAAACGAAGAAAACCATACCCACCTAATTTGAGTAAGACACCAGCTAAAATAACGGAACCCGCTGTCGGTGCTTCCACGTGAGCATCAGGAAGCCATGTATGAACCGGCCACATTGGCATTTTAACTGCGAAAGAAGCAAAAAATGCAAGCCATAACCATATTTGCATATGAGCAGGAAACTGGTAATTGAGTAAAGTTGGTATATCAAGTGTCCCAGCCTCCCAATACATAGCCATAAGAGCAACCAGCATAAGCACTGAACCAAGTAAAGTATATAAGAAAAACTTTATACTTGCATAAACACGACGTGCTCCACCCCATACACCTATGATGATAAACATTGGAATAAGGCTACCTTCAAAAAAAACATAGAATAGCATTGCATCAAGAGCACAAAAAACGCCAATAATCGCAACTTCTAGAAGAAGAAATGCAATCATATAAGCCTTTAATCTCTCTTTAACATTTTCCCAACTTGCTAAAATACAAAAAGGCAAAAGAAAAGCCGAGAGAACAACAAAAAGAATAGAAATACCATCAACCCCCATATGATAGCTAATGCCCCCCCCTAACCAACTGGACTTTTCAACCATTTGAAAATTTGGGTTGCTAGAATCAAATCCTATCCAAATAATTAAAGAAATAATAAAAACAAATAGAGTCGTAAAAAATGCGACATTACGTATATTATGGCGTGCTACTTCACTATCATCTTTGATAAACAAAATCAGAAGAACACCAATAAGTGGCAAAAATGTAACCGTAGAAAGAATAGGCCAATCGGTCATTAGTTTACGCCCCCGATCATCATCCATGTAATGAGTAATGCAACGCCGATAAGCATTGCAAATGCATAGTGGTAAAGATAGCCTGTTTGCATTCGAACAATTCTATTTGTAATATCAACAACACGCGCTGCGATACCATTAGGACCTAAACCATCAATAATTTTACCGTCTCCCACTTTCCAAAGAAAAGAACCAATTCTAAAGGTAGGACGAACAAATAAAAAGTTATATAATTGATCGAAATACCATTTTTGGTAAAGAAAATTATATGCTCTTGGCATAATACGAACCATTTTCTTAGGAAGAGATGGAATAGAAACATAAAATAAATAAGCTAAAATAAACCCAAGAACCATCGCTATAAATGGCGACCATTTTACCCAATTAAAAACATGGTGGGAATCATGAAGAATGTGATTGTGGCTGCTTGTAAATAATGCTCCCTTCCAAAAAGCATTATACAAGTCACCAAAAAAGTAAGGTTGGAAAACGACACCAGAAAATATTGCTCCAATAGATAAAAGAAAGAGTGGAATCAACATAACTGGAGGCGATTCATGAACATGATGCATAACATCAACTGTTGCCCGTGGTTTACCATGGAATGTCATAAAGATAAGCCGCCATGAATAGAAACTTGTTAAAAAGGCAGCAAAAACAAGAAGATAAAAAGCATATCCTGAAGCAATATTATGGGATGCAAAAGCAGACTCTATAATCGCATCTTTCGAGAAAAAACCTGCAGTCCCGAAAAGTGTTCCTGGAATCCCAACACCGGTCAATGCAATGGTCCCGACCATCATCATCCAATAGGTGACCTTTATATGTTTGCGTAACCCACCCATTTTTCGCATATCTTGTTCATCAGATACAGCATGAATCACAGAACCTGCACCAAGAAACAATAAGGCTTTAAAAAAAGCATGCGTAAAAAGATGAAAGACAGCAGCGCCATAAGCTCCAACACCTAATGCCACAAACATATAACCAAGTTGAGAGCATGTAGAATAAGCAATAACACGCTTAATATCATTCTGCACCAACCCCACAGTTGCTGCAAAAAACGCTGTTGTTGCACCAACAATAATAATCACGGTCAAAGCAGTCGAAGAAAGTTCAAAAATTGGCGACATACGCGCAACCATAAAAACACCAGCCGTTACCATTGTAGCGGCATGAATAAGCGCTGATACAGGGGTTGGCCCTTCCATTGCATCAGGCAGCCAAGTATGTAAAAGAAATTGTGCTGATTTTCCCATCGCACCAATAAATAATAAAAGACATGTAATGGTAATTGCCGTCTGCCCATCAAATTGCCAACCTAAAAATGTCATATTTTGTATAAAGCTATTGTTTGCAGCTTTTGCAAAAATAGAGGCAAAATCAACCGATTGGAATAAAACAAAAATACTAAAGATTCCTAAGAGAAAACCAAAGTCTCCAACACGATTGACCACAAAAGCTTTCATTGCAGCCTTATTAGCAGAATCGCGCTGAAACCAAAAACCAATGAGTAAATAAGAAGCAAGTCCTACACCTTCCCATCCAAAAAACATCTGAATCAAATTATTGGATGTAACCAACATAAGCATCATAAATGTAAACAAAGAAAGATAAGAAAAAAAACGAGACCTTGAAGGATCATGGTGCATATAACCAATTGAATAAATATGTACCAATGCCGAAACACTGTTCACAACAATAAGCATGACAGCTGTTAATGCATCAACATGTAAAGCCCAGTTAAAGCTTAAGTCACCAACAGTCATCCAATGTAATACCAATACGTCAATCTTTGGAATATGACCAAGTGCAATACTGAAAAATGCTATCCACGATAATATGGCAACAACAACCATAAAGCTACATGTTATCAATTCACTCGCACGATCTCCTATCGTTTTTCCACCCAGTGCAGCAATTAAAAAACCCAAAAGCGGAAGAAAGACAATCGTATAATACATCACTGGTTAGCCTTTCATTACATTAACATCTTCAACCGCAATGGAACCACGATTACGGAAAAAAACGACCAGAATTGCTAAACCAATGGCAGCTTCAGCAGCTGCTACGGTTAAGACAAATAAAGCGAATATCTGACCAACGAGATCATGAAGAAATGCTGAAAACGCAACAAAATTGAGATTAACTGAAAGCAATATAAGCTCAATGGACATCAAGATAATAATCACGTTTTTTCTGTTGAGAAAAATTCCAGCAATACCAATTGTAAACATCAAAGCAGAAACAGTGAGATAATGTGTAATATCAATATACATCTACATAGCCCCCCTTACATACCTTTACCTGATTCAACTTGTTTGATTTCAATGGCACTTTCTACCGTTCTAGAAACTTGCTCCGCAATAGATTGCCGCTTTACTCCTAATTTATGACGAAGTGTTAAAACAATAGCCCCAATCATTGCAACCAATAAAATCATTCCAGCAATTTGAAAATAGAAAACATAATCCGTATAGAGAATATCTCCTAATGCTTGTGTATTTGTTCGCTGCGCTAAATCTGGCATTGGTTGCGTAACATGTGTTCTCAAAACTGGAGAAAAATAGCTACTCACAAAAACAACAATCAATTCTACAGCGATAATAACACCAATAAGAGCTCCAATAGGAGCATACCGAAGAGTTCCACTCTTTAACTCAGCAAAATCAACGTCAAGCATCATAACGACAAACAAAAATAAAACAGCGACAGCTCCTACATACACAACAAGCAGAATAAGCCCTAAAAATTCTGCTCCTGCAAGCAAAAATAAAGCTGCTGCATTAAAAAATGCGAGAATTAAAAACAAAACAGAATGCACTGGATTGCGTGCTGTAATAACAATAACTGCACTTGTTAGCATAATAAAAGCAAACAAATAGAAAAATGCCGCCGCTAGATCTGTTAGCATAGGCTTCTCCTTAATTATTCAAACAATTGGTATAAACTTCATACCAGATTACAATTTATCGGAAAATATCCGACACCTCATTTAACGATACACTTAGCGATAAAGCGCATCCATCAATATATTGCGAGCAATTTCTCGCTCCCAGCGATCTCCATTTAATAAAAGCTTTTCTTTATCATAATAAAGTTCTTCACGTGTTTCCGTCGCAAACTCAAAATTTGGACCTTCGACAATAGCTTCAACCGGACAAGCCTCTTGACAAAAACCGCAGTAGATACATTTAACCATATCGATATCATAACGAACAGTTCTACGCGTACCATCATTGCGCCGTGGTCCAGCTTCAATTGTAATCGCTTGAGCAGGACAAATTGCTTCACATAATTTACAAGCAATACACCTTTCTTCACCATTTGGATAGCGACGCAATGCATGCTCACCGCGAAAACGCTGAGATACAAAGCCTTTTTCATAAGGATAATTAATCGTGGGCTTTGGTGAAAAAAATTGACGCATGGCTAAGAAAAAAGCACTCACAAATTCCAATAGAAGAAGTGACTTTGCCGCCTGAATAAAACCTGACATCGTAAAATCTCCTCTTAAACGAAATCCGTAAACTTTAAAAAAGCAGCAGTTATCACAACCATTGCTAGTGAGAGAGGAAGAAAAACCTTCCAACCAAGCCGCATGAGCTGATCATAGCGATAACGTGGAACAAATGCTTTAACCATAGCAAACCAAAAAAATACAAAACAGACTTTTAAAATAAACCAAATGATACCAGGAACCCAATTAAGCCACCAAACATCTAAAGGTGGCAGCCAACCACCTAAAAATAGAATAGTTGTTAATGCGCACATTAAAACAATCGCAACATATTCACCAAGAAAGAAAAGCATGTAAGGCGTTGAAGAATATTCTACCATATGACCAGCTACAAGTTCAGATTCTGCTTCCACCAAATCGAATGGAGGACGGTTTGTCTCTGCAAGCGCAGAAATAAAAAATATAATAAACATTGGAAAAAGGACCAACCAATTCCAATCGAGAAAGCTGTTAAAAGGAAGACCAAGAGTTGTACCAATTCCAGAACTTTGTTTATGAACAATTGTTGTGAGATCCAACGAACCACTTATTAAAATGACAGTCACAAGCACAAAACCAATGGAAACTTCATAAGAAACCATTTGTGCCGCCGAACGAAGGGCTCCTAAGAAAGGATATTTTGAATTCGATGCCCATCCCCCCATAATGACACCATAAACCTCAAGAGATGAAATGGCTAAGATATAAAGCAAGCCAACATTAATCTTCGCAACCTCCCAGCCCTCATTGACAGGAATAACAGCCCAAGTTGATAAAGCAAGTGTCGCTGAAACAAAAGGAGCCAAAAGAAAAACACCCTTATTTGCACCTGCAGGGATAATAGGCTCCTTAACAACAAATTTAATTAAATCTGCAAAAGACTGTAACAAACCCCATGGACCAACAACATTTGGTCCACGACGCAATTGCACCGCTGCCCAAATCTTTCTATCTGCGTAAAGAAGATAAGCAACTAAGATCAAAAGAACGACCAAAAGAAGAAGTGTTTTTCCAACTATAATGAGTAATGGCAACAGCCAAGTCATAAAGAAATCATACATCATTATTCCTTTTCCTTTGCCTTACTTTATAGTTTGCGTAGCACGGTTTTTTGCAAGAGATGAACATTCAGCCATAACAGCAGAAGCACGTGCTATCGGATTTGTTAAATAAAAGTCTTTAACCATAGAAGTAAAGGTGTGACTCTCTAGAGAAACCATTTTTGAACCAAGCGCCTTAAGACCACTTATATCAGAAGGTACTATATCATCAACAGCACAAAGGTGTGGATAATCATTAAACAAGCATTGTCTTAATTGAGAAAGAGAATCAAAAGGGAGCCTTTGTCCTAAAATATCCGATAAAGCACGCAAAATAGCCCAATCTTCTTTTGCTTCACCTGGAGCAAAACCAGCCCGATTTGTCATTTGAACACGTCCTTCTGTATTCACATAAAGCCCTGATTTTTCAGTGTAAGCAGATGCAGGCAAAATAACATCAGCAGCATGTGCACCATTATCACCATGGCTACCAATATAAACTGTAAAAGCTTTTGTATTGGCTAATTCTACTTCATCAGCACCAAGTAAAAATAAAACTTCACAGGTTTTAAGAATATTTGCAACCCCAAGCTTAGAAGTAAAGCCTATGTCCAATCCTCCAACAATCGATGCTGTATTATGAAGAATCCCAAACCCATTCCATTCTTCACTAAGAGCACCAATATTGTCAGCTAATTTAGCAAGACTTTTTAAAACAGATAAACCTTCATTTCCTGAAACAGCTCCCTCTCCGATAAGAATAAGGGGCCTCTTCGCTTCTTTTAAGACATTTAAAAAAACATCCTCTCCACGAATAAGTGTCGTTAATGTATCACTCCCAGATCCAAGATAAGAATAAGGATAACGTAAATCGACTTTCTCTCCAATTAATGCAATAGGAAAATTTCCCATCCGTTGGCGCTTTAAAATACGCGCATTTAAAACAGCCGCTTCATGACGTGGATTAGATCCCACAATAAGCAGTGCATCAGCCTGTTCAATACCTGCAATTGTAGGATTAAAAATATAACTCGAACGCCCAAACTCAGACGATAAAGCCCCCCCTCTTTGGCGACAATCAAAAAGCGTTGAGCCCAAAGAACTCAATAATGCTTTAAGGGCATACATTTCCTCAACAGACGCAAGATCTCCAGCAATCGCTCCAATTTTTTCTGGCAAGGTTTTAGAAACCACCATTTTAATTTTTGCAAAAGCTTCTGTCCAGCTCACAGGTTGAAGCTTTCCATCTTTGCGTACATATGGCCTATCAAGCCGCTGAGTTCGCAATCCATCCCAAATAAAACGCGTTTTATCAGAGATCCATTCCTCATTTACATCTTCATTCGTACGCGGCATGATCCGCATAACTTCACGGCCGCGGCTATCAATACGGATAGCACTACCAAGCGCATCCATCACATCAATCGATTCCGTTTTTACCAATTCCCACGGACGAGCATGAAACGCATAAGGTTTTGAAGTTAAAGCTCCCACCGGACAAAGATCAATAACGTTTCCCTGTAATTCAGATGTCATAGCTTTTTCAAGATACGTTGTAATTTCAGCATCTTCACCACGACCGATCAAACCAAGCTCAGAAATACCTGCGACTTCCGTTGTAAAACGAACACACCGTGTACAATGAATACACCGTGTCATAACAGTTTTGACAAGAGGTCCAATATATTTATCTTCTACAGCACGCTTATTTTCACTATAACGAGAACAATCTCGTCCATAAAGCATTGCTTGATCTTGAAGATCACACTCTCCCCCTTGATCACACACTGGACAATCCAAAGGATGATTAATGAGGAGAAATTCCATAACACCTTCACGCGCTTTTTTTACCATCGCCGTATTGGTAAAAATCTCAGGTGCTTCACCATTAGGCCCCAATCGTAAATCACGAACCCCCATAGCACAAGAAGCCTGAGGTTTCGGAGGACCACCCTTAACCTCAACCAAACACATACGACAATTTCCAGCAATTGACAAAGATTCATGAAAACAAAAACGTGGAATTTCTGCCCCAGCCGCCTCAGCAGCCTGAAGCAACGTGTAGTAATCAGGAACTTCAATCTCTTTGCCATCAACTTTGATATTTATCATCACCCATCCAACCTGCGGATAACCCACTTAAAATTTGCATTCGGCTGCTCTTTAAAAAATCTTCTATCCTACAGCTTCTAAAGCAATATTTTTGCTTTGGACTACATTTCGCGTGTATTCATCAATTCTACGCTCGATTTCCGGACGAAAATTACGTATCAACCCCTGTACAGGCCATGCGGCAGCATCACCAAGCGCACAAATAGTGTGTCCTTCAACCTGTTTCGACACTTCAAACAAAAGATCAATCTCGCGTTTTTGCGCTCTTCCCTCAACCATACGCCCTAAAAGACGCATCATCCACCCCGTCCCCTCACGACACGGTGTACACTGACCACAACTCTCGTGCTTGAAAAAAGCAGCTATACGCCAAATTGCCTTGATAATATCGGTTGATTTATCCATAACAATCATTCCCCCTGTGCCAAAAGAAGACCCGACATCTCGCATCCCATCAAAATCCATGATCGCATCGATCATATCCTCACCACGAACGACTGGACAAGAAGCCCCCCCTGGAATAACTGCTAAAAGATTATTCCATCCACCACGAACACCACCCGTATGTTTTTCAATTAATTCACGGAATGAAACACCAAGAGCATCTTCAAATGTACAAGGTGCATTAACATGCCCTGAAACCATAAATAATTTCGTTCCAACATTATTTGCTCGTCCGATTGATGAAAACCACGAAGCACCCCGCCGCAAAATCGTTGGAACAACGGCAATGGACTCTACATTATTTACTGTTGTTGGACAGCCATAAATCCCCATATTGGCAGGAAATGGTGGTTTAAGCCGAGGTTGTCCCTTTTTTCCCTCAAGACTTTCAAGAAGAGCCGTTTCTTCACCACAAATATAAGCACCAGCTCCATGATGAATAACAATATCACAAGCATGCCCATATTTCGTTTTTTTGCCAAGTAAGCCCGCATCATAGCATTCATCAACGGCAGCTTGAAGCGCTTCACGTTCACGAATATATTCACCACGAATATAAATAAAAGCAACATTGGCTCCCATAGCAAAAGTAGCGATTGCACATCCTTCAATCAAAGTATGGGGGTCATGACGCAAAATATCACGGTCTTTACAAGTTCCAGGTTCAGATTCATCGGCATTGACAACCAAATAATGAGGACGCCCATCATTCTTCTGCTTTGGCATAAAGGACCACTTCATTCCGGTAGGAAAACCAGCACCACCACGACCGCGTAAACCCGATGCCTTCACCTCATCAATGATCCAATCACGACCTTTGTCAATCATCTCTTTCAGACCATTCCAATGCCCACGCAACATCGCAGCCTTTAATGATTTGTCTTTTAAACCATAAATATTGGTGAAGATACGATCTTTATCAGCTAGCATACCCCACCTTTTTTTCTATTACCCATAGCATTTTCCGCTTTTCCTCAAATGCAATTTTTAAATATCTTTTCAAAACTTCTTACTTTTCATTAAATGTTGCCATCATGGGTAGAATAATAAAATATTTTCTCAAGAAAAATACTTAATTATGTTCCCACTCTTTCCTTATCCTTTTTGGGTGAAGACTTAAAAGATCTTTTTTTCCTTCTCATCATCAATAAGAGAAGTTAAACCACTAATCGGTTCCGACGACTTACGGCTACTTTGCGGACCAACCGTTATCTCAGAACCTTTCCCAGCTTCAAATGCATCAACAATTTCTTCAAGACGCTCAGCTGTAAGATCTTCATAAGTATCTTTAAAAATCATAACCATCGGAGCATTCACACAAGCACCAAGACATTCTACCTCTTCCCATGATAAGGTTCCATCCTGATTGGTAACAAAAGGTTTATGATGAATTTTTTTCTGACAAACTTTAATCAATTCACCAGATCCACGTAACATACAAGGGGTTGTACCACAAACTTGAATATGCGCTTTTGTTCCAACAGGCTTAAGCTGAAACTGAGTGTAAAAAGTTGCAACTTCCAGAACACGAATATAAGCCATAGAAAGAATCTGAGCAATATGCTCAATCGCGGCACGTGTCACCCAACCATCTTGCTCTTGAGCACGCATTAATAACGGAATTACAGCAGACTGCTGACGCCCTACAGGATATTTTTTTATGGTATTTTTTACCCATATCTGATTTTCTTTTGTAAAAGAAAACTCAGCGGGCTGATAAACATCATCTGCAAGACGGCGTACGGACATTAGCGATCAACCTCCCCAAAAACAATATCAATCGAACCCAAAATAGCTGTAGCATCTGCTAACATATGACCTCTGGTTAAAAAATCCATAGCTTGGAGATGAGCAAACCCAGGAGCACGCAACTTGACACGATAAGGCTTATTGGTTCCATCAGAAACAAGATAAACACCAAACTCACCCTTCGGAGCTTCCACAGCAACATATACTTCTCCAGGAGGCGTATGAAAACCTTCCGTATAAAGCTTGAAATGATGAATTAGTGCTTCCATCGAACTTTTCATTTCACTCCGTTTCGGTGGTACAACTTTGCGATCCAAGCTCGAAACCGGTCCATTTTTTTCAGTACTCAGCAAACGCTCCACACATTGGCGCATAATTTTTGCTGATTGACGCATTTCTTCCATACGAATAAGATAGCGATCATAACAATCGCTATTCTTACCTACAGGAATATCAAATTCCATTTCATCATAACATTCATAAGGCTGACTTTTACGTAAATCCCATGGAACACCAGCTCCACGAATCATAACCCCAGAAAAACCACGTGCCCAAGCTTCATCAATACTTACAACGCCAATATCCACATTACGCTGCTTAAAAATCCGATTCGGGGTCACAAGCGCATCAAGTTTTCCGAGAGAAACAAGAAATGGATCAATAAAATCACCAATATCTTCAACTAAAGATTCTGGTAAATCTTGATGCACGCCACCGGGACGAAAATAATTTGCATGAAGACGAGCGCCACAGGCACGCTCATAAAAAATCATCAATCTTTCACGCTGTTCAAATCCCCAAAGCGGTGGCGTTAAAGCACCAACATCCATTGCCTGTGTCGTTACATTAAGCAAATGATTAAGAATACGCCCAATTTCAGAAAACAAAACACGTATTAATTGCCCTCTTTTAGGAACTTTAATATCCAATAACTTTTCAACAGCAAGAACAAAAGCATGTTCCTGATTCATAGGAGCAACATAATCCAAACGATCTAGATAAGGAGCCGCTTGAAGATAAGTTTTTGTTTCCATTAATTTTTCGGTACCGCGATGCAATAGCCCAATATGTGGATCCACACGCTCAACAACTTCGCCGTCCAACTCCAAAACCATGCGCAAAACCCCATGCGCGGCAGGATGCTGCGGACCAAAATTGATATTAAAGTTTCGAACATTGACCTCAGCCACAATCAACCCCTTGCCTTTTAAAAAACTTCATATCAAATATCAAAAAAATCTATCATACTAAAAAATATTTAATTATTTAAGAAACACAGTACTCTAATATAATGCCTTATCAAAACCAATATTATTTTTTTTCATCCGCTTTTCCATCACATGGCAAAGTATACTGGCCCCCTTCCCAAGGAGAAAGAAAATCAAAATTACGCATCTCTTGACGCAAAACAACAGGTTCATAAATCACCCTCTTTGCTTCATTATCATAACGACATTCAACAAATCCTGTCACAGGAAAGTCTTTGCGTAAAGGATATCCTTCAAACCCATAATCTGTTAAAATTCGTCTCAAATCCGGATGTCCTGAAAATAAAATCCCATACATATCATACGTTTCACGTTCATACCACTCTGCGCCAGGATAAACCGTACAAGCTGAAGCAACAGGAGTATTTTCATCCGTACGAACTTTTACACGTAAGCGTAAATTCTCACGAGGAGATAACAATTGGTAAGAAACATCAAAGCGCTTATCGCGAGAAGGATAATCCACACCACTAATGTCTGTGAGATTAATAAATTGACAGCGCGAATCATCACGAACAAACATTAAGACATCGATAATTGCATCAAGACGTGCCACAACGGTCAATTCACCAAAAGCAATAACAGTCTCTTCAAGCTTATTTTTTAACTTATTTTCCAAATAAGCAGCAAGTTCAACCAAAGTTTCATCCATCATGACAAGAAAACTCTCTATCGCTCTATGGATCCGGTACGACGGATTTTTTTCTGTAGCAACAATATGCCGTATAATAATGCCTCTGCTGTAGGTGGACACCCTGGAACATATATATCGACAGGCACGATACGATCACATCCACGCACCACTGAATAGGAATAATGATAATATCCCCCACCGTTTGCACATGATCCCATAGAAATCACATAACGTGGCTCTGGCATCTGATCGTACACTTTTCTTAAAGCAGGAGCCATCTTATTTGTTAGAGTACCTGCCACCACCATCACATCTGACTGACGGGGTGAAGCTCGTGGTGCATAGCCAAAACGCTCATTATCATAATGAGGCATTGAGCATTGCATCATTTCGATAGCACAACAAGCCAAACCAAAACTCATCCACATTAAAGAACCGGTGCGAGCCCAAGTAATCAAAGCATCTGCCGAGGTAACTAAAAAACCCTTATCTGATAATTCAGCATTAATATCACGAAAAAACTTATCATCAGATCCTATCAGCCCACCAGTATTTGGATCAATGATTCCTTTTGGTTTTGGAGCTGCAATCGTTGAATTATTAGATCTTAATTCCATTCCAGGGCTCCTTTTTTCCATTCATATATAAATCCAATAGTCAAAATCGCTAAAAACACAATCATCGACCAAAAGCCAAACATACCTATCGATTCGAATGAAACAGCCCAAGGAAAAAGAAAAGCAACTTCAAGATCAAAAATAATAAATAAAATTGATACCAAATAGAAACGAATATCAAACTTCATGCGTGCATCACTAAATGAATTAAACCCACATTCATAAGCCGATAACTTTTCAGGATCGGGGGAACGATATGCTACAATGTAAGGTGTAATCAACAAAACTCCAGCAATAACCGCTGACACAATAATGAAAATCAAGACTGGCAGATAAGAGCTCAATAAATAAGCCATAACCCTCTTCCATCGTAACGAAACAGACAAATTTTACAATCGCTCTATTAACTCTATTCATACTGCTTCAAAGGCATACAGAGCGATACTTTTCTTATCGGCATAGGTAACGCAGAGCAAAGAAAGACGCAAGCCCTATTCTTATAAACCATATAAAAAGGAAGAAAAAACACATTTATCCCCCAATCGAATACTCCACCACCTCACTCATAGCATATGGATATTTTAAAAAGAAAATTTCATAAGGAATCATGAAATGGCGCGAGTGACGGGGCTCGAACCCGCGACCTCCGGCGTGACAGGCCAGCACTCTAACCAACTGAGCTACACCCGCGCATTTTTTTTCGAACCAATTTAATTTGGTACAAGCGGTCGTGTAAGGGGTTCATGCGTTTATGTCAAGAAAGATTATGCATTTTAAAAAAAAAATATCAAATACCATCTTTATTCTTGCGTTTAGAAAAATTTTTCCTTAAAGAGTCTCCATTCAATTGCTGGTCATTGCATTGGGCGATTAGCTCAGCTGGTAGAGCGCCTCGTTTACACCGAGGATGTCGGGAGTTCGAGTCTCTCATCGCCCACCATTTTATTTTGTAAATAAATTTTTGTTCTAAACATACTTATGAATGAATCGGCTTTAAAAACCTTGTCTATTAAAGTTTATGCTTTCTGCCTCTGCATAATTTAGCGTTTTTAAGTTCTATTCTTGAAAAACTATGCAATACCTTAACAAGCTATCTATTGATCTAAGCATATTGTTCAATAATATTTTCTTCCGTTCCAACTAACTTTTTGCTTATCCCACAAAAAAAGTATTATAAATACACCTAATTTCCAGTCATATCTGGAAGAGATTTTAAACTGTCGATGCAAATCTTACATAAAACTTTTCCAAATAGTGCAAACCAGCCATTCCCTCCAAGATACCCTTTAGACGCACTAGATATCTGAATAGAATAAATATCTGGAAAGATAAAATAATTCAAAAATACACGCCCGCAAAGAATTTAATATAATTTATCAAATATTTTCAACTGAACCTTTCTTATTATTACGAATATCGGTCGTTAAAACTTAAAAAAATATTGCTTTGTGAAAAATTTTTAAACAGAAAAAACGATCATGTTTAAAAATGAAACCGTTAGATAACACACTCAAAGAATTGACTTATGAAGAATTATTTTAATTGAAATTTAAATAGTTTTACAAAGAACGCTTTAAAATGCCCATTAAAATGATTGACCTTTTACAAGAAATTTGTCAAAAAGCATATCCAGTTTGGAGGGGTGGCCGAGCGGTTTAAGGCACCGGTCTTGAAAACCGGCGTGCAGGAGACTGTACCGTGGGTTCGAATCCCACCCCCTCCGCCACAGCACTTTTGTCGTGCTATAGCTGTATGTATGTAGCTTGTTGTAGCTTGCCAGCGGTGTAGCTTGCCAGCGGGTTTTGTATATTTTGCCACTAGGTTTTGTACCAATTTATTTTTTTTCAAAGAGTTTTAAAG
>NZ_JBHIML010000050.1:0-2635 GCF_042194015.1 Bartonella sp. MU37NMGALS
CGCTTGAGGGGATCGTTCATAATCGCGTAGATATGATCAATGATTTATCGGATGAAGGATTGGGATACTGGGACAAAATACGCGAAGTCGCAAATGTTAAAGAGCATCCTGTAGGTGAGATTTTGCATGATGAAAATGGCAATGTCCTCTATTTAACCGATGAAAATGGAGAGTATATAAAAGGCAGCGATGGAAAATATATTACTCTGTATCGCTATTTAAAACCAGGAGAAGAAAATCATTTACAAAAAGGCTCTGATGGCAACAGGCGTATGTTCTATAATGGTATTTCTAATTCATCTGATGAAGCAGCCCGTAATGCCGTCAAAATGGCTGATAATGCGCATGAACCCCTTTATTTTACCTACCACCCCCAAGCTAAAGATAAGCTAGTAGAGTTCGGGGTAGCAATTTATGAGTATTTTGGGGGATGGAGTAATTCGACCAAGAAATTCCAAGATTTTGCCTATCGTTATGGCAATACAGGGGCGATTGTTAGTGCGCATAGTCGTGGTAGCTTAACAGTAGGCAATGGAATGCGTGACTTTGAACAGCATGGCATTCACGGTATAGCAGAAAAAACAGATATTTATCTTTATGGACCAGCGGATCATGCTCAATCGATAGCGAATGCATTATATGTCGTAAGCGATGGCAAAAATGATCATGTTTACTTACAAAGCCATGCATCTGACCCTATTAGTACGTTGTTTGGTTACAATGCACCTACTTTTTATAAAGTACCTTTAAATCTAGATTTTTCACTTTTGGAGAAAGGTATAAAAAATCCTTTATATATGACGCTGTTTGTAGGAAACAGTTTATTGACTACAGCAACCTCTCCATTGATAGAGGGAGGGAGGGCGTTAGGCGGTTATGATCCTAGTCCCCATAATTGTTATGGTGATGCAAGTAAAGCGTGTATAACTAATTATGGAACATCTCCTACTAAACAAATTCATTCAATTTATTCGACTTTAGATCATTTATGGAAGAAAAAATGAGACAAATTTTAAAATTATTGAGTGGTATAGTCCTATTAAGTGTGACTGGATGTGACATATCAAAAATTGACAGCAGTCCTCCAGAGTACGTGAGTATGTGGGAGAAGGCAGGTGCAGATTCTACTGAGGTAGGAAAAGCCTTATTAGAATGTGGAATGCCGAGTCTTATTGATGCTGATTCAGAAAATAGAAAGCTTAGTGTTAATGAGGATGCAACAATTTATGCTTGCATGGTTCAATCAGGATTCCATTATAAAGGGAGAGGAAACTGGTGTTATACATTTAGAGAAGAAAACCTTCCCATTTGTCAGCTTGGTGCTGTCATCCCACAGAGAAGTGTCGAAAAGCGCTTAAACAGCCCGTTTTGTAAAAGAAGTCCAGTACAACCTGAATGCAAACCTTAAGTTTTGTTTGTGACGATCAACAATCTGCCATCCTTTCCTTTGTTTGGAATGGCGGGATTGTTCCCTCAACTAACCATTTCAATATTGTTCACTGTTGTTTTCAGCAGCGGTGACAGAAAATATCAACAAGCTTATGAGCTGTTTTATTGTAAATAAATCCATTGAAAGAGGGGAATAATGAAGAAAATCTTAAAACTGTTGAGTTGTATAGCTCTGTTAAGTATCACTGGATGTGTTAACTCAATTCCCTCACTTTCTCCAGCATTATGGAGAAATAAAATACTTTTAGAATGTGGAGTACCGGACCTTAATAAGGTTGTGGCGCTAGATTTGAATCAATTTGCCAGTATTGAAATGTGTATGGCGCAATCAGGTTTTCGTCCTAGCTTTACAATACAAGATTGGTGTGAAAACCATAAATCGGACAATCTTCCCATATGTCGTCCTGGTGCTGTCATGCCTCAGCGAAGTGTTGAGAGACGCTTAAATAGCCCTTATTGTAAAAAACATTCAGAACAACTTGAATGCCAGCCTTAAGTCTTGCTTCAGCAGAGAAAGCCTTGAATTTACACCAAATAAAGCACCAGGTTGATGAGTTTGAGAAAGCCTTGTCCGTTCTTACGTGACAAGGTTTTCTTTTTATGCCGCGTCACTTTGACGTTGCTGTTTTGCTTGCTCGATTACATTCAAAAGATCTGATTGTAACCAACGGGATAAAAAGCCAAATTTTAAAGGTTTTGGGAGAGATCCATTGGTAACATGACGGCGGAATGTTGAGACACTCATATGAAGCAGTTTTGCACTTTCACGGTCTGTCAAAAGAATATCATTTTCTGTCATAATAATTTCCTTTCAAAAGTAAAAAAATGAAAACAAATCATAAGCATTTATTAACCACATTTTGGTTCATTTTTGAAGGTATTTTATTTATAGAAAACAATATTTTATCATACAATTTCTGATGTGATAATTTATGACTCTTATTGAGAAAGAATGAGAGAGAAGAGAGCTAAAGTTATCCACAGATAATGGGGTTATTCACCCCATATCTTAAGATTGACCAGTGACATAAGCTGCCCATTTATCCATATAGATCCGGCGTTGTTCTAGATAATCAGTCCGACGATAGGCACGCTCTACTTTACCCCCTACCGTATGACTTAGAATAGTTTCAGCGACCTCATAGGGGGCATCGGTTGTTTCAGCGAGCCAATTGCGTAAACTAGA
>NZ_JBHIML010000051.1:0-2585 GCF_042194015.1 Bartonella sp. MU37NMGALS
TCTTTAAAACAAGCCCGTGAATTGGCAACTGGGTGGCGGGCTGTTTTACGTGAGGGGCGTGACCCTATTAAAGAACGTGAAAAACAAAAGCGTGAGGCAATAAGCAATCTCCATTATTTAAAAGATATTGCACTAGATACTTTTGAAACTCGTAAAGCTGAATTAAAAGGTGATGGTAAAAATGGTAAATGGTTTACACCTTTACGCCTTCATATTCTCCCTAAATTAGGCTGTTTACCCGTTTCAGAGATTACGCAAACAGAGATACGCAATACACTTGCTCCCATTTGGCATACAAAGGCTGTAATTGCTCGAACAGCATTGATACGTCTTAATCTTTGTCTCAAACATGCGGCTGCATTAGGTGTAGATGTTGATTTACAAGCTGTAGAAAAAGCAAAAGCTCTCTTAGGAAAACAACGCCATAAGGTCACTAATAGACCAGCCATGGATTGGAGAGAGGTTCCGGCTTTTTATAAAACACTCTGTGAAGCATCAACCATAACACAACTGGCTTTGCGTTTGCTTATTCTGACAGGTGTTCGTACCAATTCTTTACGTCATATTCATAAAGATCAAATTGATGGGGATATATGGACCATACCTGCTGAAAATATGAAAGGAAAGCGTGATACAACAAAAGAATTTCGCGTGCCTTTATCAACTGAAGCATTAGACATTTTAAAACAAGCACGATTGCTTTCTCGTAATGATTTCTTTTTTTCTGCTAAAGGTCGCGGTCCCCTCGCTGAGAAGTGTATGGCTCAATATATGAGAGACAATAAACTTGAAGCCTGCCCGCATGGTTTTCGCTCTAGTTTACGCGATTGGCTTGCTGAAACAACCGATGCCCCCTATGAGGTCGCTGAAACTATTCTAAGTCATACAGTTGGCGGCAAAGTAGAGCGTGCCTATCGTCGTACTGATTATCTAGAACAGCGCCGTGTCTATATGGATAAATGGGCGGCTTATGTCACGGGTCAAACCTAAAATATGGGGTGAATAACCCCATTATCTGTGGATAACTTTAGCTCTCTTGTCTCTCATTCTTTCTCAATAAGATTCATCACGTATCACATCAGAAATTGTATAATAAAATATTGTTTTCTATGAATAAAACATCTTTCTAAATGAACCAAAATGTGGTTAATAAATAGTTATGATTTGTTACCATTTTTATAGTGAAAGGATTTTAATATGACAGAAAATGATATTCTTTTAACAGACCGTGAAAGTGCAAAATTGCTTCATATGAGTGTTTCAACATTCCGCCGTCATGTAACCAATGGCTCTCTCCCAAAACCTTTAAAATTTGGTTTTTTGTCCCGTTGGTTACAATCGGATCTTTTGAATGTCATCGAGCAAGCAAAACAGCAACGTTATAACGACGCGGCATAAAAAGAAAACCTTGTCACGTAAGGACGGACAAGGCTTTCTCAAGCTCATCAACCTGGTGCTTTATTTGGTGTAAATTCAAGGCTTTCTCTGCTGAAGCAAGACTTAAGGCTGGCATTCAGGTGCATTTTTATACTTTTTACAAAAAGGGCTGTTCAAACGCTTCTTGACACTGCGCTGTGGTATGACAGCACCTGGACGACAAATGGGAAGGTTTTCAGCTCTAAAAGTATAACACCAATATGGTCCTCCCCATTTGTAGCGGAATCCTGCTTGAATCATGCAAGCATCGATGGAAGCCTCTGCATTGATGCTTAGCTTTCTATTTTCTGGAAAAACATCATAAGGGGTTGGCATACCACATTCTAACAATGCTTTTCCTACCTCAGTAAAATCTGCTCCTGGTTTCTCCCATGCACTCAAAACTCCTGGTGGAGGCTTGTCGATGTTACATCCAGCAATATTTAACAGAATGAGACCACTTAATAATTTCAAGATTTTCTTCATTTTTTTCTTCCTGAATATTTTGAATAAATTGGCGTACGATTAGGTAATCCATAAGCCTGTCGACATATTGAACCTGCATTACCATAACAAGCATGGACACTGGGGTAGCCCTTAAATATTTGCCATGCTTCTTTCCAAGGACCACTTCCAGGAGGTATTTGCTCAAAAGTGTAAGGATTTTTGCCAATCTTTGTACCAACAAAGTCATTTTTATGATTTTCCAAGTTTACGTAATCCTGCTTTCCATCACTTAAGATATATAACGTATCTGCCATGTTTTGAGTATTATAAGCTGGTCCAAAGAAATTAATCGTTGTTTTCTTTGCTATACCATGAACACCATGCTTTTCTAAATCATGCGATCCATTGCCCGCTGTCATACTGCCGCGGCTATGCGCATCAGTATGCAATCCTATATTGCCAAGGCTATACAACAGATTCTGGTACTTCTTCGTCGAATTGGTCAAAATACCCAACTTACCTTCTAGAGCATACTGATACCCTGCAATGAACAACTCTACCAAGCGCGAATCGCTATGAGGGAACATCAGAAAATAGTGTGGATCATTCTTGTTATCAGCCAACTGAACCGCATTATGGGCTGCATCATCTGGTGTTGTAAAAATACCATTGAGGAAAACATGAACCTTGCCATCAGAACCTTTTTGTAAATTCTGTTGTTC
>NZ_JBHIML010000052.1:0-2545 GCF_042194015.1 Bartonella sp. MU37NMGALS
GGTGCTGATGCTTTGATTAATTGGTCAGAGGGACAGCACCCTAACACGGTTAATAATAGCGCTCGTTTTATGATGCAGCGGGTGCGTGAATATTTATCGGATACGGGCGGCGTACTTGAAGGGATTGTGACGGTTGATAATAACCAAAAGACGAGCGTGATAAGGCTTCTAAGCCAATCGGCATTTTTAGAGTATAAGAATGGCATATCGGTTTGTTTTAAAGCGAAGGGCAAGAATGTTGGGGCGACAACAATTGCTTTAAATAATTTAGCCGGTAAGCCCGTTTATAAGGCGACAGAAACCGGTTTATTAGCCTTATCGGGAGGAGAGATACAAGATGGCTGTCTTTATACGCTTGTGTATGATGAAGATATAACCGGTTGGCAAGTTCTCAACCCGACAAGGGGCAAAGTTTCTTCCTTAAAACGCTTACCCACTGGTCTGATAGGACCGTTTGCAATGGAGCGCTTGCCGGATGGTTGGTTGCCATGTGATGGGAAGGCTTATCCGCGGCTTGTCTATTGGGATTTATTTTGTGTCATAGGAACGACGTGGGGAGAAGGAGATGGCGCCACGACGTTTAATGTTCCCGATTTTCGGGGGCTATTTTTACGGGGACTTGATAATGAACGCAATTTAGACCCTTGGCGTTCTTTTGCAAGTATACAACCAAGTTCTTTAAAAGCGCACGAACATTTTATAGGTCCGGCGTCATCAGAAGGTCTTTCTTCTCGAAAAAAACGAGATGTTTCTTCTTCTGAAGCGCCCGTGACAAGGCGAAAGAGAGCTATAGACGAAGAGTGTGTAGGTTTGAGTGGGGATGCCTTGGAAAGGTGTAATCAAGAATTTGACCAAATAACAGGAAGTCCACAGGTAGAGACTCCCTTTTGGTTTACAGAAAAAGATAAGCCTCCGCGTTTACCTTGGTTTATCAGGAGCCCCTTTGCTAATTTTTTATATTATTCAACGCCTATAACAGAAGGTCTGAATGACAGAGAGCATCATGAACATCACCTCATGGCAGAGAGGTTTGGTGGTGTTGAAACGCGCCCCGTTAATGTGAGTGTAATTTATGGGATCAAGACATGAGGAGTTGAAATGTCATTAAAACCGTTTGCGATATCAGAGATTAGCGACCCGTCTCAAGTACGGGTCGTTTTGTATTCGGGGGGAGGATTTGTTCATGCGCCGCTTAATGGCGTTTTTGATTTACTGAAAGCCGCTTTGAAAACGGAGCTTGATGGTTCACTGAAAGATTTAGAGAAGCGCTTAGAGGCTTTAAGAGAAGAGTTTGAAGATTTGAAAGAGTGTTCATTTTAGGTTTAATGGAGGAATAAAGCATATGAAAATACCCGATCATAGTCATGAGTATCTGATACCAATAGCAACGCAAGAGGAAATCAGAGAAGGAACTTCGCAAGATAGCGTTGTTGTTCCTAAGATTTTAGGGACGGCATCTTTGTATTCGTATGAAACTTTTGCACCATTAGAACAGGTTGTTAATGCAAGGCAAGAGTCTGAAAAATCCATGGCGCGTGCAAATAGTGCGCAACAGGTTGCAGAGGAATCGAAAAGGGTTTCTGATCAAGCGCTTACAGAGGTGACGAAAACGGGTGAAGCGGTTACAGCAGCTACGACAACCGCTAATCTTGCAAAAGATACAGCGGATACAGCCAAGGGATTAGCAGAAGAATCCAAGAGTGCATCAGATGCCGCCAAGCAAATGGCAGAAGAGGCAAAAGCTCTTTCAGAACAATCCAAGAATGCTTGTGCTGAAGTCAAGGCATCTGTTGCAACTGTTAAGATAGTTGCCGAATCGGCGCAAACAGGAGTGGAACAAGCCTCGCAAACAGCTTCAGAAGCGAAGGGTTTGGCGGAATCGGCGAAAAGTGCAGCAGAGAGTGTAACAGAGAAAGTAGATCAAGCACTAAGAGAGGCTAGCGATGCAAAATCTAAAGCAGAAGGCTTAGAAACAATAGCCAATGAAGCAAAATCCACGAGTGATCAAGCAAGCCAAACCGCTTTGAGTGCAAAAAGTTTATCAGAAGAAGCCAAGGAAGTAGCCGAGACTGCGAAGTCGACAGCAGAAGAAGCGAAGAGTGTTGCGGAGCAAGCAAAAGAAGAAGCTGATACGACGAAGCAAGGGCTTGGAGAGGTCAAGAGTTCATTAGACACGGTGACAGCAACGACAAATTCTGCGAATACAGCCGCCTCTGAGGCAAAAGTGTTAGCGGAAGAAGCGAAGAGTGCATTGACAGAAGTTCAAGAGAAGGCACAGAGGAACAGTGACAGTCTTTCTGAACTTCAAAGTAAGGTAGGTTCTCTTTCCACTAATTTTTTAGAGGATGTGCGTTTTAATCAACCTGACAGAATTTTGGAAGCCGATTCACACAATAGAAAAGGTCTTGTGATCAATGCAGGGGCGTGTTTTCGCTTTTATCGTGGCGGTGAGAATGGGGATAGGTCCATCTTTTACCGCACTCCAGGGCGTGGAAGGATGACTTTTGACGAAGATTTTGAAGCAGGAAAGGATTATTATATATAT
>NZ_JBHIML010000053.1:0-2399 GCF_042194015.1 Bartonella sp. MU37NMGALS
CAAGTCCGATTACAAAAGCTGCTTAACTTTAAAAACATGATTTTCTCTCCTCGTCTTTTAGGCGGGGAGGTGGTTAATGGCTCTGTTCCATTTGTATATCCACTTTATTAGCTGTTAATGTTGGAATAGAAGAGACATCAATGTCCCTCAAGGCATGCCATGTATCATAATTGGCTTGAAGCTGTAGCCAAAGGGCTGGTCCATTTCCTAACAATTTACCAATGCGAGCTGCTGTTACGGCTGTGACTGGACGTTCTCCTTTAAGGATACCGTGCAAGTGCTGGCGTGATATTTGAAGAATCCTAGCAATTTCGGTTTTGCTTGCATTTAAATGTTCTAAGGATTCAGCTAAAATTTCTCCTGGATGAGAAGGACAACGATTAGGATTACGTGTGGTCATGGATAGTTTCCTTTACAAATCTTAAAACCTTCAGTGGTATTGCTCTAGATCAACATGGTAAACGTGTCTGTCTTTAAATTCAAAAGTGATACACCAAGGACCATTGATATGAATTGTGTAGCGAGTTGGAGTAAAGCCTTTAAGCATATGAAAATTATAACCTGGTACATTGATATCACTAACTTGAGAAGCAGCGTCAAGGGCATCAAGACGGCGAATAATACGCTGTTGAAGCCTGCTATCAATCTTACTTTTTCCTGTTTCCCAGAGAGATTGGAGGTCTTTATTTTTAAATGTTTTGATCATAGCAAACTCAACAACTTTATTTTAAGTAAGATGTAATGTATTAAGTGACAATTGTCAACAAAAATGTTACGATTTAATATGATTGATGCCAACACTGTGGAACTACAAGAATTTAAGAAATGAATATCAAACCAATTCGTACAGAGAGAGATTACCAAGAAGCTTTAGAAATTGTGTCTGCAATGTTTGATAAGCAGCCAGAAGTTAATACTCCAGAATTTGATAGAATGAAAACTCTTGTTTTGTTAATTGAAGCTTATGAAACAGAACACTATCCTGTTTCTCCACCTCATGCGTAAAGAGAAGAATAGGTGCATGGAGGGGATAAATTTGCACGTTAACATCAAGGATTTTACAAACATACCAACGGCTGTCTGATCAAATATTGCTAAAAACTTAGATCCCTTGCCATTCTTAATAAAGTGAATACGAAGTTTAAATTCTGTTGCCATCTTGCTCTCCAAATCAATGAAGAGAGAATAACAACCATCACCATGCTCCATAAGCCTGACACTGTCAGTCAAAAAAGCCCTTTCAAAGGGCTTTTAAAGAGCGATAAAAGGACTTAAAAACATATAAGCCTGCTTATAGAACAGCTATCCATTTGACTTCTGTCATATCTTGGTTACTTGTGCATCCATTTATTCTTTCCATAATCTTATAAGAACAGCGCCATCAGCTCCAGCACCACTTGGAGAAGAATCGTCATGAGCACCAGCACCGCCACCACCAAAACCACGCCCCGCTTTTCCTGAACTATAGGAACCTTTGCCTAGTCCTCCAGCGCCACCACGTGATGTATCACCTCCAGCATCGCCTCCATTCCCACTTGTTTTACTCGTAATTCCATTCGTTCCAGCATAACCATTTCCGCCTTTGGCGATTCCTAGATGTTCGTCTGTTGCTAAACCAAAGTTTCCACCTGTACCTCCAGCGCCACCAGTGCCTGAATAGAAGGTAGTCGTACTACCACCAAATCCCGTGTGAGATTGATAGGCAGAAACACCCCCACCCCCCTTTCCTCCTGTAGCGGTAATAAAATTCTTTCCAACGGCTGTTATTCCTCCAGACTTACCTGTTACAGTCCGCCCTGAAACAGAATCTCCTCCTTTACCAATAGCGATATTCTCATGACCCTTTAAACTCGCTTTATAACCATACCATACCGTACAACCGCCACCGCCGCCACCGCCTCCTAAGTAATAAGAATAACCACCCCCACCACTGCCGCCGCCACCCCATGCTTGGATCTCAACTTTAGTTTTATCCGTTACCCAGTCTGGCCATTGAATTTTCCCATCTTGCGTATACAGCAATTCAGCATCAGCAAGAGCCGGCCAATTTGTGATTTTATCGGTCAAATCTTTTTTAAGACTCTTTATCTGTGCCAAGATGGCTGCATCCACTTGTGATTTGGTATAAACAGCTTCGTCATCAACTCTCAAAGGTCCTTTAAGCGAGCTTCCGGTTGTGCTTAGATTGGTAACGACTTTGTTGTTATGGATAAGGCTAAACGACGAATTACCCAACAGTTCTAAGCCACCACTCATGGTAACTTTGCTGGTAAATTTATTATAACTTTGCCATTCATTTGGGCTTGTGAGGTGTCCATAGCTTGTGAGATCTTCATTGATCTTAGCTCTAAAATCATCAAGCCCCACAATATCTTCGGTTTTATGTTGGTGTGCGCCTA
>NZ_JBHIML010000054.1:0-2352 GCF_042194015.1 Bartonella sp. MU37NMGALS
ATGAACCTTGCCATCAGAACCTTTTTGTAAATTCTGTTGTTCTTCATCCGTTAAATAATGTGCGTGAGGAAACAATCCCGCACAGGCATGTAAAAACGTGAGTGTGGGGATTGTTGATCGTCACAAACAGCAAAACTTAAGATTGGCATTCATCCGCATTTTTATATTTTTTACAAAACGGGCTGTTTAAGCGCTTTTCGACACTTCTCTGTGGGATGACAGCACCAGGCTGACAAATAGGGAGGTCTCTACCGTTAAAAGGAGAACACCAGCTAGCTCTCCCTTTATAATGGAATCCTGCTTGGATCATGCAAGCATCAATCGTTGCATTCTCATTGTTGCTTAACTTTTGAACTTCATCCTCAAGATAATTAAGGTGTGGCAAACCACATTCTAGCAATGCTTTTCCTACCTCAGTAGAATCTGCTCCTAGCTTCTCCCACACAGCCGTCTCTCCTCGAGGAGGTTTATCAATGTTTTCAATGTCACATCCAGCAACCGTTAACAGAATGAGCAGGCTTAATAAATTAAACAACATTTTCATTTTTTGTTCCCTGTTCTCGTTGAATAAAGTTTGTTAAAACTAAATGAACCATAATTAATTTGACACTCACGACTTGCATCAGCATAACAATTATGGGGGCTCGGATTAAGGCCCAAGACCGCTCTCCCCATCTCTCTGATTGGATTAGTTGCTATAGTAAATAAACTGTTTGCTGCAAATATCGTCATATAAAAAGGATTTTTTATACCTTTCTCCAAAAGTGAAAAATCTAGATTTAAAGGTGCCTTATAAGCCGTAGGCCAATTGTAACCAATCACTGTACTAATGGGGTCTAACATATGGCCTTGTATGTAGATATAATTTTTTTCGCCATCGCTTAGATAATCTACTGTATTGGCCATCGATTGCATGTGAGCAGCCGCTCCAACAAGATAGAAGTCTGTTTTCTTGGCTACACTGTGGATACCATGTTCTTGCAAGTCATTTGCTCCATTGCGTATTGTTAAGGTACCACGGCTATGCCCACTAACAATAGCATTGTCATTGCCATAACGATAGATAAAATCTTGGAACTTTTTGGTTGAATTGGTCAACCCCCAAGAGCCCCCTTCAAAAAACTTTTGATAAAATGCTACCCCTAATTCTACCAGCACATCGTCAGCTTGGGGAAAGTATGTAAAATAAAGGGGACCATTTTTATTAACAGCCAATTGGACAGCATTACCCGCAGCATCATCTGGTGAATTAAAAATGCCATTGTAGAACATATAAACAGCACCATTAGGGCCTTTTTGTAAATGCTTTTCTTCCTCTGGCTTTAAAAAGTGATACAGAGTGATATATTTTCCATCACTGCCTTTTATAGGTTTTCCATTTTCATCGGTTAAATAGAGGACATTGCCATTTTCATCATGCGCAACCTCACCTACTGGGTGCTCTTTGACATTTGTGATTTTATAAATTTTATCAAGGTATCCCAATCCTTCATCCGATAAATCATTGATCATATCTACGCGATTATGCACTACCCCCTCAAGCGGTGCGACATCTAGCTGTCCTACAGCTTGGTGGGCTGCTGCGGTGTTGCGGTTGAGAGAGCCAATGATTTGTCCAGCATCTTGCCCCATCGCCCTCTGTCCAGTTGTATCAGTAAGGATGATAGTCCCATCGCTGATAGCAGATTTGGTTTCCCCTTCTGCTCCATCCTTGGCTTTGCCGTGATTTAAAACATTCTTGGCAATGTTCTTTATCGTGTCATTCCCAGAAATGCTAAACCCATGGCTGCTGGCTTTAGCATGGGCACCGTTGCTGATATCACCGGTGGTAATGCTTCCAGTGGTCAGGCTGTTTTTATCTGCCGGCGCGGTGCTGGCAATGATGCCTCCGGTCAGCGTTGTTTTGTCTTTAACAATGATATTAAAGCCGCCATCACCCGCTTTGATGCCTGATTGTTCCACAACACTGTGATAATCGCTAGAGGATTTATCCTTTTGGAAAGAGGCACTCATGGAGCCCCCACCACCCGTTTGTCCAGCACCAAACCCAACAGAAACAGAGTTTTGCTTGCTGGAAGTTTGTCCCGTATCACTGCGGCTGGTAATGGCAAAATCACCACCAACCTCTACTTCTACACGCTCTCCAGAAACTACAGCGCCTGCTAGTGTGGTATTTCCCTTACTTATGGTATGAACAGTGCCGCTACCTATAATATGGCTGTTTTTGTGTTGAACTTCCTCACTGGAACCTTCCCCTTGACTAAAAGCAGCACTGCCCGTTGCCCCTGCGCCACCCGTGCCATAACCGGTGCCAACACTCATTGAAGCACTTTCACTGCTGTTTTGTGTGCT
>NZ_JBHIML010000055.1:0-2149 GCF_042194015.1 Bartonella sp. MU37NMGALS
ATAAATAATGATTTCAATATGTACACTGTACAGTATGCGATTATTTTTAGATAAAAATTATTTTTACTCTTGACATTATTGCGTCAATGTCTATTTTCGAATCAGGTGCCTAGAAAACACCTTAAACACATAGCGGATTGGTTGCCGAAATAATCAGTCTTCCGCACATTAAAGACTTTGACTCATTGTATGTTAGGCGCATATAATAACTTTGTCGGGTGTAGTTATGCTATACAATACCCTTGTGGGGAAAGCATAACGACGGGCTATGTGCCGTGTTTTCTAGCACCCGGCATCTTTTAGAGTGTCAATAGAAAACCTTTAAGCACATAGGAGCCAAATCATGGCACAATATTTAATTGACTTACATCAAACTACGATTGATGGTGATATCGTTCAGACAGTGAATGCACGTGAATTACATACATTTTTGGCAATAGGAAAACGTTTTGCTACTTGAATTACGAACCGCATTAATCAGTATGCATTTGAAGAGGGAAAGGACTATATTTTAACGCTTCCCAAAATTGGGAAACGTAAAAATGTTATAAGTAAAGAATATCATATTACTCTAGACATGGCGAAAGAGCTCTCAATGGTGGAACGTAACGAGAAAGGACGTCAAGCACGCCGTTATTTTATTGAATGTGAAAAGAAACTAAAAAGTCAATCTGTTGATTATTGTGATGATATACGTTTTGCTTTCCCAAAAGATTGGGATAAAATGTCTCCAACTAAAAAGGCTGTTTACATTTATGGACCTCTTCATATGCATCTTGTTAAAGCCTTTACGTTGGTAGAAGAGAGCAAACATTATAAAGCTTTAATTAAAGAAGCAAAACAAGTCTTAGAAAGATCTGTCGTAAAAGTTGCTTAATTTAAAAACACATCTCCCCTTCCCGTTCTCAACAATGGGGAGGTGGATAAGAAGGTAATAAAATTAAGGTGCACTATACCAAGTTGATCGTCCACCACCATGACGTATCAAAAGACCTTTTTCAACTAATGATGTAAAAGTTACTTTAAGTGTATTAGGGCTTGCACCAACCTCACGCACCATATCGCGGGTTGTAACACGTCCGTGATTACGCACATAATCAAGAATGTTAAGAGCCAATTCAGATAAGGAAAAAAGAGCATTTTTTTCACTCTCTATTTTTATTTCTAATTGGCGTTTTTGTTTTTGTAGAGCACGTAAAAAAAAGAGTATCCAGGGTTCCCAATTGGGTGTTTTAGTATAAATTGTTTTTTGAGTCTGATTCAGAGCTAAGTAATAGCTTTCTTTATTATTCTCAATAATGCTTTCAAGTGATGAATATGGTACATAAACATAACCTTTTTGTAACAAAAGAAGGGTGGTTAAGATACGGCTTAAACGTCCATTTCCATCTTGAAAAGGATGAATAGCTAAAAATGTTACATTAAAAATACCAATCGTAAGTAAAGGATGAAGATCCTTTAATTCATTGGTTTTATTGAACCAAGTAATAAGCTCTTGCATTCGGTATGGTGTATCAAATGGTGTAGCTGTTTCAAAAACAATGCCAACCATTTTCCCTTGAGAATTAAATGCTGCTACATCATTGCGTAAAGTCTTATATTCACCTCGATGTCGTTGATCTTTCTCACTATTACACAAAAGATCACGATGAAGTTGTTTAATATGATTTTCAGTAATAGAAATATCACTCCAAGATTGAAAAATTGTTTCCATAACCTTGGCATAACCGATAACTTCTTGTTCATCACGACTCTTGAAACGTTTAATTTCTAAATTTACCAAAAGCTGTTCGATTTCGCGGTCTGTTAACTTACTCCCTTCAATGCGTGTGGAAGATCCAATACTTTCAACAGTAGCAATATGACGAAGAGCGTTCAATCGCTCAGGTGCAAGAGTACCAAGAGCGCGCCATGCCCCTTTGAACTCATCAATTTCAGCAATGAGAGCCAACAATTCTTGTGTAATTTGGAGTGTATCTGTTTTCATACCGGAATATATACCCGATTATACCCGATTGTCAATCATTCGTAACACAGTAAACTCTTACTTCTTATGGCAGAGAAGAAGGCAAGGAGCAACTATGAATAAGAAAACGCGTAAGGGTCTATCGGTTCGTGCGTTTGCGAAGAAGATGGGTGTTTCACATAA
>NZ_JBHIML010000056.1:0-2077 GCF_042194015.1 Bartonella sp. MU37NMGALS
GCGTTTTTTATTGATTAAAATGAATCATCCACAATGGAGTAATGAATGCATATATACAAAACGTATCATATTGCAAGTGCTCTATGAGAGATATGAAAACTTATTAAAAGAAACGTAAATGTGCGTATGATCTTTAATCACTCATTTGAATGAGAGAGCCTATAAATGCTTTTTGTCGCCATTAAATATATCAATCATAATGTCTTTATCTTAAAGAGATTTATTTAAAACAAAGCCCATGATCAAAATGCTTCTTTTAAAACGTTTCAATATACTAAGCTCAAAATCGAGCTGAGTGAATTCAAATAACGCATTCTATAAAATCAAAACGCTTGTTAGCTTTAACAAAACTCGTTTTTTACATTTACGAGTATTGGTTTTCAAAACAATCTCTCATAAGACAAATAAATAACCGCTTTTATCAAACGAAAGGCTTTAAAAACTGTTATTAAACATCAGTTTCAAACGTTTAAACGTTCATTTAGAAAGGCTTTCATAAGTTTCTTTTAAACAGAACTTCTTTGCAAATTAATCGCTCTATATTTGTGCTCTGTACTTTTAAATGGTAACTTTTAAAACGTTTTTAGTACCAAATCTAAAGTAGATAGTAATTCTACTGCCATGGCATTATTTGCCTCCATTTTTTTATGGAAGCGAATAGTTCCGTTCTTCAAAACTAGCCTGCAATCTATTCATTAAAAGGCTTTTGATTTCATAAGATATAAAAGACCTCTTTATCGTTTTCTAAACTTTTAGACAGCGTTTTAAAAGCGATCTTGTCCTTAATCCTTTTATGCAATCTTTAAAATGTTCGCTGTTATGATGATGCTGTTATGACAGCTCTCTATTTTACGCTTCTAATTTTGAGAACTGTAATTTTATGTTTTTATCATGTGATTAACAATCCAATCTTTAAAACAAGATGGGATCTTTAAACGTATGCGATTTGTGCTGTGATAAAAACGTATCATAAAATTTATGAACTGTTATGAATGATAACTGCTTTTCATTTCATATGAACGTTTACATGCGTTATAATATTTACATTATGATTTGCTTTTTATGGTCTATTCATACATGGCAATCTTATATAAAAAATGGTCAAATGAATCATGCATAAAAAGATGGATTCTTGAGTGGATTCATATAAAATAATTGCACACAAACTATTGACTTTATTGTATTTTTTAGTATTATATCTTGAATGACCGACACTAAGTGCGAAAGTGTTCTCTTATGACGATAAACATCTCGCTTTACTGGTATCGGTCCTCCGGTTTTAACCCGAATATAATGGCGTGTCATCAAAATACCTTTCTGTAAAAATTATTACTATTGATATTATATATTTTGTGTAGTATAGTGCACTGATGATAACCATTCATAAAACGATAGAATTTGATACTTGGCTTAAAAAACTCAAAGATAAAGGCGTTAAAGCTATTATTCTTCAACGTGTTAT
Organism: Bartonella sp. MU37NMGALS; assembly: GCF_042194015.1. Taxonomy (NCBI): domain Bacteria; kingdom Pseudomonadati; phylum Pseudomonadota; class Alphaproteobacteria; order Hyphomicrobiales; family Bartonellaceae; genus Bartonella; species Bartonella sp. MU37NMGALS. The sequence goes on from NZ_JBHIML010000056.1 coordinate 1,463, forward strand.
ACGATTAAGACAAGGTCTTTTAGGTGATGTTAAATTCTTTAATGGCATTGGTGAATTACGTATCCACTATGGGGCTGGTTACCGAATTTATTTTACCCAAAAAGGCTCTGATTTTATTCTTTTGTTATGCGGTGGAGATAAGTCAACGCAGAAAAAAGATATTGAACAAGCGTTAAAGTTAAAAGAGGAGTATAGTGATGAAAGCTACACCATTTAAACCAGAAGAATATCTTGAAACCACTGAGGAACAACAAATATTTCTCAATGAAGCCTTCAAAACTGGTGATGCTGCTCATATAGCAGATGCCCTTGGTATTGTTGCACGTGCTCAAAATATGAGAGCCTTAGCAAAAGAAACCAATCGTGAACGCAGTGGTTTATATCGCTCCTTAAGTAAGACTGGTGATCCTAAACTTTCTACCTTAGTCGCTGTCTTATCTGCCCTTAATTTGCAACTAAGCGTACAATCTGCTCCATAAATCGTGAGGGGAATTAAGCCTTCCCCTATACCTCTCAACGATTAGTCACAAATTGCACCACCACAACACACTCTCCAGCCGCGGTTGTTTTATCCCGTGTTGCATAAAGCGTAAGCTCTTGATCTTCTGGAACAAA
>NZ_JBHIML010000057.1:0-2035 GCF_042194015.1 Bartonella sp. MU37NMGALS
AGCTGTTTTGATAATAAAAGCCGTGTCTTAAAGGACGCGGCTTTTTTGCTATAAAGCAGCCCCCCGCCCCGTTATTTTATTTACGCTGCTCTTTCAGTGATTACATCATTACTACAAACATCATCACGAAATGTTTTCTTTTCCTTAAGAGCGGCGTTGCCATAAATCTTAACATCTTTGTAAACAACCGCTTTTCCATAAACTCTTGCATTATCAAAAATATGAGCACCTTCGTATATATAAGAAGATCCTGATACTTTTGCATTGCCATAAACAAAGCCACTCACATCAGCACTATGCCAAACCTTGGCATTGTCATAAATTTTTGCATTTACAGCAATAAAGGCTTTCCCATAAACCACGGCATTGTTACAAACTTGACCACAAATTTTTGCATCACCATAAACCTTGGCATTGTCATTAACCACGCACTTGCCATAAACTACTCCCTTACCACGAACCCACATACTACCATTAACACTCGCATTATCAGAAACCTGTGCATTGCCATAAACATGGGTATCATGACCATAAACTTTAGCTTTTCCACTCACTATAGCATTACCATAAACTTTAGCATTTTGAGCAACAATGGCATCATTACGTATTTTTGCATTTTCAGAAACGACGGCATTCACAGCAACTATAGCATTATCATACACCCAGCAATTACCATCATGTGAGAGATTATCTTCACTTTCAATAAAGCCACCAAGGTCCCCTGTCTTTACATCATCGAAATCCCTTAATGCACGAATGCGATAAAAGTGTTTAGGTTGACGGGTTTCAGCATCTTTAACTTCTTTAATTTCGTCTGTAATTTCATATTTTTTAGATACATTTTTAGCGTTCATAGGTAACTCCTAATCTAATATTTAAACAAATTTTTGAATGAAATGGTTATAAGGAGGCGCCCCCGCACCGCCCTATTGTTTAATTAAGCAGCTTCTTTTTCATATTCTAATTCACATTCTAAATCGTCATCATTTTCAGATTCAAGATCAGCATCATAATAGTCTTCAAAATCATCATAATACTCATGACGATAATAATCATCTTCACTACCAAATTCGGGATATGCTTCATTCCAAATATGATCACCTGCTGTTAAAGAAGCGGCGCTATGAACATAAGAATCTCCTGAGATAAGAGCACCACATACAACGGCATCATCGAAAACACGCGCGTCATCACAAATATGAGCAGCGCCGCTTATTTTTGCATTGCCTCCAACATGAGCATCATCACAAATGACGGCATCATCAGAAATATGAGCATGATCAGTTACATAGGCATTATCATAAATCTTTGCATTGCCTTCAATTACAACAGCACCTTTAATATGAGCATTCCCATAAAGACGCGCATTGCCTCCCATAAAAATAGCTTCAAAAATAGCATTCCCATAAATTTTTGCATTCCCACAAACGTCTACAAAAAAGCTTCTTACTTTTGCATTCCCAGAAACGCGGGCATTTTGAAAAACGCGGGCTTTATCATATACCCAGCACGTACCATAATGCGATAGGTTGCTTTCATTTTCTATAAAACCACCTAAATCCCCCGCCTTGACATCTCCAAAATCTTTTAAGGCGCGTATACGGTATAATGTGAGACCAGTCATATGATCTATTTCATTAGTCAATTCATATTTTTTGGATGGTTTTCTCTTTTTAACTGTAGCACTCATGCTAGTAATCCTTGTGATTATTGGGTTTTGAATTGACAACCCTATAAGGGTGCCGGGTGTTCAAAACACGGTCACAAGTCCGTCGTCACACTTTTCTCATAAAGAGTATTGTATGGTGTGAACACACCCGACATAATCGTTATATGCTAATCACAACATAAAAGACAGTCAGTATTTAAAGAAATGGGAAAAACCTTATCGGGGTTTATCCGCTTGTGATTTAGTGTTTTGAGCACTTGACGCCTTTCTAAACGAACCTTTCTTTAAAGTCAATACGTATTTTTTATTTTTTTCAATTTTTTTCATTTTGATACCTACATAATTGAATATCAAGTGCTTTTAAAT
>NZ_JBHIML010000058.1:0-2030 GCF_042194015.1 Bartonella sp. MU37NMGALS
TAGTTAAAATCCCACGCATCATTCATCCCTAAAATATTTTCTACCCTCAAGCCCGCACTATAACGCGCATAACCCGTAGAGGCTTGTCCCATATTGTCATGAGAAACAGTAACCTTGAAAGTTTTATCGGGATGATTGTTAATATTGACAATGCTGCTCCCTTCTTCACGCCCTGGAAGAAGTTCGCTTTGAGCGTGCGCTGAACTCAAACGGTTGATCTGATCAAGCCCCTGTTCAATATCGCGCATGTTCAGAACATGACCTTGAAGCCCAGGAAAAGCACTCCACACAACATTGTTATAACGAGATGCCGGTGAACCATTATAGTAAATCTCTGAGAGCTTGCCCTCAACGACAACAAATTTGAGCGCCTTGCTGTTTTTGATATCTTGATCAGGAATGTAAAAACGCGCCGTTACATAGCCTTGATCCAAATAAACTTTGGTTAACTTCTTGATTAAGAGCTGAATATCGACAAGACCGATACATCTTCCAACATAAGGCTCTGTTACGGCTGATATAAAGCGCTTTTTGACATGATGCACTCCCTCAACAACAAGAGCATGAATGGGAAAACATTGTTTCCCACCCAAAAGCGTTTCTGGATTTTGCTCTGAAGGCGTCTTTATCCTTTTAGGCGTTAAAGCGCGTAAATTCTCAATTCTTTCTAATTGCTGTTTCTCAGATTGTTGGCGAGAAAAATTATCGGTTGGGGAATGAAAAATAGCTGAGGAGCGCGCATAAACACTTACACCTGTAAACAAGCCAAATAAAATAATAATGGCACGAAAAATTCTCAAAAGAGAACTTTGGCGTAAAAATACAGAAAACAATACAGATTGCCCCCGCTTTGCACTATTCATGAAGCACTCTTTAAAAGAACTTCATGGAACCTCTAACAAGTCCACTCAAAACAGCCACTGCCCTATAACGCTTTTAACAAAAGCACATGCCTCTGTGACCCAAAAAGTGACACCCAAAACTGCTTTATTTTAACTGCTGAAGATCTCTCCCCCACATTTATGTAGAAAGACCTCTAAACAAAATTGTTTAGCCCGTCAATGGTTAATACATCAATATCCCCAGTTTAATGCTACAATATATTTATCAATAATTAGAGATAAATTCACTCTCCAGCTCCTCTAAGCCACTCAACACGCATATAAACGAGACATCATGCTATCAAGCACATTCTGTCGTCAAAAACCATCATAGAAAACAATAAGAAATCTCTTTGAGAGCCTTTCAAGACAATCACGCAAAACTCTTTTAATGGCATTCTCATCAAAGAACTTTTCTCCAAAGACAATGATCTGAGTGATCTGAACAGAAGAGTTTTGTCTAGAGTTGTCAGTCTTGTCAGTGTTGTCAGTTCTTTTTAGAGCCTATATCATTTTTTTCAAATGAGAGAAAATTAAAAACATTATATTTCAATATGTTAGTATTTTAACGATACAACCTATATCGACAATACAACCTTAAATACAATCCATAATATATATTTGTCAGTTTGTGTCAGTAAATTGAACTGACAAAATAGACTATTTGAGTGACTCATAAAACCTATCAAAATAATCATTATGATATTTTAAAAGCACATGCTTCATTTGTCTTGATTAACCCGTGAAACGAATAGCAAATTTCACTATTTTGCTGATCTTATCCCATGTCATAGGCTGTGGATAAACAGCCTTAAAAAAAACTTTTGAAAAAAATTTATCCGCTTTTTAGCATTTTCCGAATTTTTTACACTATTCATTCAAAATGGATTTAATAAGCTTCATTTTGATTCTTTTGAAGAGAATTAATCAATAGAATATATTGTCATGGAGTTTATTCTTTATGCTTCGACCTCATCATTCTAATCATGAACATGTCTCTTTACGCTCTCTCTTAGAATATTATCGTCAACAAGCAAAATCACCTCGTGAATTGGGAACATTGTTTGAAAATCTTGTCATGGCTTATTTGACAAACGACCCGCTTCAAAAGCAGGAATACGAAAAGGTTCAAACCTATTGTGAATGGGC
>NZ_JBHIML010000059.1:0-2027 GCF_042194015.1 Bartonella sp. MU37NMGALS
ATCAAGGTTCATGATAACAGCATCATTCGAGGTAAAAAACGGCTGTATATGACAGCAACGCCCAAGATCTTTACCGACAAGCTGAAAAAAAAGGCTGACGCATCTGATGCCGTTCTAGCGTCCATGGATGATGAAGAGCTCTATGGGAAAAATCTTTACACTTATACTTTTTCAAAAGCTCTAAAAGATAAGCTTTTAACATCTTATAAAGTTATCGTCTTAGCTGTTGATGAAGCAATTATCAATGCAACGATTCAGAAGCGGCTTAAAGATAAAAATTCCGAACTTATTCTTGATGATACAACCAAAATCATTGGCTGCTACAAAGCACTTTCCCAAATAGAAAAGAAAGAAGAAGATGGCATAAAACCTATGCGTCGTTCTCTGGCTTTTTGTAAAAATATCAATACGTCTCAACTAGTTAGCGAACTATTCAATGACGCCATTGATGAATATCATAAATTTGTGCCGGAAAGTAAAACCTCCCTTAATTTTGAGATTGAACATATTGATGGAACCTTTAATGGCAAAAAACGTAATAAATTACTTGATTGGCTTAAAGAAGATACAGATGAGAATAACTGCCGTGTATTAACCAATGTCCGCTGTCTCTCTGAAGGGGTGGATGTCCCTGCTCTTGATGCGGTTATGTTTTTACACCCGCGTAAAAGTCATGTGGATGTGATACAGGCTGTGGGGCGTGTGATGCGCCGCGCAGAAGGTAAAACAACAGGCTACATTATTTTACCCGTTGGTATTCCCTTTAATATTCCACCACAACAGGCTTTAGAAAACAATACAAAGTATGATGTCATCTGGCAAGTTCTCAATGCTTTGCGTGCTCATGATGACAACTTTAAAAACAAAATAAAAGCCTTAGAGCTGGACCAAGATGTTCGTCATGTGTTTGAGATTGTAGGGGTCACTTTTGACCCTGCTTTACAAGCAATGACCGCAGTTGTTGACGAACTCTCTTTCCACGCGAAATCGGAAAGTGCTGGGCTTCATATTGGTTCAGTAGCAAGTGAAAATTCTCATAGGTATGGAGGACAAAAAGAATTCGAGTTTTATGTTGATGAATTATCGCGTGCTATTAAGCCCATCATTGTCAAAAAATGTGGAGAGCCTAATCAATGGGAAAAATGGGCAGGCAATGTGGCTGCAATTGCACAAAATCATATTATCCGTCTTAAAAGCATACTCGCTGATAAAAAGAGTGAAGCTTATCGCGCCTTTCATGCCTTTCATAAAGAATTAAAGAACGGTTTAAATGACAGTATCGAGCAAGAGGATGCACTTGAGATGTTGGCGCAACACCTTGTGACACGTCCTATTTTTGAATCCTTGTTTGATGGAAATGAGTTTGTGCAAAACAATGCCATTTCACAAGCCATGGAAAAGATCTTAAGAGAACTTGATAAGATGAATATCAAAGACGAAGCCAAAGATCTTGAAAAGTTTTATCAAAGTGTAAAGGATGATACAGAGGGTATTATTGAAACGCGAGCAAAACAGAATCTTATTATCAAACTTTACGAAGATTTTTTTACCAAGGCATTCAAAAAGACAACAGATAAACTTGGGATTGTTTATACGCCTATTGAAATAGTTGATTTTATCTTACATTCCGTCAATGATGTTTTAGAGCAAGAGTTTGGACAAAGCTTAAGTTCTCGAGGCGTTTCTATTCTTGACCCTTTCACTGGAACGGGGACCTTTATCACACGGCTATTACAATCCAATCTCATCAAACCAGAGGATATGGAATATAAATTCCGTCATGATATTCATGCCAATGAGATTGTTTTGCTTGCCTATTACATAGCAGCGATTAACATTGAATCGACCTATCATAGTCTTATGAAAGGTGAGTATATCCCTTTCAAGCATATTGGTTTGGCTGATACGTTTCAAACGCTTAAAGAAAAAAACTTGATAGACGGTATACTCAAAGAAAACAGTGAATATTTAGAACACCAGAAAAATCTGAACATCAAAGTTATCTTTGGTAATCCCCCTTACTCGGT
>NZ_JBHIML010000006.1:0-131532 GCF_042194015.1 Bartonella sp. MU37NMGALS
GAAAAAGCTTTAAAAGCAGCCACAACACGTCTGGAGGTGGAAAGTGAAGTTAATCAAAAAAGTGATGCTGATGTGCGCGTTGCTCTCTCTGACTGGTTGCGCGACAAATAAATATGCTTCTTCTTGTGTTGGCTGGTTGCCAATTTATTTAAGCCGGCAAGATCTGAACGCCATCAGTTCAAACTTAGCAAGAGAGATCTTAAAGCACAATAATCTAGGTGAACGCGTATGTGGGTGGAAACATGGCTAGAAAAAAAACACAAGACGATATAGAGCTTACAGAAGCTGGAAAAGAAATACTTCAAGAAATCATCATGACCTACAAAAGTGTAAAGTGATGTCTCGTTATACGAAATGAATTATTAATTTTGCTTGTCTTTATGGATGCGATAGATAATGTCTTTGCGCATTTAAAATAGTGGTTCTCAAAGAATTTAAAAAATTATTAGAGAACATTGGAGGAAACAGATGAGCTTTGTAAAAGTATGTTGGAAAATCCTACTCCCGAACTTTTGTTAATGTTCCCGAACTTTAAAAAAGATTACAAAGAATAAATACATTATACATGGGGAAAAACCGGATGGTGATCCCGACAGGATTCGAACCTGTGACCCACGGCTTAGAAGGCCGTTGCTCTATCCAGCTGAGCTACGGGACCCAACTGATTATTTTCTCAATTCAAAATAGCATCTTTAATTCAATGTGTCCAAGAGTGCTGCCGATCACTGCGAAAATTATCAGAATAAGAAACAGCACGTCGAATCGACATACGTTTCTTTTCTACACGGTAAGAGATAGCATTCTTACGCGCAAAAGCAATCGCTTCTTCCTTCTTATTAAATCTGATCCTCACCTGATTATTCATATCAGACGTTGCCGTGTACCCCATAAGAGGTTCAAGCATTTTTGCTTTCACCGGCTCATACTCTAGAATCCAAAAACCTGTATTCCCCTTACCTGACTGCATAGCTGTCTTAGCAGGACTATAAATACGTGCGATCATGCCTTTTTCCTTCAGATTACACAACGCTTGAATGATAGTTTTCCACCACACGTACCCAATTGGGTCATTCTCACACACTTAATCAAATATGGTCGGAGCGATAGGATTCGAACCTACGACCCCCTGATCCCAAATCAGGTGCGCTACCAGGCTGCGCTACGCTCCGCCATTTACATTTACTTGATGCACATTTCCTAAAATTTTCACAACAGAAGTGCAAGAGAAAAACACACTTTTTTTTAATTTTGTTGCATTTCTTTACAAAAAAGCACGTTTTAAAAATTTTTTCCCTACTCAATAACATATTTATTGACAAATAATAGAAAACAACCTCCGTAAAGAATCCAATCTATATTAAAAAATAACGAATTTCTCTGTAAGGATTTCATAATTTTCATCCTGCTTTAAGCAAACTCTCACTGTATCAAAACGCATTCTACAGATACAATTTTAGAAAAAAACGACTTAAATATCATAGAAAAACTTTCTAAAAGAGAACACAAGCCAAAAAATCAGCTGTATTAAGCTTTTTCCCCTCTTTTTCTATCTTGCAAAGAACTCTTTTATAAAAATTCTAGAATCTTCTACAATCCAAATCCATAAACAACAGACATTTTTTCAAAGCACGAAAGTTCCATTATAAATAAAATAAAGCGCTTTTTTTAGAAAAAATTTCAAATGCAAAGATGGAAAAAAGTCAACATCATACAATAAAATCTCAAAGCTATTTAAGATAAACACATGACTAAAGTAAAAAATACTATTTTTCACTCTTAACGGATATCAAAAAAGAAGAAAATTTCAATGATTTGTCTTGCCACATATTGAAACGATAATAGAAAGACAGAATAAGTAAGCCATGATAGGGAGTGTTTACGGATTTTTTCTATTCAAAACTTCAGCAATAACAGCACGTGTTATTTTTCTTTTTCTTTGTAATGCCAACTGATCAACAGAATCAATAACACACTTCAATGAAAATAAAGAACGTTCACAACGACTTACAAGATAATAAACCGTGTCTGGATGTACAATAAGTTGCCTATCGGAAAAAAGCTTAAATGCAACAGCTGTTAATAATGCATCATCAGGCTGATTAATTTCAACGAACATCACCGAATTAAGACGACTTTTTAGATCATTTAACTTTAAATTCCAAGCGGAAGGAAGTGTCCGTGCCGTCATCAATAAAGTAGCTTGTCGTGCATCAAGATTTGCTTGCTTAATACTGTTAATTAAATGAAAAAGTTCTGTCTCTTTGATTTCATCTGCATCAATATCCTCTATCAAAAATGATCTGCCTAAAGAAGCCACAGTAACAGCCTGATCAATTTCATTGTGCTGAATCCTGAAAGCATCTGCTTTTTGGAGCCATATATTAGAAAAGTGCGTTTTTCCAGATCCTTCTTTGCCAACCAAAACTGCAATAGGTAAGCTCCAATTGGGCCAGTGATCAATAAGCTGAAAAGCCATACGATTGCTTTCCGTTACCACTAAATCCTCAAATTGAAAAATCGGATCATAAGGAAAATTTAAAGATAATTGCGTTTCACACCCATTCATTTTAGCGGCTCCGAATTTCCCCTTCGCGAATACATCTGAGAACTAAGATAAGTATGAAGAGCAAAACGAACTAAAACGCCAACAGCCGCTGCCGCAGGAACAGCAACAAGCATACCAGTAAAACCAAAGAGTGAAGAAAAAGCAAAAAGTGAAAACATCAGCCATACGGGATGTAATCCCACTGATGAACCTACAAGCTTGGGTTGAAGAATATAACCTTCAATAAATTGACCAATTAAAAAAAGTGCCATCACAACGATGATTCCTCCCCAATTATTGGGATAAAACTGGACCCATGCAATACCAACAGAAAGGACCAAACCACTCATTGTGCCGATATAAGGAACAAAGCTAATAAGACCAATAAACATACCAATTAAAAGACCAAAATTGAGTCCTGCAATCGTTAAACCAATAGCATAATAGCCTCCCAATATAAGACAAACTGTTCCTTGTCCACGAACAAAGCCTGCAATAGCTCTATCCATTTCATGAAAAATACTCCGAACGGTTTCAAGATGATCACGCGGTATTAACGAATCGATTGCTGTTACCATACGCGGCCAATCTAATAACATATAAAATGCCACCACAGGTGCCACAACAAATAAGCTAGCGATATTAACGATAGATTTTCCTGACTTTAAAAGTGAATTCAAAAGAGACGTAATAAAATCAGAACCTTCTCCCAAAAATCCTTTAATATTATTCCGTAATTCATTTGGATCACTTCCAAAATAGCGCCTTATCCAATCAAAATCATGCTCAACAAAAAAGGTTTGAATACGATTAATATAAACAGGTAAACCATCACTCATGAATTGCTGTATTTGCCAACTAATAACAGGAATCAAAATAACTAAAGCAGCAACAAAGGTAACAACAATAAATAAGGTAATGAGGACAGTCCCAAACACCCGTCGAATACCAAATTTTTCAAGTAATTGAACAATGGGATTGAGAAAATAAGCCAGCACAATCCCTGCCACAAAAGGGAGCAAAATCGATCCAAAAACAAACATAAAAAAAATGAAAAAAATCAGCGTACCAAGCCAAAAAAAGATTTGCCTTTTCATATTATTCGGCAACGGTAATTGAGTATACGCTGGCACATAAGTCTTATAACGATCACGAGATGTATTCTCACTCACTTTCTTTTTCATAAGTTGCCAAGAAGACTGACCGTGATTATCTGATATCTTGCTCATAAAATATCCTAAAAAATTCTTCACAAAAAATTATAAACATCTTCAAAATAAGGTACAAGCAAAGTTGCTTATTTTCTTATCAATATCTCTTGCAGAGAGAACTCTATCATGGCATTGCATAATATCAAAACCCGATTTTCCATTAAAGGAAGGCTCCAATGAGCAACCAAGATCTTACAAATAATAAATCCAAAGTTGGTCTTACCTACGCAAAAGCCGGTGTAAACATCGATATGGGTAATGCCATGGTAGAAAAAATTAAACCCTTTATACGCGCGACAAAACGAGCCGGAGCAGACGCAGAAATTGGCGGTTTTGGTGGAATTTTTGATTTAAAAGCAGCTGGCTTTACGGATCCTATCCTAGTAGCAGCCAATGATGGTGTGGGAACAAAATTAAAAATTGCCATTGAAGTAGGTCACCATAACACTGTAGGTATTGATCTTGTGGCTATGTGTGTCAATGATTTACTCGTACAAGGGGCTGAACCTCTCTTTTTTCTGGATTATTTTGCAACTGGAAAGCTTGACCCTGAACAAGGTGCTGCAATTGTTTCTGGTATTGCAGAAGGATGTAAACAAGCCGGTGCTGCTCTTATTGGAGGAGAAACTGCAGAAATGCCAGGAATGTATGCAGAGGGAGATTATGATCTAGCCGGTTTTGCTGTAGGAGCATGCGAACGCAGCAAGCTACTCCCTTCAAAAGATTTAACAGAAGGTGATATTATATTAGGTCTAAGCGCCTCTGGAATTCATTCCAATGGCTTTTCGCTTGTTCGACGAATCATCCAGCAACATGATCTCAAATGGAATGACCCTGCCCCTTTTGCTCCCGAAAACAGCCTTGGTATAGCACTCCTTACACCAACACGCATTTATGTAAAATCGCTTCTTCCCATCATGAAAAAATACGAAGGGATTAAAGCTCTTGCTCATATTACGGGTGGAGGCTTTCCTGAAAATATTCCACGTGTTGTTCCATCTTCTCTCTGCGCTGAAATTCATCTTTCTACCATCAATGTTCCAGCAGTATTTTCATGGATTGCCAAACAAGGTAAAATAGAAGAAACAGAAATGTTAAGAACATTCAATTGTGGTATTGGCATGATCATTATCGTAGCACAGCATGCAGCTGAAACAATTACGCAAGCTCTTGAAAGAAAAGGAGAGAGCGTAACTCCTCTTGGCATTTTAACAAAACGCCAAGATCAAAATAAAGGAATACTTTATAAAGGGGTACTGCATTTATGAAAAAACAAATCATCGTTTTCATTTCTGGTAATGGATCCAATATGGTCGCCCTTGCTCAAGCTAGTCAACAAAAGGAATATCCTGCTGAAATCATCGCGGTTATTTGCGATAATCCGCGTGCAGACGGTATTGAAAAGGCGCGAAACCATAACTTACCTATTCATATTGTTGATCGCAAAATTTACAAAACAAAAGAAGAGCATGAAGAAAGTATTTTTACGATTTTAAATCAATATAAACCAGATTTTCTCTGCTTTGCAGGATATATGCGCCTTATCTCGCCACGTTTTGTAAAACTTTACGAAGGACGAATTTTAAACATTCATCCTTCTCTTTTGCCTTCATTTAAAGGCTTAAACACACATGAAAAAGCTTTACAAGCAGGCGTAAAAATCACGGGTTGCACTGTTCACCTTGTTACAGAAGACATGGATGCAGGAAAAATCCTTGCCCAAGCAGCCGTTCCAGTCTATCCTCATGATACTGCTGAGAGCTTAGGACAAAGAGTTCTTAAAGCAGAACATAAACTCTACCCCGAAGCCTTAAAAGCATTTATTGAAGGGAAGAGCAAAATGGTAGATGCGCAGCAACAGCTTTTATCTTTTTGAGTGTATCAACAATCTATTAATAAGCATTTTTCAATGTTTTACATATAATTCGTGCTCAGTGTCTATAATTGAAAATCTCTATTAAATGTTGACGTAATAGAGCCTATCTTTTCATAAATTTTTGCACAGAATGTGTGTTTTTTTTGAATTTTAATTAAATTTTCAAATTCTTCTTTTTTATTCAGTTCTATGACATTATCACAAGTTCTATTTATCAAAATACTCTCGTATTTCGCCTAAAAAATCTTAAATACGCAATTTTTCTATTGCATAAATTTTTGCCTCATGATGAAAGTGTTTCTTTAACTGTTAGAGCTAACTGTTTGAGTGTAAAAGGCTTAGATAAAAAACCAAAAACAGCATCTTGTGGAAGATTTTTAGCAAATGCATCTTTTGCATATCCAGAAACGAAAAGAAATTTGATATCAGGATAGTTTTTACGTACTTCCTTCAATAAAGTGGGTCCATCCATTTCTGGCATCACCACATCGGAAACAATAATATCAATAGCTCCTTTTTGTTTCTCAAGAATAGAGAGTGCTTCCACCCCACTCACTGCCTCTAAAACCGTATATCCTCTCATTTGAAGAGCTCTTACCCCCCCCATTCTAACCGCATCTTCATCTTCAACCAATAAAACAGTTGCAGACCCTGTTAAGTCTATATTTTTATCTTTCTCTTCATCTTTTTCAATCTTTTGAGAAGTTTTTCCTTTTATATTGGGGATATAACGGGGAAGAAAAATATAAAATGTTGCTCCTTCACCTTCTTTACTTTCACAATAAATGCACCCACCACTCTGCTTGATAATTCCATAAACCATTGATAAACCAAGTCCTGTTCCTTTTCCAACTTCTTTTGTTGTAAAAAATGGCTCAAACATTTTTTCTTGTATAGCAGCAGATATACCAGCCCCTGTATCTGAAATAGTCAATTGTACATACTCACCAATTTCTAAACCAAGATGATTAAATTCAGCACTTTGTTGCTTTGTAATATTGTTTGTCGCAATCGTAACAATACCTCCATCTAACATGGCATCACGCGCATTAATAACCAAATTCATAATAACACGCTGAAAAGATGCTTGATCGACTTCAACACTCCACAAATCTCTTCCATGGATAATTTTTAACTGAACATTATTCCCCAAAAGTGGTAAAATAAGATTGCGAATATCTGATAAAAATTCAGTAAAATCAACTTCTTCAGGTCGAAGTGTTTGCTTTCTAGAAAAAGCTAATAATTGCTGTACAAGAGCAGCTGCACGATTAGCATTATTTTTAATATTGATCAGATCAGCATGAGCAGGATCAGAACTACGATGCGTATTTAAAAGAAGATCACACGACATTAAAATTGCTGTTAAAACATTATTAAAATCATGAGCAATGCCGCCAGCCAATTGTCCGACAGCTTGCATCTTCTGACTTTGCATCATTTTATCTTCAAGCGTTTTTTGTTCGGTTGTTTCAATCACAGAGATAATAAGCAAATCTTGCAATGCATCACCATGATGGGGTGGTACAGACATAATATGGAGCCGTAAATGGCATTCTTCATTTTTTTCTAAAACAGTTTCTAGAGAAACAAAATAATTTTTATTTGTCGCAATTCTCTGAAAAGAACGCTCTAACTGCACACAATCACGACGAGAAATAACATCATAAAAATTGACAGCTTTGTCCATACATCCCGTAAGTGATGAAAAAGCTTTATTCATATGAACCAATTGCCCTTCATGATCTACCACGGCTATTGCAAAAGGACTCGCATCAAAATATTCTCCTAATATAGTGGGTAATTTTAATTGGTCGTCCTCTTCTTTTTGTATTTGTTGTGGAATGATCACAATACGATAAACGGCTTCCTCTTCTAAGAGAGAAGAAACAGAGATAAGACAATGGAATATTTTCTCACAAGTCGCTTGTGAATTTAAACATAACGAAAACTTATAAGGTAAAGAGTAACCTGAACTTTGATATCTGTTGGTTTGCAAACAGATATCACTCCATGAGCTCTTAGCGCCAACGCTATCAAATAACGAATCAAAATTATATTGACCAACTGAGAAATTCGCTAAATCAATTGAAAACCATTCGGCAAAAATCGCATTCGCATAAAGAATAGTTCCTTGTGTATTAACTGATACAAAACCAATAGGAGCTTGATCCAAGTGATTGATAGCTTCTTGAAGGTTCGAGAAAAAAACTTCTCGTGTTTGTTGTAAATGCGAAATATCAGCAATACGCCAAAATAAAAGCTTTTTTTTCTGTTTTGTGATAGGTTGAATGGAAATATTATACCAAACAGATTTTTTTGGTGTAGAATCGGTAAATATTGGTTGTTCTACTCTTAATTCCTCTTGCGCCGCAAGATTATTACAGGCTGCAACCTTTAAGCGATACGAAAGTGCACCAGCTCCTGGAAGATCAGCAATAACCATATAACAAGACACTTCAGGCTTATAAGTCACAATTTTTCGATAGTTTTGATTAGAATAATAAACAAAACCAGAAAGGTCAGAGATTACAATTGCATCATCGCTCCGATTAAAGATGCTAAAATCAAAATCTTCATGCGACCACACATGGTATCTTAAAATTCCCATTCCACACAAAACGAGTGTTGCAACGCCGATAATTGCTAGAATCAAAAAAGATATCAATATAGCCTTTTGCAAATAGCTTTGTGGATAAAAAAAACCTAAAATACCCACAATGAAAAGAAAAAATAATATAAAAACAATACCAAAAATCACAACTCTTCGATGAACAGAAGACGCTGATCTTTTATTATTATCAAAACCTTTATCCATCTCTCATTGCCTTAGATTTAGCTGTTTCTTATATCACAAAACTTCCTTTATATTCATTGTTATAAAGTATATACTATGATATTATCTTTCAAAGAAAGCTCACTTAATGTTAAAAATTTTATTTCTTGTATTTAAGTGAACCTTTTAAGGGTGTGTTTATAAATTTATCTCAATAAAAACGATATTTTCACACAAAAATGGGAGAAAATCTATGTATATCTGGTTATCAGAGCAAATAGGTGTATCTGCTGCGAAGATAACGATAAGCTTTTTGTTTTTTATAATAACAATCGTGGCTATTACCATAATTATCTTGTTTTTACGTCGTTTAAGTACGGGAAGATTCAGCAATAATAGAAAAAAAAGTCTATCACGATTAGCATTATGTGAAGTAATTTCTATAGATCGAGCACGCCGCCTTGTTTTAGTCCGTTGCGATAATAAAGAACATTTGCTCCTTATTGGCGGATTAACAGATGTGGTTGTAGAATCCGATATTACCAGTACATCCAAAATACAAAAGAGAGAAACACACACACATCCAAATTCCGCCCCTACAGAAAGAAACGATATATCGGATAAAAATCCCTCTCCTTTTACGAATCAAGCAGTAAAAGATTCAGCAATCACCGCCGAAATTGAGGGGAGGCAAGAACCATCTTTATTCATTCCTACCCTTCAAAAATAAAAATATACAATTTTATCACCACGAGTTTCGTTTGTTTATCATTTCAATGACCTTAATCATCGCGATAAACTCTTTCACGTCGTTCGTGACGTTCTTGCGCTTCCAATGATAAAACGGCTATCGGTCGAGCCTCAAGACGCTTTATACTAATGGGTTCGCCGGTTTCTTCACAAAAGCCATATGTCCCATTATCAATGCGCTCTAAAGCAGCATCTATTTTTGAAATAAGTTTCCTCTGACGATCACGCGCACGTAATTCGATTGTACGATCAGTTTCACAAGAAGCCCTATCAGTCAAATCGGGTTGACCAACATTCTCTTCCTGCAAATTTTCCAAAGTCTCACGAGCTTCTTTTAATATATCATTCTTCCAAGAAACCAATTTAGCACGAAAATACGCCTTTTGCCGCTCATTCATAAAAGGCTCATCTTCACTGGGGCGATATTGACCATCAATCTCTTCGCTCATGCAATAAAAAACCTCCACATATGCTATGTGCGGTCTATATATTGTGCAATACCCATCAACACAAGAGTAAAATGTTTTTCATAACAATCTACAAATATGTCTAAATACACTGTTTAGATTTAATCGCTTTTCTATTTAGGTTGGATTCTTGATCAAATCTCATCCAGAACATTTTTCTTGCTTACTGAGAAACTTCAAAAAGAAGGAAATCTAATATTCAGATATCAGAGTGATCTCTCCCCTGCTTTCTCATTGTTTAAAATCTAAATGAGGCAATAATAAATCATTTCAGCAATGCAAAAAAATAAAATCTTTATAAAGGCAAAGTGTGATATTCACGTTTCAAATACATCAAAGCATCTTTTTCTTTATTACAGTTGATTGCAACAACCTCACCAATCAAAACACAATGGGTTGCGTGCTCATGCCAACAAATCAAACGACAATCAAACGATGCTAGAGCGTCTGAAAGACTAGGCGCTCCCGTTTGCAAAGCTCCCCATTGAGCAACATCAAAACGCTCATTTTGTGTAGAATTGCAACGCCTCGAAAAAACATCCGCTAATGAACGATGCTTTCCTGCCAAGCTATTAACACAAAAATTTCCATTCTCCATAAACACCTGATTCTTTAAATTATGGCGCATGAGACAAACAAGAAGGGTCGGAGGATCATCAGATAAAGAACAACACGCCGAAACAGTCACCCCGCGTCTTCCCTTAATACCATTTGTTGTCACAATATGCACAGCTCCTGCAAAAAGACTCATGGCATCTCGATATTCTTGGGAAGAAACCGCGATAGTATGTTTATGTTGAAGTTCAGGCATCAAATATGTTTTATGATTCGACATATCTTTCACTTATAAAGCTTTAAAATTTCAAGCGATCTTTCCATAAAAAGATCTATAATACATATTTTTTCTTTTCCGTCATAACACAAAAGATATTTGTGTATACACTGCGATATGATAAAAACAGCCAATCAAGGAGATTTTAATGCCCCATTCTCATCTCATTTCGCCTTCACTCTTGGCTGCTGATTTTTCTAAACTTGGACAAGAAATGTTAGATGTTGTTGATGCTGGTGCAGATTGGCTTCATCTTGATATCATGGATGGACACTTTGTTCCTAATATCACCTTTGGTCCTGAAATCGTCAAGGCTCTACGCCCATTAACCAAAGCAATATTTGATGTCCACCTGATGATCGCACCAGTAGACCCTTATTTGGAAGCTTTTGCAAAAGCGGGTTCAGATATTATAACCATTCATGCTGAAGCAAGTCCACATCTTCATCGTTCATTACAAACAATCAAAAAAATGGGAAAAAAAGCAGGAATTGCACTCAATCCAAGCACCCCTGAACATGTACTTGAATATTTGCTTGATCAATTAGATCTCATTCTCATCATGACGGTCAATCCCGGTTTTGGTGGACAAAGTTTTATTCCAGAAATAAAAGATAAAATTAAGCGCGTTAAAAGCATGATTGCAAACCGCCCTATTGATCTTGAAGTTGATGGTGGTATCACCGTTGATACAATTGGGATAGCTGCAAAAGCTGGAGCAAATGTATTTGTCGCAGGCTCTGCAATTTATAAAGATGGAAATAAAGAGCTTTACAAAACACGCATGAGTGCATTGCGCCAAGCCGCAATCCTCTCACAACAAGGAAAAAAATGATGATCGCACGTTATTCCCGCCCTGCAATGGTAACAATTTGGTCTCCTGAAACAAAATATCGTATTTGGTTCGAAATTGAAGCCCATGCCTGTGATGCCCTTGCTCACTTAGGGATTATTCCGAAAGAAGCCGCCAAAGTCATTTGGGAAAAAGGCGCAGCAGCTAAATTTGATGTCAATCGCATTGATGAAATTGAAGCAATTACCAAACATGATGTTATCGCATTTCTGACCCACCTAGCTGAATTCATTGGACCCGAGGCACGTTTTATCCACCAAGGCATGACATCATCTGATGTTCTTGATACAACACTGAATATTCAATTGATGCGTGCTAGTGATATTTTGCTAGAGGATATAGATCAACTTCTTGAGGCATTAAAAAGACGTGCTTTTGAGCATAAAGAGACAATCACCATTGGGCGGAGCCATGGCATTCATGCTGAACCAACAACATTTGGAGTAAAATTTGCTCTTGCATACGCTGAATTTTCCCGTTGTCGCAAACGTCTTCTTGCAGCACGAGAAGAAATTTCTACTTGCGCGATTTCAGGAGCTGTAGGAACTTTTGCAAATATCGATCCAAGCGTTGAAGAACATGTAGCAAAAGCCTTGAGGATGCGTGCTGAACCAGTTTCCACCCAAGTAATACCAAGAGATCGTCATGCTATGTTTTTTGCAACACTTGGTGTTATTGCTTCCTCTATTGAAAGGTTAGCGATAGAAATACGCCATTTACAACGAACAGAAGTTCTGGAAGCAGAGGAACATTTCTCACCTGGGCAAAAAGGCTCATCGGCGATGCCTCATAAACGTAATCCAGTTTTAACAGAAAATTTAACTGGATTAGCCCGCATGGTACGTGCATTTGCACTCCCAGCCATGGAAAATGTTGCACTTTGGCATGAACGCGATATTTCGCATTCATCTGTTGAGCGTTATATTGCTCCAGATGCGACTATTACACTTGATTTTGCTCTTTCTCGCCTCACATCTGTCATTGAAAATCTCATTGTCTATCCAGAAAATATGCAAAAAAATCTCAATAAATTCCGTGGCCTTGTTCACTCACAACGGGTGCTTTTAGCACTTACGCAAGCAGGAATCAGTCGTGAAGATTCTTATCGGATTGTACAACGAAATGCGATGAAAGTTTGGGAACAAGGAAAAGATTTTTTAGAAGAACTCCTCAACGACAAAGATGTTATCAAAGCTTTAAGTGAAGAAGAACTTCGCGAAAAATTTGATCTTTCTTACCACACCAAACATATCAATACGATTTTTAAACGTGTTTTTGAAGAACAGTAAAGCGACATAGAAACCTCAAATCTATTCCACCTATGATCAAAAATCTGTTGTAACAAAGAAAACAATTCATGAAAGCAAATCAACTCGATATTCTTATTGTTCCTGGCTACAAAGGATCTGGTCCAGATCATTGGCAAACACGCTGGGAAAGAAAATTGTCGACAGCCCGCCGCATTGAACAACTCCATTGGTCAAAGCCTGTTTGTGAAGAGTGGGTTAACAAAGTTAAAACCGCCATTGCAAAAGCTCAAAGGCCTGTTATGCTTATTGCTCATTCATTAGGAGTTCCCAGTGCTATTCACGCAACTGTACAAAATACAGAAAAAATTTGTGGCGCTTTCTTTGTTGCTCCTCCAGATGTCGCCAATGAGAAAATACGTCCCAAACATTTAATGACATTTGGCCCCTATCATCGCCAAAAGCTTCCTTTTCCTTCTATTGTCATAGCCAGTCGCAACGATGAATTTTGTCAATTTTCAGTAGCAGAAAAAATTGCCAATGATTGGGGATCGCTCTTTGTTGATGCTGGGTATTCTGGCCATATTAACGCAGAATCCGGACACGGACCTTGGCCTGAAGGGCTTATGGTCCTCTCTCACTTTCTTGCAAAAATTTGATCCAAAAGAGGTGATCTTCTTTCTCATCGCTTATGTATCTTCACCTTTGGGTAGACGTGTAATGACAAAAATTATAAAAGTATCATAGCAATATCATTGAGAAATTCTATCAATTAGGATAGTATCATTTACCAATGTTATTAAAAACCTCTCAAGAAAATAGAGAATCATGATGAATCGTCGCCACCGTATCTATGAAGGCAAGGCTAAAATTTTATATGAAGGACCTGAACCAGGGACTTATATTCAATTTTTTAAAGATGATGCAACTGCCTTTAATGCAAAAAAACATGAAATTATCGACGGAAAAGGGGTTTTAAACAACCGAATTTCGGAACATATCTTTAGCCATCTTGGGCGTTTGGGCATCCCAACACATTTTATCAAACGTATAAACATGCGCGAACAGCTTATTAAAGCAGTGGAAATCATTCCGTTGGAAGTTGTTGTTCGCAATGTTGCTGCCGGCTCTCTTGCTAAGCGTTTAGGTTTAGAAGAAGGAACCCCGCTTCCGCAATCCATCATTGAGTTCTACTATAAAAATGATTCTCTCGATGATCCCATGGTAACGGAAGAACATATCACAGCTTTTGGGTGGGCTGTCCCACAAGAGATAGAAGATATCATGCAACTTTCAATTCGTATTAATGATTTTCTTTCTGGGCTTTTTGCCGGTGTTAACATCCAATTAATTGATTTTAAAATGGAATTTGGTCGCCTGTGGGAAGATGAAACAATGCGCATTGTTCTTGCTGATGAAATCTCACCTGATTCTGCACGACTATGGGATATGCAAACACAAGAAAAAATGGATAAAGATCGTTTTCGTCGTGATATGGGTGGGCTTATTAATGCCTATCAAGAAGTTGCCAAACGTCTTGGTATTATGAATGAAAACGAACCAACACGACCAAGTGGTCCCGTTCTCGTAAAGTAAAAACAAGGTAAAAAACATCACCTTATATAAATACCCCTCTTCAAAGAAGGGGTTCTTTTAAAAAGCAGGAAGCAAGAAATGAAAGCACGCATTACAGTTACTTTAAGAGAAAGCGTTCTTGATCCACAAGGAGAAGCGATTGCCGGTGCTTTAAAAAGTTTAGCTTTCGAAGGCATTCAATCCATTCGTCAAGGAAAGGTTTTTGATATTGTTCTTGATGATCTACCTTCTGAAACCGCAAAGAAAAAACTTGAACAAATGTGTGAAGAGTTACTCGCAAATACTGTCATTGAAAATTATACAATCGAACTTTTTTAAGTGAAACGCTCATGAAAACTGCCATCATTCAACTTCCTGGATTAAATCGTGATCGAGATATGGTTGCAGCATTACATCATATAACGGGAGTTGAGCCACTAAAAATTTGGCAAACAGAAACAACAATTCCAGATGTAGATATTATTATTATTCCTGGTGGTTTTTCCTATGGCGACTACTTAAGATGTGGTGCTATTGGAGCGCGAACTCCCATCTTAAAAGCCATTCGTGAAAAAGCACAAGAAGGTACGACAATAATAGGTATCTGTAATGGATTTCAAATTTTGTTGGAAGCAGGATTATTACCTGGGACTTTAATGCGTAACGCTTCTTTAAAATTTGTTTGTCGTGAAATCAAACTTGAAGTCGTCAACGCCAAAACAAAATTTTCTCGATATTATTCTAAAGGACAAATTATTCGTTGTCCTGTTGCCCATCATGATGGAAATTATTTTGTTGATAGTGAAACACTAAGGCAAATGGAAGATAATGAACAAATTGTTTTTCGCTATGCAGAAAACACAAACCCGAACGGCTCAATGAAAGATATTGCTGGTATTGTTAATAAAGCTGGTAATATTCTTGGTATGATGCCTCATCCTGAAAACTTTATTGAACCCGCCCACGGAGGTATTGACGGTCGTTTACTTTTTCAAAGTGCTTTAGAGTTAGTAAATGGATGATGCTGAAAAAATACTCGCGCTCCATAATTTTTAAAAAACAAGGATCTATACCATTTCTCGCATCGTAAATCTATGAACAAAGCTTTTCACAAACAACAATGGATATTATTTTTTAAACACATAATTATTTAAGACCATTTTTAGTCTTAAATCCCACCAAACAAACGAACAAAATCTTCAGCTTACTGTCTATAAATATTTTTATTATTAAACAACAGTATTGCTTATAATATAAGCTGCTAGATTAAAAAAATAAAAATGCTAAATTTCGATTAATTGGACGGATAAATACTCATGAAGCCTTGCAATAACATCACTATTACACCAGAGCTCATTGCACAACACGGGCTAAAAGAAGATGAATATGAACGTATCCTGACTTTAATCGGTAGAGAACCAACATTTACTGAACTAGGAATTTTTTCTGCAATGTGGAACGAACATTGTTCCTATAAATCATCTAAAAAATGGCTAAAGACTCTTCCGACAGAAGGAAAATGTGTTATCCAAGGACCTGGTGAAAATGCTGGTGTTGTCGATATTGGCGAAGGGCAATGTGTTGTTTTCAAAATGGAAAGCCATAACCACCCTTCTTATATTGAACCTTATCAAGGTGCAGCAACAGGTGTTGGTGGTATTTTACGTGATGTCTTTACAATGGGAGCCCGTCCTGTTGCTGCTATGAATGCATTGCGATTTGGTGCTCCTGATCACCCAAGAACACGCCATCTTGTTTCTGGTGTTGTTTCTGGAATTGGTGGTTACAGCAATGCTTTTGGCGTTCCAACTGTTGGTGGAGAAGTAAATTTTGATAAGCGTTATAATGGCAATATCCTTGTTAACGCTTTTGTCGCCGGTATTGCAAAGACAGACGCCCTTTTTTATTCTAAAGCGCAAGGTATTGGACTCCCTGTTGTTTATCTTGGTGCAAAAACAGGACGTGATGGTGTCGGTGGAGCAACAATGGCTTCTGCTGAATTTGATGATTCAATCAGTGAAAAACGCCCAACTGTTCAAGTAGGTGATCCTTTTACAGAAAAATGTCTCCTTGAAGCATGTTTAGAGCTCATGGAACTTGGAGCCGTTGTTGCTATTCAAGATATGGGAGCAGCAGGACTCACCTCTTCTGCCGTTGAAATGGGTGCAAAAGGAAATTTAGGGATACAGCTTAATCTCGATACAGTTCCTGTTCGAGAAGAAAATATGACAGCCTATGAAATGATGCTGTCTGAAAGTCAAGAGCGTATGCTCATGGTCCTTAAACCAGAACTAGAAAAGCAAGCAGAAGCAATTTTTCATAAGTGGGGGCTACATTTTTCTATCATTGGGAAAACAACCGATGATTTACGTTTTCGTGTATTTCATCAAGGGGAAGAAGTTGTCAATCTTCCCATCAAAGAGCTTGGTGATGAAGCACCTGTTTATGATCGTCCTTGGAGTGAGCCGGCAAAAAAAACACCCTTGAAAGCAGAAGACGTCAAAAAGGTTGAAAATCTTGGTGATGCCCTTCTATCCTTATTGAATTCTGCTGATCAAAGTTCACGGCGATGGGTTTATGAACAATATGATACCCTTATCCAAGGAAATAGCCTTGTTTGTCCAGGAGGTGATGCAGGCGTTATCCGTGTAGGAAACAACAGCAAACGTGCTCTTGCTTTTTCTTCTGATGTAACACCTCGTTATTGTGAAGCAGACCCTTATGAAGGAGGAAAACAAGCTGTCGCAGAATGCTGGCGAAATATTAGTACGACAGGTGCAACACCACTGGCTGCTACAGATAATCTCAATTTTGGTAACCCTGAAAAACCTGAAATTATGGGACAGCTGGTTTTGGCTATTAAAGGTATAGGAGAAGCTTGTAGAATCCTCGATTTTCCTATCGTTTCAGGCAATGTTTCTCTTTACAACGAAACAAATGGGGAAGCCATTCTTCCAACCCCTACAATTGCTGGTGTAGGCCTTCTTAATGATTGGTCTAAAATGGTAACAATAAGTGGTATGCAAAATGGAGATATTCTTGTTTTAGTAGGAAATTGCGGCTCTCATTTAGGACAATCAATCTATGCACGTAACATTTTAAATATTGATGCAGGTGCCCCCCCCCCTGTAGATTTACAACTTGAAAAAAAACATGGTCAATTTGTTCGAGATGCCATTAATAGCGGTTTTATTCACGCTGCCCATGACCTTTCTGACGGGGGATTGGCGATAGCACTTGCCGAAATGGTGATTAAAGCAGGTAAAGGAATCAAAGTAACGTTAAGCAATAAATCACCCCATCATGCAGAACTTTTTGGAGAAGACCAAGGACGTTATCTTTTAGCCGTCAAACCTCACTCTCTCAATAGTCTTAAAGAGCGTGCACAAATCAATACAGTTACTTTAACAGAGCTAGGTCAAGTTGAGGGGACTTCTCTCAATATAGATGGGATATTAACACTTTCAGTAGACAAACTCACAAAAGCCTATGAAAACTGGTTTCCACAATTTATGGGTGAAGAATAAAAATTGTTTTTTCTCTTAAGCAACAGCCTTTATAAGAAATGAATACATAGGAGAATAATGATGGCAATGAGTGCCCATGCAATTGAAACGCTTATTCGTGAAGGCATTCCTGATGCTACTGTAACAATTCGTGATCTTGCTGGAGATGGAGAACATTATGCTGCAGAAGTTATTTCTGAAAGTTTTCGTGGTAAAACCCGTGTTCAACAACATAAAATGGTTTATGATGCTCTTAAAGGCAATATGGGAAATGACTTGCACGCTTTAGCACTGCAAACGAGTATTCCCAAATAATTTAAAAATTTCTTCTTGCATTCATTCACTCAATACTATTAGAAATAATATGAGCGTGAATGCACACTTCCAAGAATTTATACTATTGAGGAATAGAGATGACTACTATTCATGATTTTATTGACAACGAAATTAAAACAAATGATGTCATTTTATTCATGAAAGGAACGCCTGACGCTCCACAATGTGGATTTTCTGGGCAGGTCGTTCAAATCCTTGATTATTTAGGGTTAAATTATAAAGGAATTAATATTTTAACTTCTAACGAATTGCGTCAAGGGATAAAAGACTACTCAAATTGGCCAACAATTCCGCAACTCTATATCAAAGGTGAATTTGTTGGCGGCTGTGATATTGTTAAAGAAATGTTTCAAAATAACGAATTGCAAGAACTGCTAAAGGAAAAAGACATTCCTTGCAATAAATCATAGATGTCTCTCATTTTATTTGCTTCTTATAGAATCGTGTTCAGTCGAAACTTTTATTAAAAGGGTGCATATGTCATATTCAGTCGACGAACAAAAGCATAGTGATGCGATTAGAGAAAAAATTGGCTATAAAGAATTTGTTATTCTCATTGCTTCACTCATGGCCATCAATTCTATAGCTGTTGATATTATGTTGCCAGCTATGCCCAACATTTTAAACAGTTTAAATGTTATCAATGAAAACGATCAGCATTATATCATTTCTAGTTATCTTATCAGCTATGGCGTCACACAGATATTTTTTGGTCCCATAAGTGATCGTTATGGGCGCCGTAAGATTATTCTTATTGGTCTTGCTTTGTATTCATTTGCAGCGATTGGTTCTGCCTTTGTATCAAATTTTTCTCTCTTGCTTATTTTGCGTGCCTTACAAGGTATGGGAGGAGCTGCTATGCGCGTGCTCACAGTTTCCATTGTACGTGATCTCTATAGTGGTCGGAAAATGGCAGAAGTGATGTCTATCGTGATGATGGTTTTCCTTATTGCACCAATGATTGGACCAGCAACAGGACAGATCATTTTACTGTTTGGAAACTGGCAATTTATTTTCATATTCATGGCAATGATTGGTTTCGGGTTGATGATTTGGATTCAATTCCGCTTGCCGGAAACTCTTTATGCGCAACGCTCTCTTTCCTTTTCTTCAGTCAAACATAATTTATGGATTGTAATAACCAATCGCACAACACTTTGCTATACACTAGCAACTTCGATTATTTTAGGCTGTATCTTTACTGCCGTTAATACATCACAACAAACGTATGAAGGGATCTATAATCTAGGACTTTGGTTCCCTATTGCCTTTGCAGTTGGTGCTGCATTTCAAGCTCTATCATCTTTCTTTAACTCTCAACTCGTTGGACGCCTTGGAATGCGCCGTATCGCTCACGCGATGCTTTTACTTTTTTGTATCACTTCATGTGTATGGTTTGTTGGCTCTATCTTAACAGATGGTATTCTTCCTTTTGCTTTTTACATGCTGTTATTCTGTATACTGATGTTTGCCTGCGGTGGCATTATGGCAAACTTCAATACACTCGCTCTTGAACCTGTAGGAGAAATAGCTGGGACCGCGTCGTCTATATCTGGTTTTCTGCAAACATCTATTGGCACAGGTCTCAGTTTTTTTATTGCTCAACAATTTGATGAAACAACCACCCCAAACTCAGCAGGATTTTTCTTTTTGAGTCTCGCTGCCATATTTCTCGTCTTATGGGCTGAACGTGGTCATCTTTTTAGGCAATATCATAGTAATCCTAACGAATAAATATTACGACGAAAGATTAATAACATCTCTCTTGAACAATAAGGAGATAAACCTATCAGACAAATAAAACATCTCCAAATAGAACACTCTTATGTTAAACATTCACATTGTTTGTTTAAAGATACAGCTCTCAAAATGTCAAATCATTTCACGACAGCACCCATAAATGCTATAACGTAAAAAAACAAACATACCTATTGTTGTAACAACTCTTGTATGTGAAACAATTTATTAAAAAAGTATTTTTATTCTTTTTTTGAATAGTTTTTATGCAGGCGGGCTGGTCTCTTTCATCTCATAACAAGTAAACAAACAGTTTTGATTGATTTAACCTGAACTAGAACGAAATAAGAAAAAATCACGCTTTAAGTTTTTCCTTCAATATAAAAATAATAAATTATCCTTATAAATTAATATCTTACACGATCATAAAACCATAGGGAATTTTTCCATTTATAAAATACATTTAATTAATAAATTTTCCTGATTTTGGAAATCCTTTTGGAACCAAACGCCCGACGCACGCACGCGTTCCCATCCATTCAAAGAGATCGTCCGCCTGACGGTTAAAGATTCGTTCAGCTGTATCTTGCCAACTTAAGCCTTCTGATAAATTAAAAGTCTTGGCATCAACAACACCACCTTCTTTATAACGCTGTAAACGAACACCTTTACCGCGATTCATTTCTGGTATTTGTTCAATAGAAAAAATAAGCATTTTACGGTTTTCTCCAACTACTGCAACATGATCACCAGTTACTTGAACACAAAGCTTTACCTTATCAGGAGCCTTCACATTCATCACTTGCTTTCCTTTTCGTGTATTGGCGATCACTTCTGCAGAAGGAACAATAAAACCATTACCGTGAGATGAAACCAAGAGCAGTTTTTCCTCTGCGTGATGCACAAAAGCTGTAAGAACATCGTGCTCATCATCCATATCAACTAAAATACGAATAGGCTCACCATGTCCCCGCCCTCCAGGTAAACTATTTGCACCAAGTGCAAAAAACTTTCCCCCCGTACTTATCAGTACAATCTTGTCGGTCGTAAATGCTGGAAATGCTAACTTTAAACTGTCTCCTTCTTTAAAAGAAAGTGCTTTATAATCGTTCAAATGTCCCTTCAAAGCACGCATCCACCCCTTTTCAGAAATAACAATAGTAATCGGTTCTTTTTCGATCATTGCTTGTTGAATATCATCAAGATCATGTCTGGGTGCCTCTTCAAATGTCGTACGTCTTTTCCCTAAGAGTGTTTCAGGACCAAAAGTGTTTCGAACTTTTTTGATTTCTTCTGAAATTATTTTCCATTGTTTTATAGGAGAAGCTAACAAATTCTGTAGCTTTTCTTTTTCAGCTTTCAAAATTTCAAATTCTTTACGAATTTCAAATTCCTCAAGCTTACGCAAAGAACGCAAGCGCATATTAAGAATAGCTTCAGCTTGATTTTCTGTTAATTCAAAACGACTGATCAGCTGCTTTTTAGGTTCATCCTCTTCACGAATAATCTGAATAACCTCATCGAGATTTAAATAGGCAATAAGGTATCCATGAAGAATTTCTAATCGACAATCAATTTGATCAAGCCGATGATGAGAGCGGCGAATAAGGACTTCTTGACGATGTTCGAGCCATTGCTGTAAACTCTCGCGCAAAGAGAGAACATTGGGTATTTTTCCCAAAGACAAAACATTCAGATTAAGGGGAAATCTTACTTCAAAATCAGTCAATTTAAAAAGAGACTCCATAAGGAGCTCCGGATCAACCGTACGATTTTTAGGAACCAGCACGATTCTGATATCTTCTGCTGATTCATCTTGGATATCCTCAAGCATTGGCAATCGCCGTGCAAGCAATAACTCTGCTGTTTTTTCAATAAGACGTGACTTTTGAATCTGATAGGGAATTTCAGTCACAACAATCACATAAGAACCACGACTGCCCGATTCCTGATGCCAACGTGAACGCAAGCGAAAGAATCCACGCCCAACACGATAGGATTCCTCAATACTTTTTTTAGGTTCAACTAAAATTCCCCCCGTCGGGAAATCAGGACCAAGAACGAATTGATTTAATTCCTCATCATTTACATCGGGATGCGCAACCAAATGGAGCGCTGCATCACAAAGCTCAGCAACATTATGGGGTGGAATAGATGTTGCCATACCAACAGCAATACCAGAAGAACCATTTGCTAAAAGATTAGGGAAAGCTCCTGGTAAAACAACAGGCTCTTCATCTTCTTCATTATAGGTTAAACGAAAATCAATAGCATTCTCATTAATTCCTTCAAGTAACAATGCAGCCACTTCAGTCATACGTGCTTCCGTATAACGCATGGCAGCAGCATTATCACCATCAATATTACCAAAATTGCCTTGCCCATCAACCAATGGATAACGAACAGCAAAACTTTGAGCCAAGCGCACCAAAGCATCATAAATAGACGCATCCCCATGAGGATGAAATTTTCCCATGACATCACCGACAATCCGCGCACATTTCGCATAAGACTGTCCAGGATTTAGTTTGAGAAGACGCATCGCATGAACAATCCGCCGGTGGACAGGCTTCAATCCATCACGTACATCAGGCAATGCACGGTGTGTAATCGTAGAAAGTGCATAAGCCAAATAACGTTCCTGTAAAGCAGAGCGTAATTCTATTGGTTCAATGTGTTCTTTATCAAAAGGTAAATTCATTTTATCAGACATAGTATTAAAACAACAATTCCCACAATAATAAGAAATTATTTTATAGGATTTATTTAATGAAATCTTCTATGAGTCGACTTTTTTATTAAAAGTCAATTACATAAAAACAAACGCTGCGATTAGAACATGAACAGAAAATTATATCAATTTGAAAAATTTATACATGTCCTTCCCCCCTTGTTCTAAGTAATTTATTGAAAGCTTTGTCAAATCCGATAATAATTTAACTGCTCACAAAGAGTTATTTCATTCTTTTTGGAATGACAAAAGCACCTTTCAAACATCATCTTTTATTATAAAAATAAATTGTATAACAACCCCATTCAGTTTTTCCATGAAAAACTAAAAAAATATTCAAAGCTTATAAAATTTAAACTTTTCAGAGTAAGTCCATAGAATAGAAAACCGCATTATTCTCATAAAAACGAAGAAACACAATTCTCTGCTACAACATTGTAAGAACTTCAATAAAAAATAAATAATATATTGTCGTATAAAGATAATTCATTTTTTTCAACTAAAATGAGACTTCCAAATATTACAGAATTCTCTCATTTCTAATGTATTCATGATAAAACAATCACAATCATTTCCTCACCTATCACAAAGGAAACAGCCACTATAAAACAAGGAATAAAAATGCCTCGTAAAGAATCAACACAATGGCGTTTTTGTCTATCTAAATTTCACAAACAGCATACACACACACATGATGCTCTTGAGAGGCATCAAAACTTCACTCTACGTAGAAAAGATGAAAACAATCCATAATCAATTTTATGAGCTATTTTTGTGAGTAGGAGCCATACGGATTCCTAAATCACGTAATTGTGTAGGAGAAACATCAGACGGAGCACTCATCAAAAGATCAAGTGCCTGTTGATTCATAGGAAATAAAGCAACTTCACGCAAATTTTTAACACCCTGCAACAGCATAATGATGCGGTCAATTCCCGCAGCCATGCCACCATGTGGCGGAGCCCCATAATGGAATGCACGATAAAGACCACCGAAACGATCTTTCACAACTTCCTTAGAAAGTCCTACAAGTTCAAAAACTTTAAGCATCATTTCTGGTAAGTGATTACGAATTCCACCTGATGCAATTTCATAACCATTGCAAACAAGATCATATTGAAAAGCTTTAAGAGTAAGAGGATCTTGGGTCTCAAGAGCATTTTCTCCCCCTTGAGGCATGGAAAAAGGATTATGTCCAAAATCAATCTTTTTTTCATCTTCATTCCATTCAAAAAATGGAAAATCAACAATCCACGCCAAAGAGAAACTCTCTCTATCAAGAAGATCTAATTCTTCCCCTATCCGTGTACGGGCTGCTCCAGCAAAAGATGCGAATTTTTTTGGATCGCCAGCCACAAAAAAACAGGCATCACCACTTTCAAATCCAAGCTGTATACGGATTGCTTCAGTCCTCTGTTCACCAATATTTTTGGCGATAGGCCCTGCTCCTTCAAATTTTCCTTCTTCTTCACGCCAAAAAATATAACCGAGCCCTGGTTGCCCCTCGCCTTGTGCCCATACATTCATACGATCACAAAAAGCACGACTTCCACCCGTTTTAGCTGGAATAGCCCACACTTGTGCATTCTCATCATTCGCTAAAATTTGAGCAAAGACTTTGAAACCAGAATTATAAAAATGCTGAGAAACATCTTCCATAATAATCGGATTACGTAGATCAGGCTTATCAGAACCATATTTTCGCATTGCTTCATCATAGGAAATGCGAGGAAAGCTTTGTGTCACAGTTTTTCCATCTGCAAATTCTTCAAAAATAGAACGTATAATAGGTTCCATAGTTGCTAAAACATCTTCTTGCTCAACAAAACTCATTTCAACATCTAATTGATAAAATTCACCAGGAAGACGGTCGGCCCTTGGATCTTCATCTCTAAAACATGGAGCAATCTGAAAATAACGATCAAAACCTGACATCATCAACAACTGTTTATATTGCTGTGGTGCTTGCGGTAGCGCATAAAATTTTCCCTGATGAACACGACTTGGAACCAAAAAATCACGTGCTCCTTCCGGTGATGAAGCTGTCAAAAGTGGCGTCGTAAATTCCGTAAAACCATTATTTTGCATAGCCCGTCTCATAGCCGTAATAATTTCAGTCCGACGCATAATATTTTTGTGCATAGTCTCCCGACGCAAATCAAGAAAACGATATTTTAATCGAATATCTTCTGGATAATCAGGCTCACCAAAAACAGGTAAAGGAAGTTCATCAGATTTTGAAAGAATTTCCACCTCTTGTGCAAAAATTTCAATCTCACCTGTTGGAAGCGTTGCATTAATAACCTCATCAGAACGTGCACATACCTCTCCATCCACACGAATAACCCATTCAGAACGCACTTTTTCAATAACTTTAAAAGCCGGCGAAGCAGGGTCAGCAACAATTTGTGTGATTCCAAAATGATCACGTAAATCCACAAAAAGAATTCCTCCATGATCACGAACACGATGAACCCATCCCGAAAGACGGACTTGTGCTCCTACATCACATCTACGAAGAGCTGCACAATGATGACTGCGATAACGGTGCATGTTTTTTGCCTTTGATTATAATATTCACATGCGCTACAAACGCTTTTTAATAATCATTTGTCAAGATATGAGAATAAAAACTCAAAAATAAAGTCAATAAAGGACAAACTTAATTTATCGAATTATAATAAAATGATGAATCTTATTACACAAACAACAGATCTTGAAATTGCACTTAACGCTCTACGTAGCTCTGATTTTGTAACAGTCGATACTGAGTTTATCCGCGAGACAACTTTTTGGCCTCAACTGTGTTTAATCCAGCTCGCATCACCAGATATCACAGTTTTGATTGATCCCATAGCACCAGATATTGATTTAAAACCTTTTTTTGACCTTATGATCGATAAAAAAGTTGTAAAAGTTTTTCATGCTGCGCGCCAAGATATTGAAACAATTTATCATCTTGGAGGTGTTATTCCTTCCCCTCTCTTTGATACGCAAATAGCAGGATCAATTTGTGGATTTGGTGATTCTATCTCCTATGATCAAATTGTACAACGCTGCACGGGGCATCATCTTGATAAATCCTCCCGCTTTACAGACTGGAGTTGCCGACCTTTGTCTGAAAAACAACTGCTCTATGCACTTGCCGATGTAACCTACTTAAGAGATGTTTACCTGTTATTGAAAAAAAGGTTAGAAAAAAATCAACGTGCCCACTGGATGGATGATGAGCTAACAATCCTTTTAAATCCTAAAACCTATGATATGCCAGAAGATGACGCATGGAAAAAAGTGAAAGGACAAATTAAAAAGCCACGGGAACTTGCGGTATTACAAAAGATAGCAGCTTGGCGTGAACGTGAAGCACGAAGATACAATATGCCACGTCGCCATATCATAAAAGATGAATGTCTTATAGAAATAGCAACCCAACAACCAAAAGATGAATCTGCATTAAAACGATTGCGCAGTCTTAATAAGAATTGGGATAAACTCTCAATTGCTCAATCATTAATCAAAGCTGTCCACGAAGGCTTAGAGGTGGATCTTTCTACTTTACCTCCCATTCCTAAACATAATCCACTCAATGATACGACGGCCGCTGTTATCGATCTACTCAAAGTGTTATTAAAAATTGTTGCAAACGAAAACAGCATTGCTCCTAAAATTATTGCAACATCTAATGATTTAGAAAAAATTGCCAATGGAGGAATAAAGAAAAATATTCCCGCTATGAATGGCTGGCGCTATGAAATATTTGGTAAAAAAGCCGAACAAATGCTAAAGGGACAGATAGGGTTTTACTTTAACGATGGAAAAATAAGCACAAAACAGCTTTAATTTACATTTTCATTTTGAAAAATCCATTACGCTACTTATTATCTACATAAATTGGTATGCCCTATAGACCAACGCAAATAGGATAACTAAAGCCTACTTCTGACAAAGTTAAAAACTTAAATAGTGAACTCTTATTAAAAATGACAGCTAAATCTTTACCCAGTCAATCAAATAGCAGTCCTATTAAAAATAATCTAAAAAAAAACAGACAGCTCCTTATTTAAAAGTTTTGAAAAGAAAAAGTTCTGATAATAAAAGCGCACTCATTACAAAAATAGCAGCCTAGCAATAGGAACAAACAAAGATATAATATCTTACGTCCCCATATCGTATTAAAAAACTACCGAGATTGCAATATAACAATCAAAAACCAGCCAGCATAACAACTAAAACACCTAACAAAGACAACATACTGATTTATAAAGATAATCTAGCGTTATTTATATTAAATTAGACCCCCGAATATCATAAGATTCTCTCATTCCATCTCAATAAGACTCATAAAGTTTTACATAAGAAATTATATGATAAAGCGCTGTTTTTTTATAGATTAAACGCCTTTCAAAAAATCATGGTTAATAAATAGTTATGATTTATTTCTATTTTTTATAGTGAAAGGATTTTATAATGACTGAAATGATATTCTTTTGACAGACCGTGAAAGTGCAAAACTGCTTCATATGAGTATTTCAACATTCCGGTGTCATGTAACCAATGGATCTCTCCCAAAACCTTTAAAAGTTTGTTTTTTTATCGCGTTGGTTACAATCGAATCTTATCAATATAATCGAGCAAGCTAAACAGAAACGTTATAACGACGCAGCATAAAAAGAAAACCTTTTCAGGTAAAAATGGACAAGGCTTTCATTTTCACATGAAGCTTATGAAGTGAAAAATCCATCTTGTGACGCAAATAACAGAATAAAAAATTATGTTTTCTTTTATGAATGCTCAGAGCATTACCAATGCCTTGCGTGGTGTCTTGTATGAAAGTTATGGAACAAGTCCTATTGTCCAGCTCATGATGATAGGTTAGCTAGTTTATCCCTCGTCAATAGCCCTATTATAAGACATAAAACACGAATAAATTAGGAAAAAAATCAAAAAATTTCAAAAGCGAGAGGTTGTTTTATTATTTTTGATAACGTCTGTAATCGTCCAAGAGGACGTTCTCCTAATAACCCAGCGTAATTCTTTGGGATCTGCAGGATAATATGATCTGCTTTTTTATGCCACAATAAATGAGGTAAAATTCCTGCAACAGAAGCACTAAAAAGATGAGCAATACGCATAGTTTCGCCAAGAATACGTGCTTTCTCAATTATATTTTGAGTTGCTAATTGAAAAATGGGAAGAGATTCTTTATCAACCAATAAACTCGTATTGCGAAAAAAAACAGCAAGCGCCGCATAAAGGCGCCCTTCATGGGAAATTCCTGGATAAGATCCTAAAGCTATTTGATTTGCTGCTTCATTACCTCTATAATCTGGATGTATACGCCAACCAATATCCGCAAGAAGACAAGCAGCTTGACGATAACGACATTCATTTTCAGTTTCTGAAATTCCAAAAACTTCAAAAGCATTCGTCGTAAAATCAATGAGTTCTTCTGCTTGTTTTGGTGAACGTGCCCGTAAAATAGCCATTTCTGTGCATGCTGCAATGAGAGGATCTGACAGCTGAATCGCCTGCGGCAATCGTGAATAAAGAAAACCTTCACGAACGCCAGCACCTGAAAAAATTATCTTTTCAAACTGCATACACTGAATGAGTTCAATAAGAACTATTGCCCCATAAGATAAAAGTTTCCGACGATTCTGAGAAATCGCTGCAATCCCTCTCAAATTATCAATATTGCCACGTGCTACAAGACGTAAAAAGTTCTCCATTTCAACGGCTTCAACTTCATAGCCATGCATAACAGGGAGCCGATAGTGTTTCATTGCCATATGGAGTTTTGCCAAATTACGCCATGTCCCCCCTACTGCATAAAAATAACGTGCTATACCTTTACGAGTACGAACAACAGACGATTTATAAAGTTGCTCATGTACAATTTTTGTAGCTACGGCACTATCATTATTTGACATATACTGTAGCCTTAAACCACCTAATGGGAGAGTTATCCCCTCACCAACATCAGAATGATCAATATCAATCAGCTCAAGACTTCCACCACCAAGATCCCCAGAAATACCTTTTGGTTGATAAAAAGTAGAAACAACTCCATATGCTGAATACATAGCTTCTTCACTTCCTGAAAGAAGATATATTTTATTTTGCAAAATATCTTCAGCATGCTGAATAAATGCTACGCCATTCTTTGCATCTCGTGCTGCTGCTGTTGCTAAAGTATAGACCTCATCTGCCCCAATCTGTCGACAAAGCGTACGAAACCGTTTCAGTGTTTGCAATGCCATTTTCATCGATTGTTCTTCTAAAAATCCCGTTTTTGCCACACCATGACCGAGACCACAAAGAATCTTTTCATTAAATAAAACTGTTGGTGAGCGAACAAGCCCCTCATAAATAACCAACCGAACAGAATTTGAACCAATGTCAATAACAGCAACAGGCTTACACCCTTTTAACCGACCTTGAGCATCTCTATATGTCATTGGATTTTAGTCTTTATGTATTTCGGCTTGTTGCCGATGCAACGCAACCAAGCGCGAAACAGAAGACTCAAAAGACTCATTTTTCCCTGCAAAACTTGTACTGGCCATAAAATACTCCTGCGCATTAAATAGACTTTCACCTATCTGCGGCGTAATACGTTTTGATGTTCCATCCTTAAGTATATCAAAGCTTTGCTGATTATCAATAATATTAGCCAACATAATCTGTAAAAGAATTTTTTGACGCACTATTTTATTAAAAACTGGAACCAATATTTCAATACGATAGTCCAGATTACGAGGCATCATATCAGCAGAGCCTAAGTAAACGAGTGCATTTTCATTAGGCAAATCTTGACCATTCCCAAAACAAAAAATGCGACTATGTTCAAGAAAACGCCCGACAATTGATTTTACACGAATATTATCCGAAATTCCTAGAATACGAGGACGTAAACAACATATCCCCCGCACAACCAAATCAATTCGCACCCCTGCTTGACTGGCACGATATAAAGCATCAATAATTTCAGGATCAACCAATGCATTAACTTTCATCCAAATAGCAGCAAACCTTCCCTGTTGTGCATGAACAATTTCTCCCTCAATATGCTCTAAGATACGACCACGCAATGTTAAGGGTGAAAAAGCAATCTTCATTGTTTCATTTGGACGCTCATATTGCGCAATATAATTGAACAATAACGCAACATCATGAGCGATATCATCATCCGTGGAAAAAAAAGAAAGATCGGTATAAGTTTTAGCGTTAATGGGATGATAATTTCCTGTTCCAAGATGAACATAAGAGCAAAGACGTTT
Organism: Bartonella sp. MU37NMGALS; assembly: GCF_042194015.1. NCBI lineage: Bacteria > Pseudomonadati > Pseudomonadota > Alphaproteobacteria > Hyphomicrobiales > Bartonellaceae > Bartonella > Bartonella sp. MU37NMGALS. The sequence goes on from NZ_JBHIML010000006.1 coordinate 29,723, forward strand.
TCCCTCACGTCTCACAACCAATGACATCTTAGCATGAGTTTTTAATGCAATAAAACCAAAAATAACTTGAACCCCAGCACATTCAAGATCCCGCGCCCAACGAATATTTGCTTCCTCATCAAAACGTGCTTTAAGTTCTACCAAAGCAGTCACAGACTTTCCCTGTTCAGCTGCTTCAATCAAAGCGCTAACAATTGGGCTATCATTTGATGTACGATAAAGTGTTTGTTTGATTTCCACAACATCAGGATCGCAAGCAGCTTGACGTAAAAATTGGACAACAACATCAAATGTCTCATAGGGGTGATGAATCACAATATCATTTTCACGAATAGCCGCAAAACAATCCCCTTTATGTTCACGAATACATTCTGGAACACGAGAAATATAAGGAATAAATTTGAGATCATCACGAGGAATAGAAACAATTTCTGATACCGTATTAAGCGCTAAAAATCCATCAAGAACATTAATACAATTATCAGGGACAGCGAGACTATTCGCTATAAATTGGCGTAAACTCTCTGGCATTCTTGCGTCAAACTCAACTCGAATAACCTGCCCACGGCGCCGCCTTTTGAGAGCAGTTTCAAAAAAATGAACAAGATCCTCAGCTTCTTCTTCTACTTCAATATCACTATCTCGGATTACTCTAAATATACCAATTCCTGTAACCTCATAGTTAGGAAATACATGTTTAATAAAAAGGCAAATAACATCTTCAGATGCAATAAAACGAAAATGATTACCCTCTTGAGGAAGAAGAATAAAACGCCTCAAAAGCATTGAAATAGACAACAACACTATGTGAGAGTTCTGATCAGTTTCTCCAGACAATTGAAGCGCAATAGAAAGCCCTAAATTAGGAATAAATGGAAAAGGATGAGTAGAATCAACAGGCAAAGGTTTTAAAACAGGAAAAATTGTCTCAAGAAAATATTTTTCAAGCCATGATTTTTCAATTTCTGAAAGATCATTAGAACAAATAATTTCAATATCATTCTTTTTTAATTCATCACGTAAAATATTCAATTCTCGTAGTTGGTGAGCCTGCAGCTTTGAAATCTCAGCTAATACAATATCAAGTTGTTCCTGTGGAGTGTGCCCATCTGCACTGCACGCTGTAACGCGAGCACGAATTTGAGCTGCTAGTCCTGCAACACGAACCATAAAAAACTCATCAAGATTTGCAGCTGAAATAGAAAGAAATTGTAGACGTTCTAATAAAGGATGTCTCGCATTAGCCGCTTCCATCAAAACACGATTATTAAATTGTAGCCATGAAAACTCTCGATTAATAAACCGTACCGGATTTTTCATTGTTATATTCGATATAGAAATTTTATCTACCACCCTCTGTTCCATATATCCTAAATAATTTTCTTTTATATTTTCTAAAATCCTTGACGAAATATCTCACATAACATTTGATAACATGTTATCATCATAATAATATATCAATGCCTAACTTTCCTTATCATTTTTCCATTTAATATTTAAAAATATTTGGAACTATTTCTATGCGCAAAGCGCTAAAAACACGACAATTATTCTAATATAGCATAAAAGGAGGAGAAATTTGTCTTAAAAAGCAGCTTGCATTATTATAAGCTTTATTACAAACTCACGCCTATAAAATAAAAGAGCCCAATTATAGCTGATGAGACAATTTATTCTGGAGTTTGTACGCCATGGCTGATCACAATATTCCCCATTTCCAAAATGACCTTGGATATAAAACAATCGAAATTGGTGTGAAAGAATTTATGTGTGTAGGCGCTACACAACCATTCGATCATCCCCATGTCTTTATCGACATGGGAGAAGCAGATGAGAAAATTTGCCCTTATTGCTCAACCCTTTATCGTTATGTTCCCTCGCTATCATACAATCAAACAAACCCAACAGGATGTTTATATCATCCAGAAAAGCTATTATAATCGCGTTTTTGGGCTTTCTTAATAACCACTCTTTTAATTCTTCTTGTTTAATATGGAATCATTTGTGAACCGATCACCCTTCATTGTTGGAGGAGGAATTGCTGGTTTAAGTGCCGCTTTAGCACTCGCTCATAAAGGAATTGCAAGCACCATTATCGAAAAGTGTAAGCAACTTGAAACAATAGGTGCTGGTATTCAACTGACACCAAATGCAACATCTATTCTTGCTCGCTGGGAACTTCTTAACAAACTCACTGAAGTCGCGACAATCCCACATTTTCTTGAGTTAAAAGATGGATTATCTTTAAAAATACATCTACGGGCTCATCTTATCAATCTAACAGAAAAATATTGGAAAGCCCCTTATATGACGATCCACCGCGCGGCTTTACAAAAAATTTTATATGATGCAGTAATTGAAAATCCTTTGATCAAATACAAAGCAGGCGAAACGATTGTATCTTCTACCCAATCTGCAACCAACATTAAAATAAAGACAATAAAAACAGATACAACAACAGAACAGCTTCATTCAACGCCCCTCCTGATCGGATGTGATGGAGTTTGGTCAACATTACGTAAACAATCTCCCTTTCATGAAAGAGCAAATTTTAGTGGCTTTATTGCTTGGCGTGCAACAACAACATTTGATCATCTTCCTCAAAAATTTCGTTCTTCATTGCAAAATATGAAGACAATTACAGCTTGGATGGGACCCCAAAATCATCTTGTTGTCTATCCCATTCAATCGTCAGAAAAAATTTTTAATTTTGTCGCCATTACGCATGGAGAAAATTCAAAAGAAGGATGGGCTCATAAAGGAGATAAAGAAAAACTCAAATCTCTTTTTAAAGGTTGGAATTCAAAAATCTTACAAATCTTTGATCATATCGATGAATGGAGCTATTGGCCACTCTTTCAAATGAAACAAAATCGTTTTATCGGCTTAGAGAGACGAGTATTTGTTGGCGATTGTGCACATGCAGCCTTACCTTTTGCAGCGCAAGGTGCCGCTATGGCAATCGAAGATGCTGCCACATTAGCAGAAGCACTTTCATTGCAAGATTTTTCATTAACGAAAGCACTTTCGCTTTACGAAACAACACGCACCCCCCGTATTGCAGCAGTAAAAAAACGCGGAGATTTCAATAGATTAGCCTATCACGCAACCGGTCCCATAGCAATTGCACGCAATCTCATGATGAAAATTCGTACACCAGAGAGCATTATGTCAGATCTCAATTGGCTTTACATGTATGATGCAATGAATTCCATAAAAAAATAATGATAAAAACTTATAAAATTTTTCCAGTACTTTGAATATTACGAAAGAACGAGATTTTTTGACTCTATGACACTAAAACCCATCATAATTTACTCAAATAAAAGCAAAATTTTTCGAAACCTACAATCTGATTTTAAAAGCTCAATTTTTAGCTCTCCTAAAAGCAAAAACACCACTCAAAATCAGCTCCCATCTTTATCTTTCTTTAACTCAGTTCTACATCAACAACACCCTGAATTAATTTCATCGCATTTGCGACATGTGAATTTACCTTATATCGCTTAGGAAGCGCAATTTCGACTTCTCGCAATCCATCCTCTTGAATTAAAATAAGCCCAACCTCTCCATTTCCCCCAAGATTTAAATTTTGTTCAATTTGTGGAAGCATATCAACTGTTTTTATAAAAAGACGCATCATTTTATGCTGTTGTAATGATTCCTTTTCCAAAGACTGAATTGTTTCAATTCGCAAACTAACTCCTTCAGAACGATTTTCTGCGCTTACCGTAATAATAAAAGATTTTCCGGGTTCTAGCATCTCTTCATAATCCGATAGTACCTCAGAAAAGAGAACTGCTTCATATTGTCCACTTGTATCAGAAAAATGAATAATTCCCATTTTTTTACCAGATTTTGTTTTACGCACGTTTTTTGCCACAACAGTTCCAGCAAGCCGTGCAGCCGTTGCTCCCCCTTTAACGGCATTGGCAAAATTACCCCAAGTCTGAATGCGTTTTTTGTCCAGAATAGTTTGATACTCCTCCAAAGGATGCGCAGAAAAGTAAAAACCTATAGCTTGAAATTCTCGATAAAGTTTCTCAGCCGGCAACCAAGGGGTTGTTTGCGATAAAATCAATGGTTCTTTTAATCCGCCTGCCATTCCAAATATATCAACCTGCCCGCTAGAATTGTCATCGAGAATACGAAGTGCACGCGCATGAAGGGTTCCAAGATTGGCTAATAAAACCTCACGTGCAATGTTAAAACAATCAAAAGCACCAGCACAAACTAAACTTTCCATCGCACGCTTATTAACAATACGAGGATCAATACGCGCACAAAAATCTTCCAAATCCTTAAAAATCTTATTCCCACGACAAGTAACAATATGATCCACAACAGTTTCTCCCACACCTTTAATGGCAGCAAGAGAATAATAAATACAGTTATCACCAACCTCAAAAACACGATGAGATGTTTGTATAGAAGGTGCAATAACTTCAATACCCAACCTTAATGCTTCACGCCGAAAATCATTGAGCTTATCTGTATTCGTCATATCATATGTCATTGAAGCAGCTAAAAACTCAACGGGATAGTTTGCTTTCATATAAGCTGTTTGGTAAGAAACAATTGCATAAGCAGCAGCGTGCGATTTATTAAAACCATAATCGGCAAATTTTGCTAAAAGATCAAAGATAATATCAGCTTGATCTTTATCCACACCACCTGCAACAGCTCCATTAACAAAACGCGTACGCTGTTTTTGCATTTCAGCATGAATTTTTTTCCCCATAGCACGACGTAATAAATCAGCTTCTCCAAGCGAATAGCCAGCAAGCACCTGAGCAATCTGCATCACCTGTTCTTGATAGACAATAACACCTTGTGTTTCTTTGATCAGATGGTCTATTTTAGGATGAATAGAAGCAATTTCCTCTTCCCCATGTTTGCGTGCATTATAGGTTGGAATATTCTCCATTGGACCTGGACGATAAAGTGCGACCAGCGCAATAATATCTTCAATACGGTCTGGCTTCATTCCAATCAACGCCTTGCGCATACCAGAACTTTCCACCTGAAACACACCAACCGTTTCACCACGTGCCATCATAGCGTAGGTTGTTTCATCATTCAGAGGAATATTTGATAAATCTATTTTAATCCCCTTTCTGGCAACAAAATCGACTGCCATTTTCAAAACAGTAAGCGTTTTTAATCCAAGAAAATCAAATTTTACCAGCCCTGCCTGTTCAACATATTTCATGTTAAATTGTGTAACAGGCATATCAGAACGAGGATCACGATACATCGGGACAAGCTCCCAAAGCGGACGATCTCCGATAACAATCCCAGCAGCATGAGTTGAAGCATGACGATAAAGTCCCTCCAACTGGAGTGCGATATCTAATGCGCGTCCAACAACGGGATCTTTTTTCTTTTCCTCTTCAAATTTAGGTTCATCCTTAATAGCATCAGCCAATTCTACCTGACTTCCTGGTGTGGCAGGAATTAATTTTGTAAGATAATCCACCTGACGATAAGGAACTTCTAAAACACGCCCCACATCACGCAAAACTGCACGTGCCTGTAACTTACCAAAGGTAATAATTTGAGCAACTTGATTACGTCCATATTTTTTTTGAACATATTGAATAACTTCTTCGCGCCGCTCTTGACAAAAGTCGATATCAAAATCTGGCATCGAAACACGATCTGGGTTGAGAAAACGTTCAAAGAGAAGAGAAAACCGCAATGGATCAACATCAGTTATCGTCAATGCATAAGCAACAAGTGAACCAGCACCAGAACCCCGTCCTGGTCCAACGGGAATATCATGAACCTTTGCCCATTTTATGAAATCTGAAACGATAAGAAAATATCCCGAAAATTGCATACGCGTAATAACTGAAATTTCATAATCAAGCCGCTGCTCATAATCTGCAATCGTATACCCTTCAGCCAATCCAATTGTTTCAAGCCGCATCTTCAAACCAGCTTTAGCCTGATTTAACAACTCACTATCTTCTACTTCCAAAGTATTTTCTGAATTAGCAGATTGTTCTATAAAACGAGGCAATATCGGTTTTCGAAGAGGCGTGGCAATATGACAACGCAATGCAATTTCAACACTATTTTCTAAAGCTTCTGGAAGATCAGAAAAGAGTGTAACCATTTCATCTTGTGACTTCAAATAATGATCTGGCGTCACACGTTTGCGATCTGGATTAGAGACTATTTGCCCTTCTGAAACAGCCATCAGCGCATCATGCGCTTCATACCCTTCTCTCTTCAGAAAAAAGGCTTCATTTGTTGCAACAAGAGGAATTTCATGCGCATAAGCCAATTCAATAAGATCAGCTTCTACTCTCCGATTATAAGAGCCATGCCGTTGTAATTCCACATAAAGACGATCAGCAAAAGATTTTTTCAAATAAATTAAGCGTTCAACAGCATGTTCTTTTTTCTCTTCTGCCAAAGAAAGATTAATAGGTCCTCCCTTGCCTCCCGTTAAAACAATTATTCCTTCACTGTGTGCCGACAACCAATTAGCTTTAATATGAGGAGGATCAGTATCACGTTTATCAAGATAAGCACGGCTCACAAGACGAACCAAATGAGCATAACCGATTTCACTAGCAGCCAACAGAACAATAGAGCAAAAATCAGAAGGATTACGCCATTTAGCCAAACGTGAATGATCATTTTCATCACAAAAATCAACAGTAAGCTGACAACCAATAATAGGTTGGACCCCATGAGAAAGACAATGCTGTGAAAATTCCAAAGCACCAAATAAATTATTGGTATCGGTAATAGCAACCGCTGGTGCATGATCTGAAATCGCCTGTTGAATAATTTGAGGGATTTTTAAAGCCCCTTCGAGTAAAGAATAAGCTGAATGCACTCTCAAATGAATAAAGCGAGGAAGAGAATTTTTGTTCTCTTGCGTTTTATTTTTATTTTTTACCACTCTCACAATTTCCCACTACAAAATAAATGCCAAACAGCACCCCTTATAAAAGAAAAAAACTCCTGTTTATCATAACTTTAAAGCTATAAGTTCATCATCCTACATAGGAGCAATATCCCAATTTTATTAATATTTATAAGAGAGTTCTATCAAGAAAATGCTTCTATTCACAGCAAATAAACAGCTAAAATAAAAAGAAAAACAATACACCTCATCTAAGCACTTTAATTTTTACACCCTTTTATTGTATTTATCTTTAAATATTAATTTTTCTTCCTAAAATTCAATGTGTAAATAATATGTAAATAAAGCAACCTCCTCTTTATGACTTTATCCCCAAAAAGCTCTTCTAAAGGTCTAGAAAAAACAAAAAGAGCAGGTTAAATTTGCTCATGCCTCCAAATCTTCTTACCCCTCTTTTTAATTCTATTCGAACTCTTTCTGGTATTACACCTAAAACCTATGGTTTACTGACCAAACTCTTAAATGTTAATCCTACACAACGCGAAGCAACCCTTATTGATCTTCTTCAATTAATGCCCCATTCCGTCATAGACCGCAGAATGCGTCCCAGCATCGCTTGTGTAAAAGAAGGAGACACTGTTACGCTCGAAATTATCATCGATCAACATCAACCACCGCCCCGTGGTCACAACAAAATCCCCTATCGTGTTATTGCCCATGATCAAACAGGAAAAATAAATTTAGTCTTTTTTCACGCTCAGCCTCTTTGGCTAAAAAAACAACTCCCTGAAGGAAAAAAAGTTACTGTATCAGGAAAAGTTGAATGGTTTAATGGGCAATTTTCAATGGCGCATCCCGACTATATTGCGCCAAGCGAACAATCAAATCAGATTCCTCTCATCGAACCTGTCTATCCCTCTACTGCAGGACTAACTGCAAAAACACTAAGACGCGCCATACAAAACGCTCTTGATTTTATTCCTCTCCTCCCAGAATGGATAGATGAAAATGTGAAAAAGCAGCAAAATTTTTCTTCTTTTTCTGTTGCTTTACGCCGTATCCATGCGCCCATTAACCCCAACGATCTATCCCTAGAAAGTACAGCACGCAAACGTCTTGCCTATGATGAATTGCTCGCTTGTCAATTGGCGCTAGGACTCGTGCGTTTAAAAACCAAATCTCTTGTAGGCACTTCTCGACCAGCAACAGGAATTTATACTAAAAAATTGCTTAATGTCCTCCCCTTTCAACTCACAACCGAACAAAAAAAAGCAGTAGAAGATATCGCAAATGATCTTGCTTCACCAGAACCGATGCTAAGACTACTCCAAGGTGATGTAGGCGCAGGAAAAACTGTTGTTGCATTGATGGCAATGGCACAAATTGCTGAAAATTCAGGACAATCAGCTTTAATGGCGCCAACCGAAGTACTTGCCAGGCAACATTTTGCCACCATCGCTCCTCTTGCCGAAAAGGTCGGATTACAAACAACTCTTTTAACAGGGCGAGAAAAAGGAAAATTGCGGACAAATATCTTGAATGATATTCTATCAGGTCAAGTTTCTATTATCATCGGAACCCATGCTCTCATACAAAACAGCATTACTTATAACAATCTTGCCTTAACCATTATCGATGAACAACACCGTTTTGGTGTCCATCAACGTATCGCTCTTACAGAAAAAGGCAATAAACCTGATATGCTGGTTATGACCGCCACGCCCATTCCGCGCACACTTGTCTTAACAGCTTTTGGTGATATGGATGTATCTAAAATTACAGAAAAACCAATGGGACGACAACCCATTACAACAGCAATGCTTTCTTTGAAACGTCTTCATGAGCTTATAGAGCGAATCGCAATTGCATTAGAAAAAGGAGAAAAGCTCTATTGGATTTGTCCTTTAGTGGAGGAATCGACAGCTCTTGATCTCACTTCAATTGAAAACCGCTTTGCATTTCTCCATGAACGCTTTGGTGCACACGTTGGTATGATCCACGGAAAAATGTCTACAGCAGAAAAAGAAGCCGCTATGGCATCTTTTAAATGTGGAAATACACGTATTTTAGTTGCAACTACTGTTATTGAAGTGGGAGTAGATATTCCAGATGCTTCGATCATTATCATCGAACACGCCGAACATTTTGGCCTTTCACAACTGCACCAATTGCGTGGACGTGTAGGACGAGGCGATAAAAAATCTTCCTGCATTTTGCTCTATAAAGATCCACTGACTAAAACAGCAGCAACACGCCTTAATATTATACGCAATACAGAAGATGGTTTTGAAATCGCTGAAGAAGATTGGCGTCTGCGAGGCGAAGGAGAGCTTTTAGGTACAAAACAATCCGGAGTCCCTGAATTTCATATAGCAAACCTTGCTGTTCATAGTGATCTTTTGTCAATGGCAAGAAAAGATGCTCGTTTATTTTTACAACGCGATCCTCATCTTTCTTCTCAGCAAGGACAAGCTTTACGGTTGCTGCTTTATCTTTTCGGACACGATGATGCTACACGCCTCTTGCGAGCAGGATAATAAAGACCCTCTAATAAAAATTAAAATACCTCTCTGTTCAAATACGGTTCTCTCTCTTAGAATAACCCATAAACAATCTATGCAATCCCTTACCATCTTTATGCTTCATGAAAGAGTAACAACCCAACAACAGCATCTTTTCTTTCAATCTAAATTATTCTTGCATTAAAACAGTAGAAGAAATATTGCGCATTTTTCTATCATTATATTCACATAGCTGATCTATTTTTTGACAGGTAAGAAAATATTTTTTGTTTTATCGTAAAGAATTTAGAAAGAAAAATCCCGTCTCCGGTATTCTCGTTCAACAGAGAAAAGTGGAAAAAATAAGCTATCATTATCAATCAGTTTCTTACACTTGATTATTCTTCCAAAGATTCAGAAATATACTTTTATTCAACCGTGACTGATTTTGCCAAATTACGGGGTTGATCGACATCTGTTCCTAATAAAACAGCCGTATGATAAGCGATTAACTGAACAGGGAGTGCATAAATAATAGGAGAAATAAATTCTGGAACTTCTGGCAAAGTGATCGTTGATAAAGTCTTAAGACAAGCTACTTCTGCTCCCCTTTTATCGGTTATTAAAATAATACGACCATTACGCGCTACCACTTCTTGCATATTAGAAAAAGTTTTTTCAAACCACCGATCATAAGGTGCAACAACAATAACAGGTATTGTCTCATCCACCAAAGCAATTGGTCCATGCTTCAACTCACCCGCCGCATAACCTTCAGCATGAATATAAGAAAGCTCTTTCAGTTTAAGGGCTCCCTCCAAAGCAATCGGATAAGAAGTCCCACGTCCCAGATAAAGAACACTTTTTGCATTCACTAAATCACGACAAATACATTCAATTTTGCTCTCTAATTTTAAGACCTCATTTAAAATACGTGGAACTTCTGCCAATTGTTGAACCAATTGCTGTTCCATTTGAACAGAGAGATAGCCACGTTGTTTAGCAGCACTAAGTGCTAGTGAAGCAAGCGTTGCCAATTGACAGGTAAAAGCTTTTGTTGACGCAACACCAATTTCCGGTCCGGCAAGTGTTGGAAGAATAAAATCAGCCTCCCTTGCCATTGTTGATTGCTCTACATTCACAATTGTTGCTGTTTTTACACCCCGCTCACGACAATAACGCAAAGAAGCCAATGTGTCAGCTGTCTCACCTGATTGAGAAACAAACAGCGACAACACATCAGATGTTATAGGAGGTTCACGATAACGAAACTCCGAAGCAACATCATTATCAACACTTAAAGCGGCAAATTTCTCAAACCAATAGCGCGCAACTAAGGTTGAATAATAAGCCGTTCCACAACTCGCAAAAAGGAGGCGATGAATATTTTTCCAATCAATCAAATTCTTAAAAGGTCGAACGGCATAATTTCCAAGATCAAGATAATGCGCCAAATTATGAGAAATCACTTCAGGTTGTTCAAACATTTCCTTGTGCATAAAATGGCGATGATTACCCTTAGAAATCAATAAAGCCTCTTCAAGTAATGTTGTCACAGGACGTTTTACCGGTTGATTATATACATCATAAATTGTGACGCCTTCCCGTGTGAGAACAGCCCAATCCCCGTCTTCCATATAGCTAATATAATCAACGAATGGTGCCAAAGCAATCGCATCTGACCCAACAAAAAATTCATCTTTTCCATAACCAATTGCCAGAGGTGGACCAGAACGAGCCGCAATCATAAGGTTATCTTCTCCTTCGAAAATAAGAGCAATAGCAAAAGCCCCCTGCAGCCTTTTCCAACTGGTACGCATAGCTTCTTGCGGAGAAAGACCATCTTTTAATGCACGCGTTATTAAATGTGCAATAACTTCCGTATCCGTCTCTGTTTCAAAGATATAACCATCCTCTATGAGTTCCTTTTGCAATTCTACAAAATTTTCAATAATACCATTATGAACAATCGCAAGCTTTTCAGTCACATGGGGATGCGCATTGCGTTCAACAGCAATTCCATGCGTAGCCCAACGGGTATGACCAATCCCTAAACTTCCCTCCAGAGGTGTTTTTTTTAATTTTTCTTCTAAATGAACAAGCTTCCCCTCAGAACGTACACGATAAAGATGCCCATTATGGACCGTTGCCACCCCAGATGAATCATACCCTCTATATTCAAGACGTTTTAACCCCTCAACCAAAGAAGACGTAACACACCTCTTTCCAAGAATTCCAATAATTCCACACATTAAAAAGCTCCAACCCACATCTTAAGATTTAAATCTTATAAAACAATCCAACAGCCTTTATTTAAAACTATAAATAATAAAATAATTCAAACATGGAGTACGGCAATCTTTAAGAATAAACATCCTATCGATCGTTAGAATAACACGAAACAAAGGAATAAGCTGAAAATAATCATTTTTTCTGTTTGTTTTCTAACAAGCGCTCTCGAAATTTTGTCGCATAGCCCTCTTTTATAACCTGTCGTGCACGCCCAAAAGCCATACTGTTCATAGGAATATTTTCAGTAATAACACTTCCTGAAGCAACATAAGAGCCATCCCCTATTACCAATGGGGAAACAAGTGCCGTATTAGACCCAACAAAAGCATGATCACCAATCATGGTTTTATATTTGTTAAATCCATCATAATTGCAGGTAATCGTACCGGCTCCAATATTGGTATGTGCACCAATTTCAGCATCACCAATATAACTTAAATGATTGATTTTAGAAGATTCTCCTATCTTAGCTTGTTTGACTTCACAAAAATTTCCAATCTTTACGGACTTCGCCAACTCTGTTCCAGGACGCAAACGTGCATAGGGACCAATCTGTGCATCCCTACCAACCACAGCACCTTCGAGATAACTAAATGCATGAATAACAGCACCAGATTGTACTTTCACGCTTAATCCAAAATAAACATTTGGTTCTATCACCACCCCTGGTTCAATTTCTGTATCATAAGAAAAATAGAGTGTTTCTGGTTTTAAAAGCGTAACACCCGATAACATTAAATCGCGCGATTTACGTTTTTGCCATAAAGAATCAGCCTCAGAAAGCTCAAGACCGTTGTTAATTCCTACAATATCTTCAAAAGGAACTTCAACAACACGCACATCTAATCCTTCACGTGTTGCAAGAGAAGCAATATCTGTTAAGTAATACTCTTTTTTCACATTGTTATTATCAACTTTCTCTAAAAGAGAAAGTGCATGTTTTCCGCGCATAGCGAGTATTCCGCCGTTACAAAAAGAAATCTTTTTTTCTTCATCGCTAGCGTCTTTTTCTTCTACAATTGCGATCAATTGACCATTTTTTTCAAGAAGACGCCCATAACCTGTTGGATTTTGGGTATGAAAACCTGCAAAAACAACATCTGCTCCATCAGCAAGCTGTGCACGCATTTGGTGCAATGAATCTTGCTGAATGAGAGGAGTATCCCCAAAAACAATGAGAACATCATCCACTTCCTTTTGCAAAGCTAAACGAGCAGATAAAACAGCATGAGCTGTTCCTAAACGCTCTTTTTGTTCAAAAATCATCGCATCTTTTACAAATGACTGAACAACGTGCGTAACCTCCTTAGCACCAAATCCCACAACGACTGCTAATTGTGAAGAGCCTGCCAATTCTATTTGTTTTAGAACATGGCATATAAGAGGCAATCCAGCAATTTTATGAAGTACCTTAGGCAGAGACGATTTCATGCGCGTCCCCTCACCTGCAGCAAGAACAATAGAAAGACAACTTCTAACCATAAAAACACATAAGACTAACGAGAAAATCCAAAAAAAATCATAATATCGTGCCAACGAATATCTTCAATATAGCTCAACGAAGGATAATGTTCTAAAAGCCAAAATGAAAGATCCTGCATAGAGCCTGTTAAAAACAAAATCCCTGTAAGAATAAGAAAAACACCAATAATTTTTTCAACTTTTCCTAAATGAATACGAAAAGCTCCTAAAAATCGCATAAAACTGCTCGAAAATAAAGCTGCCAACATAAAAGGAATAGCAAGACCTAATGCATAAACCGCTAATAAGATAGCTCCCTCTCCCACAGTTTCTTTTGTTCCAGCAAGCGTTATAATAGGACCTAAAATGGGGCCAATACACGGTGTCCAACCAAAAGCGAAAGCTAACCCAATAATATACGCGCCCAAAGGACCAGAAGGTGTTTTTTTGGTCTGAAAACGCGCTTCACGGAATAAAAAAGCGATCTTGAAAATCCCCAAAAAATTTAAACCAAAAATAATAATGACAATTCCAGCAGCAAGGGCGAACCAATCACGATAATAACCGATGAATTTCCCAATTGTGCTAGCACTGGCACCTAAAGCAACAAAAACAGTCGTAAACCCGAGAACAAAAGCAATAACAGAAGACAATAAAGCCCACCGTATAAAGACTTTCTCATCACGATTTTCTGAACGAAAATCATCAATACCAACACCTGCCATATAGCACAAATAAGGAGGAACTAATGGCAAAACACAGGGCGACAAAAAAGAGAGTGCCCCAGCAAAAAACACACCAACTGTTGAAATTTCAATCAAAACTCATACCCCGTCTCTCATCATAGTTTACCCCCATGAACAACAATCAATCCACATCTTCATCAATTCGTTGCATATTTTGCTCATTCGCCACCACACTTATATCTTCATCATGACCAGAAACGACTGAAAAAACTTTTTGATAGATTTTATCTTTATTTTTAGCAATTGCAATATACTCTCCCTCCGCTAACACGAGTGAAACATAAGCACCAACTGTTTCATAAACGATATCACCAGAATCATTAGCAAGAGACCAACTGGTATCTGCAAGCGCTTCCCCTCCTTCTTGTCGTACCAGCTTTAAGACAATCTGAGCGGCCTGATGTTCAAGGGTAACTTCTGTCATTTTACCAGCATCCACTTGAATATCCGAACGAGCCGTCGCATTAATAGAACCATAATGGGAAGCAACATGGTAGCGGCCAGCTTTTAAACGCACAACTGATTGGGGTTTAACATTTGATAAAATCACCCCCGTATCATCATTTTCTTTTTCATCCTCATAAATGGTAAAACGTAATTCCTTTTCATTCATTACACCATTGAGCAGTGTTGCATTTAAAATGACACCACCAGCCTCAAGATTAAAGTTTTTTACAAGACTCTGTCCATTTTTTAAACGAATATGGCGCACAGCACTCATATGACCAAATGAGACATGAACAAGATAACTTCCTGGTTCGAGATCAAAACGCGCACTTCCCCCCTTATAGGTTGCCACTAATGGTAATTTATTATCAATCCCTATAATAGGGGCATAAACCCGCCAGACAAGCCCTTTTTCAATATCCGGATAACTATTTGTTAATCGAGCATTCAAAATGAGTTGTGTTTGAGATGCTACATTTTCTTTTTCCTGCTCTTGAGACTTTACAATAAAACTCCTTGATTGTCCCTGCTGCTGATCTTTCCCTTCTCCTTCTTCAGAAAAAGCACAGTGGCTCCAGATCAATAAAGCAAGCACCACGCACAACCATACACATCGGTGCACTATTTTTATAAGAATACCCATTTTCACATTGTTGACCAACATGATATTTTTTTCAAGAAACAATATCACAAAGCCATCATTTTAAATTGAAAAACTTACACCACAACCACATGATGAAACAGCATTGGGATTATGGATTTGAAAAGACTGCCCCATAAGATCATCAACAAAATCAATCTCAGCTCCTTCCATGAAAGGAAGTGATAGTAAATCAATAAACACAACTGCCCCATCTTTTTTGAGAACGAGGTCATCTTTACACATTTCAGAAACCAAGTCATATTTATAAGAAAAACCAGAACACCCACCACCTTCAACAGAAATACGCAATGCTATTTTATCGGGTTCACGCAAAAGTATCTGTGCAATTTTTTTGGCAGCAACATCTGAAATTTTCACATTCATTTTATATATCCTTGCATTAAACCATCAAGAAAGAGTATCCCATATTCAAAGAGAAGTTTATTTGTCATAAACCACTCTCAATTCTAAGATGATAATGGGCAGCTTGCAATGGATATAGGCAATATCAACTTCAATTACCAATCTCGAGCAGTGTACAGTGCTCATCCGCAAACAAGCCGTGGTAGATTATTTCATGAAACGATGAGCGCCACACGCTCACCTTTTCAACGAGATAGAGATCGTATTATCCATTCTAATGCATTTCGACGTCTTAAACATAAAACGCAAGTGTTTATTGCTGATGAAAGCGATCATTATCGTACTCGCCTAACCCATTCCATAGAGGTCTCTCAAATTGCAAGAACATTAGCCCGTGCCCTTTGTCTTGATGAAGACCTTGCCGAAGCCATTGCCCTTGTTCACGACTTTGGACACACGCCCTTTGGCCATGCTGGAGAAGATGCGCTTAATGAAGCCATGATACATTATGGTGGCTTTGATCATAATGCACAAGCATTACGCATTGTCACAAAACTAGAACAGCGCTATGCAAATTTTGATGGACTTAACCTTACATGGGAAACCCTCGAAGGACTTGTAAAGCATAATGGTCCCCTGTTAGGTCCTCACGCGAAGAATAAAGAGGTTCCTATCGATATTTTACAATACAATGCAAAGCAAGACCTTGCACTCGATTGTTTTGCAGGACTAGAAGCGCAATGTGCTGCTATTGCAGATGATATCGCATACAATGCGCATGATATTGATGATGGTCTACGTTCGCAATTTTTAACACTCGATCAATTTGAACATGTTTCACTAACAGCAGCAATATTAAAAGATATAACAGATGAGCACCCCCATCTCGACCAAGCGCGTCGTGGTTACACACTTGTACGAAGACAAATAACAACCATGGTTGAAGATGTTATCAAACAATCACAAGAAAATTTAGCACGCATCAAACCAGCAAGCATAAACGATATTCACCAAGCAAAACAAACTATTGTCACCTTTTCACCAACAATGACTGTTTATGAAAAAGAACTAAAAAACTTTTTATTTAAAAATCTTTACTACCATGAACAAGTTCTTAGTCGTCGCAATGCAGCAAAACGCATTGTACAAAAATTATTCAATTGTTATTATGAAAAACCAAATACAATGCCTGAAAGTTGGCAGAACAAAACAGTGCACTTAAAAAATCAAGAGTTAGCACGTTTGATTGCTGACTTTCTTTCAGGCATGACAGATCACTACGCTCTACGTGAATATCACCGTTTATTTGACCATACAGATAATTTCGTCTAATGGCTTTTGGAATCATCATGGAAGCTAAATATGAATATCTTTAAAAACTTCGAAAAAAAAATTAAGAGATCAATTGAATTATCTGATATAAAAGGGAAAAATGGAGAAGATCTAGATTTATCAAAAATCACTGTTGATCCTCCGCGTGATTCCTCCCATGGTCATTTATCAACCAATGCTGCTATGGTGCTTGCAAAATCTATTGGAATCAATCCACGTGCACTTGCAGATAAAATCATAGAACTTCTTAAAAATGATTCCTCTATCGAAAATATAGATGTTGCCGGTCCTGGTTTTATAAATATAAAGCTTACAAAATTATTTTGGCAAGATGCTATAAAATCCATGCTTGAATCAGGCACTTCTTATGGTCGTATCCCAATGGGACAAGGAAAACGCGTCAATGTTGAATATGTCTCAGCAAATCCGACAGGACCAATGCACGTAGGGCACTGCCGCGGAGCGGTTGTTGGAGATGTTCTCTCCAATTTGCTGCAATTTACGGGCTATAACATTACGAAAGAATATTATATCAATGATGCTGGTCAACAAATCGAAGTCCTCGCCCACTCTGTACTATTGCGCTATCGTGAGGCTCTTGGGCAAGAAATTAATGAAATTCCAGAAGGGCTCTATCCTGGAGAATACTTGATACCATTGGGACAATCACTTGCTCAAGAGTTTGGTGACCAACTCCTCACGATGGATAAAGATGAAGCCTTATCTCTTGTGAAAGAACGTGCAATTCATGCAATGATGACCATGATTCGCGAAGATTTGGCTGCTCTTAATATTTATCATGATATCTTTTTCTCTGAGCGAATGCTTTATGCAGATAATGCACGCGCCATTCGTAACACCATCAACGACCTCACTTTAAATGGTTATATCTACAAAGGAAAACTCCCCCCTCCCAAGGGAAAAAATACAGAAGATTGGGAACCAAGTGAACAAACTTTGTTCCGTTCAACAAATGTTGGTGATGACCAAGACCGTGTTTTAGTCAAATCTGATGGTTCTTACACTTATTTTGCTGCTGATGTTGCTTATTTTCGGGATAAATTTAATCGTCATTTTGATGAAATGATTTATATTCTAGGCGCAGACCACGCTGGCTATGTAAAGCGGCTAGAGGCAATGGCAAAAGCAATTTCTGGGGATAAAGCTAAATTAAGCGTCTTCTTATGTCAGTTGGTAAAACTTTTTCGCAACGGTCATCCTGTACGCATGTCAAAAAGAGCAGGATCTTTTGTCACTCTACGCGATGTTGTCGAAGAGGTTGGGCGTGATCCTGTGCGTTTTATGATGCTATACCGTAAGTGTGAAGCACCTCTTGATTTTGATTTTGCAAAAGTAACAGAACAATCAAAAGATAACCCCATCTTTTACGTACAATATGCAAGTGCACGTTGTCACTCAGTCTTTCGTCAAGCACAGGAAGCGCTTCATATTAAAAGCTTTTCAAATGATACATTAATCGCCCATCTTCATCGATTAACAGATGACCATGAAATATTGTTAATACGCAAACTTTCTGAATATCCACGTATCATTGAACAGGCCGTCGTTCATAAGGAACCGCATCGATTAGCGTTTTATCTTTATGACCTTGCCTCCAGCTTTCACACCCATTGGAATAAAGGGAGTGAAAATCTCAATTTACGCTTTATTCAACCTGATGATAAAGAGTTATCCTTTGCAAGATTGGGGTTGATACAAGCTGTTATCAATATTTTATCATCAGGACTTACCATCATAGGAGTCGAAGCACCAATAGAAATGCATTGAAAAAGTTCTATAAATACATACAATAGGTACTCTATTGATAAACTTTTTCATGTATCCTTGCATGAGAGGGGGAAAATTTATAATTTTAATATAACAAATCAAAATCAACCATTGATTGCACGTAAGTGCAAATCACCATGTGAGAAAAGCTATGAGCGATAACGATCGCAAAAATCTACACGAAACAAAACACGATCATGAACACCATGATCCTTTGGAAAGACTTACGCGCATTTTTAATCCGCACAAACAAAGCGGAAACCAAAATGAGCAATCTTCTTTACAGACAGATCGATCAACATCTCACCCCGAAACATCATCCCATGATGATGATTTTTATTTGTCCTTTCTAGAAGAGGAACTTGAAAATAATTTAGCACATGACTTACCGTTTGATGATCAAAAAAAACAATGGGACTTGCATGCAACCAGCAACGCAACAGCCTCAGATATCGCACAAGCTGCTTCTTTCAACCATTCAAAACAAAATAATTTATCTGAAGAGAAATATTCTTCACCTAGCAGTCATGATGAAGAACAAATTTTAGATGAGCTTTCTCCATTACCAATCCCGAAGAACCAATCCCCTCAAGAGAAAACAACAGCAACCAGTGCTGATTCGTTTCATAAAAAAAGTAATCTTATTTCACAATCAGAATCAGAAAATTTCTTTTTTGATAAATCTGAAAGGCGCGAAAATAAGAAAGAGATTCCAGAATCTGTTGAACAAACCAATCGTTTTTCACAAACAAATTCACAACAGCCTAAAGCTACGAATATACAACAAACTCATGATGATAATCAAAACCTCTATGACACTCCTGTAAACCATCCCTATAAAATTTCAGCTGATCAAGAAAATTGGATCAAAAAAGATTATCCTGATGTCTCCTCTTCTACAGAGGCAAATGAGTTTTTCTCATCTTCTAACCTTATGTCAGAAAGACAAAACACTGCAAGAAATCAAACAAAAAGTACCTTCTCCTCACCTTTGGATTCTCCACCAGTTGATAGACAATCTTATTTAAAGGGGGCTTCACAAGAAGATCATACAACCAATTATCCCCATTTTTTTGAAGAAAACCCTTCACAAAAAGAAACTTATAGCGAAAAAGTTCCAATATATAATGAGGCTCAAGCCCAATACATCAATAACACCGAAAGTACCTCTAACCCAAATAGAGAAATTTCATATGATGAAAGTAATTCAGATGAGTTTCTTTCCTCATCAGCCTCTTTGAATACAAAACAAACGGATGGCTTTTTTGCCCATAACTATACGCACAGAGATACTCCCCCTCCCAATGTTGATACTTATAAATTTTCAGAGGAAATCGTAGAAAAAACTGGCCCTATTATGGTTCCAGAAGTCCCGTATGAAGCGCCAGAATATGATGTGCCAACTAGTGGTGGTTTAGAGGAAGAATTTGCTGATGTACTTAATGTAGGAAATGTCCCAACGGATAATTTTTCTCAAAAACAACAGAAAAATGAGGTTTTTAGTGAAGTTTTTCATCAGTCTATGCAAAATTCAAAAGAAGGTGTTTATATAAACTCTAAAGAACAAAATTCCGACTATTTTTCTTCTGCCAATATGGAATATAATTTTCCCCCTTTTAGCGAGAATTCATCATACACAGGCTCAGATGAAGTTCCCACGCATCCACCAGCTCCTCCTCCCTTAAAAAGTTTTATTTTTGGTAAAACTTTCATTAAAGGTATTTTTATACTTATTTTAATAGGAATTGGATTTGCTGGTTATTCGCACTTTTTTATGTCATCACAAAAAAATGAAGAAACGATCATTATCCACGCTGATAATGCGCCTTTTAAATTCAAACCAGAAACAACTGAACCGAAAAATGATGTTGCACATAATTTAGATATCTATAAGCAAACAACTGAACAAAATGAAAAACAAGAAAACACACAACAATTTCTTATTGATAACTCTGAACAACCTGAAAATTTAAAAGAATTAAATCCTGAAGAATCTTCAAACGCTTCATCTTCTTCTTTAAATGAATCTGATGTTGAAGATGCAGTCACAGAAGCCATAAACCATACTATTCCCACGCAAGAAGTACAAACTGTTATTGTAAATCAAGATGGTACAGTTACACTAGCTCCCGTACATCAAACAAAGAGCAAAACTGCTGCTCAGTCTGAAGAAAACATTGATCAAACTCCTAATGAACTTCAAGATTCCTCCCTTGTTTCGTCGCATGATTCTGATATAAACAATCAAGAAATAGATCTTGATCTCAAAAATAATATTGATAAAATAATCGCAGAAAGTACTTCTAACTCAAATATTGAAGAAAAATTTATCCCTATTCCTTCTCATGCAGAAAGAAATACACAAGTTGAAACACCCGCCGCGTCTCGCCCCACATCATCAAACAAAGTCGCAGCACAAAATTCAGAAAGTTATTACGTACAACTTGCATCTCAACCAACGCATGAGCTAGCTAGAAATTCTTTAAAAAATATGAAATCTAAGTTTGGATTCCTTATCGGTGCCCGTTCTTTAAATATTCAATCCGCTTTTATACCAGGAAAAGGTACTTATTACCGTGTTCGGATTCAAGCGCAAGACCGTAATGAAGCCATAATCCTTTGTGAATCCATTAAAAGTTCTGGTGGAAGCTGCTTCATCACACGCTAAACCAATCATGCAACGGTTTTAACAACCGTTGCATGATTTATTTCCATACCATTTAATTACTTATCAAAAACTTCAGAAATTAAAATCGTCCAATCTTTTTTATGTCTTTGTGCTGACTTTATTCCTTAATCTACGTCGATTTTCGCCCTATCTAAAAGATTATATTTATGAAAAAGTCATTCCGTACCCTTATAAGTATAAGGTACAGGAGGGAGCGAATTTAAATCTTTTTTGGGCGTTGTTACGCTTTGACTTGTTTCTGGAGTATTATAACGCGAACTATGTTCAGGAGATTTTGCAAAAAAAGATCCTAAAAAACCAAAAACAAACCAGATAATAACGATCGCAAGAAGAATAGCAAAAATACCCTTAGCGATTGAAACACGTTGTTCACTATCTCTTCTTTCTGCTGCCATACGTTCTTCATATGTGTGATAATTTTTATCAATCATAGTAGATTCCTTTTCTCAATTCCCTTACCTTTTAATTTCTAGACAATATGCATATATGAAATTATTCAGATACTTATTTTGAGAAAACGATAATTATAGAAAAAAGTTCCAGCTTACTTCATAAAGTTGAGAAAAAGAGGCGAAAGTAGAATTAAAATATCTATCATAGCCTTTGAATTCTATAATAAACCTCTTTGTGTTCTATAATAAAACATTGACACAAAGGTTTTGTTAATAATAGAGTTGTGATCAAAATATCTCATTATTTTTATTAATAAAAATGAAACATACTCAAAAGGTTTTTTTATGAAATCTCCTATATCGTCGCTTCCCTTTAAAATAGAAAAACACCCATCTCCTCTGTCAGAAGAAAAGTGTGAAGAAATTTTAAAAAGTCCCGGTTTTGGTCAATTTTTTACAGACCACATGTGTACTATTCAATGGACTGAAGACAAAGGCTGGCATAATGCCATCATTTCTCAATACAAAGCTTTAGAAATTAACCCTGCAAGTACCGTTTTACATTACGGACAGGAAATTTTTGAGGGTTTAAAAGCATATCGAGCAAAAGATGGGCGCATCTTGCTCTTCCGTCCTGATGCCAATGCACAACGCTTTATAGAATCAGCGAGGCGTTTAGCTATGCCAGAATTGCCAAAAGATATTTTTCTGGATGCCGTTCATCAATTAGTAAAAATTGATCAAAAATGGGTTTCTGATCATCCCAACGCTAGCCTCTATATCCGTCCATTTATGTTTGGCAATGAAAACTTTTTGGGAGTCCGCCCTTCTCAAGAATATCTTTTTTGTATCATAGCCTCTCCAGTTGAATCCTATTTCAAAGGAGAAGAAAAATCTGTTAGTGTATGGATTGAAACAGATTATAGCCGCGCTGGTCCAGGGGGCACAGGCGCTGCCAAATGTGGTGGAAACTATGCAGCAAGCTTACTTGCACAAAAAACTGCAACTGAAAACAATTGTAGCCAAGTACTCTTCCTTGATATGATTGAACATAAATGGATTGAAGAACTTGGTGGTATGAATGTCTGCTTTATTATGGACAATAATACACTTGTAACCCCCACACTTAATGGAACTATCCTTCCAGGGATAACTCGTGATTCAATCTTAAGATTAGCTCAACAAATGGGTTTAAAAATAGAAGAGCGTCCTTATTCTTTTGCAGCGCTTCAAGAAGATGCAAAGAGTGGACACCTTAAAGAAGTCTTTGCTTGTGGTACAGCTGCCGTTGTCACATCAATTGGTCGTTTTAAATATAAAGGGGGAGAATTTATTATTGGAAATGAAACAGTTGGAGAAGTTACAAAGCAGCTTCGTACACAATTGGTTGGCCTTCAAAAAGGGAACATAGAAGATAAAAATGGCTGGGTTCATTCTGTCCAGCTCTCATAATAATAAGATATTCTCATATCTATAAACGCTTCCATGAAAGCAGATTCATGGAAGCGTATTTCCTAAAAAACTCCCTCTATTTTTAATGACGAAAAAAGAAAACATTAATCAAATTTTGAATGATCTCTATGCTGCGCTTTAATATTACGGACTGTACCCGTATGGGAGCGCATTACGAGAGTTTCCGTTTGAATGTAACGAGATGTAAATTTAACACCAGAAAGCATATTGCCATCTGTCACCCCTGTTGCTGCAAACAAAACATCACCCTTTGCCATTTCTTCCATTGTATAAGCTTTATTGGGATCACTAATCCCCATTTTAGCTGCACGAGCAATTTTCTCTTCTGTATCTAGCAGCAAACGACCTTGCATCTGTCCTCCAATACAGCGCAAAGCAGCAGAAGCTAAAACACCTTCAGGTGCTCCCCCAATCCCCATATAGATATCAATACCTGTTTCTTCTGGATCAGTTGTATCAATAACAGCAGCAACATCTCCATCCCCAATCAAGCGAATCGATGCCCCTGTCGCTCGTACTTCATTAATTAACTTTTCATGACGAGGCCTATCCATAATACAAACAACAATCTGATTAACAGCCACTCCTTTAGCCTTCGCAAGAGCATAGATATTATCGGTAGGACAAGCATCTATGTCTACTACTCCCTTTGGATAACCAGGACCAATAGCAATTTTTTTCATATAAACATCAGGAGCATAAAGGAGATTACCTTTTTCAGCAATTGCAACTACTGCCAAAGAATTGGCAATATTTTTAGCACAAAGTGTTGTTCCCTCTAGTGGATCAAGTGCAATATCGATCGCCAATCCACTTTGAAGACCTACTTTTTCTCCAATATAAAGCATAGGCGCTTCATCCCGCTCACCTTCACCAATCACCACTGTACCATCAATAGGCAATCGATTAAGTTCCTGCCGCATTGCATCTACAGCAGCCTGATCCGCAGCTTTTTCATCGCCACGCCCGCGCCAGCGTGCAGCAGCAACAGCAGCACGTTCAGTAACACGTACCAATTCAAGCGTCAAAATACGATCAAGTCCATTTAAAATCTTCTGAGTTGTGGGCATACGAAAAAATCCTACCGAATGAATACCAGAAAAAATATGAGTCCTTATTGAATACTAAGAATAAAGTTTTTGGCAAAGATGAAAATTTTCCACAAGAGACAAAAGGACTCAAGCTTGCCTTTTTGTCATTATCAAGAAAGTTATCAATTCTCTGCCATAGGCTCAATACGAATAAATTGAGATTTTGCAACAAGATGTCCATCTTTTTCAATTTCTGCAAGTGCCTGTCGTACATTCACCTCTGTTGTTTCATGCGTAATTAAAATAATTGTTTTTTCAATTTGATCTTCTACAAAAGATCTTTGAACAATCGACTCCAATGAGATGTGATTATCAGCCATATGCCTTGCGACCGCAGCAAAAACACCAGTACGATCATGAACATTTAAACGAATAAAATACCCCCCTGCATGATGCGAAATACGTGCTTTTTTATGAGGAGCAAGTTCTAATGCTGGACGTCTTAAAACAGGTGCATACTGAAAACCAGAACGCGCTTTTGCTATATCAGCCAAATCACCAATAACGGCTGATGCTGTTGCCATTCCTCCGGCGCCAGGACCAGAAAACAGTAATTCACCTAATAAATCACTTTGAATAGAAAGAGCATTGGTTACGCCATTTATCTGTGCAATCATTGAAGATGTTGGTACCATTGTTGGATGAACGCGTTGCTCTATTCCAGAATCCGTTTTTAATGCAACCCCTAAAAGCTTAATCCGATACCCTAATTCATCAGCTGCCCGAATATCAATTTGCGAAATATTATGAATTCCTTCAACATAAACATCATCTAACGAAACAGCCGTTCCAAATGCCAAGCTTGTCAACAAAGCTAATTTATGAGCAGTATCATTTCCCTCAATATCAAAACTTGGATCTGCTTCAGCATACCCAAGTCTCTGTGCATCTGCTAAACAATCTTTAAATGAAAGGCCTTCCGTAAACATGCGTGTTAATATATAATTACAGGTTCCATTGAGAATACCGTAAATTCGGGATATGTGATTACTGACAAGTGATTCTCTCATCGCTTTGATGACAGGAATTCCACCTGCAACAGCTGCTTCAAAATGAAGAAAAACACCTTTTTTTTCTGCAATTATAGCCAGCTCTACTCCATGTCGAGCAAGAAGAGCTTTATTGGCTGTTACAACATGATGTCCTGCCTCAAGCGCTCTCTTAACAGCGGTGTACACCACATCCAATTCACCACCAATTAACTCTACAAAAACATCAATCTCATCAGAAGCAGCCAACTCCACAGGTGAATCAAACCATTTTATATCACTGAGATCAATTCCACGATTACGGCTTTTATCGCGCGCACTAACAGCAACGACTTTGATGAATCGCCCACATTGACAAGCTAAACTATTCGCTTTTTCACATAGAGCTCGAACAACTGAAGTACCAACCGTACCAAGTCCCGCAACACCAACTTTTAAAGCTTCTGCCATTATTAACCACTGATCCCTATCTTCACTGAAAAATCGTTTAAATGATGTGCCAATCAACACAAAGAGTACTTACATCCATAAGAACAAAAAAAATACCCCGCTCTATTCACTCCATGTTCTCCAATAGAATTATCCCCGCTTGTTCAATCAACATTCCTAAAAATATAATATTTATTGTCTTCAAAGATTTCAGAATCTTTATAAAATATCTAATTCAGAATGAAAATCTGTAAAACTAATAAATGCAAGTTGCCATAAAGAAAAGTTCTAAAAAATAATCAATAACAAATTAAAGAATATTGAATACTTGGTAAAAAGAATAAAAACACCCCTTCTAAATCAACAAGTATTGGACAAAAAACACTCTTTCATATGATAAATTAATAGAATAGACAAAATAAAGTAGACCAGTAAATAATAACACATTCCTTCCTACCATTCCATAGCTTGAACTATAAATCTTTAATGCACCCATATATCAAAATAGAACCTTACATTAAAGTAAAAAACAAAACTTAATATGTGCACACCATAATTCTGCAATATTATAAATATGGAGAATAAATTTGCAAAACTCGAATATTTTACCTAAACTTATCGCCACCCCTTTGAAAAACTAGCGAATTGAAATGACAAAAACCTCAATCTGCCCTTCACCCAAGCTAATTCATTTTCAAATAAATAACCTTCCAAATATGTGAGGGAACAAATGAAGGGGTTTTAATTTTAAATTTCTCACAAACATGTAAAAGTAAAGATAAGAAAAATATTTTTAATATATTCTGTAAAATTGATTTAATATTCTCATTTTCATCATACATAATATATTTATATTTTTAAAATAAAAGTAATATATAGCTTAATCCTCAAAAAACTTTTGTATGATTATTATTATTTGTTAATTTGGTAATAAATATTTGCTTTATACTTCATAAATTTATACAGTTTTTTGCTTTATGATAAGCTCAAATAAGAAATCTTCTGTATAAAGGCTCTTTCAAGCAAGTTAAATAATATTCTCATGTGCAAGAAAAGATAACAAACGATAAAATATGCAAAAAATAAACACATTTAAAATAATGTTTTGATCATTTTTGCCTACTACTCAAACTGAAAAGAAACAATCCAAACAGGAATTGCTCAAAAATTATTCAATAAAACACACTTTTTTCAAAAAAAATGACACAGAGGGCTTGCGAAGTAAAAAGATCCTCTCTATAAGCCTCATCAATGGTTTGCGCCCATCGTCTAGCGGTTAGGACATCGCCCTTTCACGGCGGAAACAGGGGTTCGATTCCCCTTGGGCGTACCATAATCCTTTTTTCTATGTTTAATACATTCATTTTATTTGTATTTTTAAAAATGAGGAATGTATAAATAAAAACGAGGAATAAGATTTTTAAAGGGATCTCTTCGTAAAAAAGATACGAGAATCATTAGATGATTAATTTCTTTGTTGCATTTTGATAGTAGTGCTTTACTGCGCACAGTTGATAACAATAAAAATCGATAAAATATAAAAACTAGAGGGTTCTAGCTCATGATACGGTAAGTTTATAAACCATATTCTTGCGTATGCCGTCAATTTTTAAATTAAAACCAGCCACATCATTTATACGTTTTTTCCAATCTTCAAAACTGAAGTTTATCCCAAACGCATTTTATATGAAGCATTTCTAATTACAGTGCCTTTGTATCACATTAAATTTTTCTATAAACAAACAGACCGTAATCTTAGAATTGAAATACGATATAAAAATAGATTCTTATTCACCTAACACAACAAATCAAGAAACTATAATTTAGAATACGATCAACTTATTAAATGGAATCTCTGATAAATAAAAATGCATAATCCCTGCCCCCAGTGATCTAACTACCTTATCTAGTAAACAGATTCTTCATCGATCATAGAATAATTATAGATTTCTAAACACATCACTTCTTTTCAAAAATTAAACCCTCCAAAAAAACTTTACACTCTATTGATAATATATTCTAAAAGCTCATATTTGAATGCTTTTTTCCCTTGTTTTTACTTTTCATTATAAACTTGAAAGTGCTATAAAGTAGTATCGCTTAAAAAAAAGGACTTCTAATGGTAAAGATCAAAGTAGAAAACCCCGTTGTTGAACTTGATGGGGATGAGATGACCCGTATCATCTGGAAATATATCAAAGATAAATTAATCCATCCCTATCTCGACATTGATCTCAAATATTATGATCTTTCCGTCGAAAATCGTGATGCAACCAATGATCAGGTAACAATCGATTCTGCCAATGCTATCAAAAAATATGGGGTTGGTATAAAATGTGCAACCATCACACCTGATGAGGCACGCGTTAAAGAATTTAACCTAAAAAAAATGTGGAAATCACCTAATGGCACAATCCGCAATATTTTAGGAGGAGTCATTTTTCGCGAACCCATTATCTGTAAAAACGTCCCTCGCATTGTTCCTAACTGGACAAAGCCAATTATCATCGGACGTCACGCTTTTGCTGATCAATACAAGGCAACAGATTTTAAATTTCCAGGAAAAGGGAAATTAAGTATTAAATTTGTAGGTGATGACAATCAAGTTATTGAACATGATGTTTTTGATGCCCCAAGCGCAGGGGTTGCTATGGCTATGTATAACCTTGATGAGTCAATTCGTGATTTTGCCCGCGCATCCTTTAATTATGGACTACAAAGGAATGTTCCAGTTTATCTTTCAACAAAAAATACCATTCTAAAAACTTACGATGGTCGTTTTAAAGATATCTTTCAAGAAATATTTGATACGGAATTTAAAACTGAATTTGAAAACCGTAAATTATATTACGAACACCGTCTTATTGATGATATGGTTGCTTCTGCATTAAAGTGGTCAGGGGGCTATGTATGGGCATGTAAAAACTATGATGGTGATGTTCAATCTGATATTGTTGCCCAAGGCTTTGGTTCTCTTGGTCTCATGACTTCTGTTCTCATGACACCTGATGGTAAAATTGTTGAAGCAGAGGCAGCACACGGCACAGTAACACGCCATTACCGTCAGCATCAAAGAGGTGAAGAAACATCAACAAATTCTATTGCATCTATTTTCGCATGGACGCGTGGGCTGGCACACCGTGCTAAACTAGACAACAATGAGAAATTAAAAAACTTTTCCACGACATTGGAAGAAGTTTGTATTAAAACCGTCGAAGAGGGTTTTATGACTAAAGATCTCGCACTTTTGATTGGTCCTAAACAAAAATGGCTTTCTACAACAGGTTTCCTCGATAAAATTGATGAGAATCTCAAAAAAGCAATGGGCAATTAAGTTATTACTTAAATTAAAATTCAAAGCTCTAAACAGAGCTTTGAATTTCTCTTGGCAAATTCAAAAAAATACCTTATAAGTAAAAAGAGGGTAAATTTTTATTAAATAGCAAAAAAACAGTGAAAAAACAAAGCTGGTCCGCGCTTTTATTAGGTAAAAATGGTCTTTGCTTTTTAACGTTTACAGGTGGTGTTGTGTTACATGCCACCAACGTTTATATTGTTATCACTATTTTACCCTCCCTTATGAATCATATTGGCAATGAGATATATTATTCTTGGGTGGCAACTGTCTTTATTACAGCTTCACTCCTTGGTACTTCACTTGCAACAAAAATATTAGGAAAATTAGGTCCTCGCAACGCTTATGTTATCTCTGGACTTATATTTACCTTAGGCACTTTCCTGTGCAGCATTTCTTCATCTATGTCATTATTTTTAATAGGACGCTTTATTCAAGGATTGGGAAGTGGTTCTTTGTTATCTCTATCCTATTCCATGGTACGTATTATTTTCAGCCCCTCTTTATGGTCACATGCATTAAGTGTTATCTCTGGAATGTGGGGAATATCAACCTTATTAGGTCCAGCGATAGGAGGAATTTCTGTATATTATGGCCTATGGAGAGCATCCTTTTGGATCATTGGCGCATTAGCTATATTCTTCTTACTCATAGCCTGTAAAATTTTACCTAAAAAGAATGAAAACTATGTTCCAACATCCCCCCTCCCTCTTCTTCAGCTTTTCATACTCACCTTATTGATTTTTATCATTTCTGTCGGAGGAGCTATGGACACAACAATGGCAAAAATTTGCGGATTAGTTATCGGACTTAGTCTTCTCTTTGTTCTAGGAAAAATCGAATCATATAGCTTTCATCCTATGTTGCCGCGCAAATCCTTTTCTTTCTCTTCTGAAATTTTTCCCGTTTACGCATTAATACTTGTTATGACAACAGTCGTGTACAGTATAGAACTTTATTTACCACTTTTTCTTCAAGAACTTCATGGACAAGCTCCCCTTATAGCCGGTTATATAGCAGCACTTATGAGCCTAGGGTGGACGTGTGGAGCCCTCTCAAGTGCTGCTGTCTCCACAAAAAAAATTCGCAACATCATTATATACTCGCCCCTATTTAAACTGTTAGGTATAGCGATTCTTTTATGGCTCATCCCAACAGAAGTTTCCACACTTGAATATATTTTTATTATTTGCTTAGCACTATTTTCTATTGGAATCAGTGCAGGCATAGCATGGCCACATTTGCTCACACGGATCTTACAATGTACAAATGATGAAGATGCTCTACGTGCCAGTGAATCCCTTACCTCCGTACAACTATTTTCAGCCGCATTGAGTGCAACTCTAGCCGGAGTTATCACCAATCTTGCCGGACTCCTTAATCCTGGAGGAACAATAGGAATGATCTTAGCAGCAAAAACTCTTCTTATAGTGCTCATTGGTTTTTTATTTTGTTTTGCTATTCCATTAGCGCTGCGCATTTCTTACTGCATATTAAAAAGTCCAACAGGACATTCCAATAATTAAATAAACATAAAAATACCTTCTTCATTAAAAAAATCAAAAGTATTAAGCATGCTTTTCCATATACCATGAGACGCAAAAAATCACTAGTCCACACAAAGTTAGAACACTTCCTAAAATAGCTGTATATTCATAACTATAGCCCAATTTTAAAACCAATGCTCCAGATTCTGCACCAAGAGCATTAGCAATATTAAAAGCAGACTGCATTAATGCTCCTGCCAAAATCTGTCCCTGTAGTGCAACATCCATAATTTTTGTTTGTATAGAAGGCATAGCAGCAAAAGAAGTCCCAGCAAAAAAGCATCCTATTGCCGCTGTTAACGGAGCATAGGACAAAAAGAAAAAAAGAAAAAAAACAAATACGCTCCAAAGCATAGAAAAAAATATCATCGGCGAAATACCAATTTTAACAGCTAACTTAGGCCCCAAGAGATTTCCTACCACCATTCCCAATCCAACTAACGGCATGATAAATGGTACCCACTCAAGTGAAACACCAGAAATATGCATTAATGTTGACTTGATATAAGTGAAAACAGAAAATAATCCTGACGCTCCCACCGAAACCATTAACAAAAGAAGCCATACCTGCTTTTGCTTTAATGCACCCATTTCGTGCAAAGGATTCGTTTTTGGAAAACTTAAATCACAAGGCAAAAAATTCCAAATAAGCAAACAACATAATAAAGCAATCATACCCACAAGGACAAAAGCAATTTGCCAACCAATAAGTTGACCAATCCAAGTAGCACTGGGTGCTCCCAAAACGGTTGCAATTGTTAAGCCAAGCATAACATATCCAACAGCTTTAGAACGTTCTTTCATTTCTACCATTGAAGAGGCAACCATAGCCGCAAGTCCAAAATAGATTCCATGGGGAAGTCCACTAAGAAAGCGTAATACGACTAATATGCTAAAATCAGAAACAAAGGCACTAGTAACATTTGCTAAGGCATAAGAAAGCATCAATCCTATCAAAACAGTTTTGCGTGACACTTGAGCTGTTGCAACAGCTAAAAGAGGTGCTCCAATCACAACTCCTAATGCATAAGCAGAAATATATTGACCAGCGATAGGAATATCAACATATGAACTTCGTGCCATCTCTGGCAGTAGCCCCATTGCAACAAACTCTGCAGTACCAATAGCAAAACTCCCCACGGCAAGGGCTAAAATTATTAAACGCCGTATTCTCGAATCAATTTCCAATGCAAGAACCTTTTGTTTATAAGAATCCCTCATATCATCACTTCTGGATAGGAGTTTTAACTGTAGATATCTGTAATACACACAAACAAAAATTCAAAACATTGTTATACGCATACCCAATAGTCCCCAATGAAGTTTTAGAAATATTTTGATATATAAAGCATTTTATGAAGTTTCAGGTAAGATTCTTTAATGAAAAACCTTTGAAACCCTCAAGGTTATAGACGTATTCACCTATTTTTCTCAGATCTGCCAGATAATAAACTTTGTCTCCTATTTTTATCAGTTCCGATTTTACAGTGAAACCTTTATTTTGCAACGATATACTATACCCTATAAATAATTCTAAAATTTGTCGAATAATGCACTTCAAACAAGTGAACCACATCTCATCATTATCTTGATACAAAGATAAAACTTCTCCCAAAATTATTGTTGCATTATTTTTGTTATCTAAATGCAGATCCTCCAAATTGATAAGCTATAATTTCAACTTTACGCCATTCTTATAAATTATTATAGAATCTTTTAAAAACTCTCATGAGAATAGTGCTTGGTTTCTAGATTTATTAAATATCCTCTTTTAGGCATCTTTACCCCTCCCTCCTCTAACAGAGGAATCGCATCAGATATCTAACTCATTATCTTTAAATTAAAATATTCAATTAAATATACTATGCTTATTTTCAGATAAATTCTATAAACAGAGCAGAAAACAAATATAATAATTTTTATCTCAATATATTTATCGATATTTTATAAATGTGCTAATTATCGTGATTAATATTTAAATTTTTTATGACTTAAAATATATAATTATCTTATAAATAATACTTATTATTAAGATATAAAAATAATAAAAACTTAAAATATATAATTATAATATTTAAAATGTTGTAATCTTATTTTAGTTTTATTTTAATTTTCTAAAGATTTATCTATTCGGTTGTATATAACCCATTCTTTACCTTTAGTAATAAAAAACACAAATTAGCTCATAAAAATACAATTTTCATACTTCTTTAAGAGTTCGCTAACACCTCATTAACATTGTTGCTTTAAACAGTCATCAGAAACAGAAATAAACTGTTTTTCTCCGGATCAGGTAGCGCGTACCGGAGTAACAGTTTCTGTTTTATATAGTAATTAGAAAAAGAATATATGCCCTATAAAACCGCACTTCTATATCTTAGGATAGTGGAATTTATAATTTTTGAAGGTGTTTTCTAATTTCATATTTTTAGCTAAATTTGTAAGTGCAAGAATAAATTCAATAAAAAAATGAAACGCTATATTACAATTAATATTTTAGCGTCCTTGTGCCCATAGAGCGCGCGTTTCAGCGCAAAAATCAGCATAACAGCCTTCTTCAATGGCATCACGAATTCCCTGCATCAGTTGTTGATAATAAAAAAGATTATTCCAACTCAACAACATACCCCCAAGAGATTCACCAGATTTGATCAAATGATGCAAATAAGCACAACTATAATCATGTGCTGCTGGACAAAGTGACTGCGGATCAAGAGGATGTGGATCTTCTGCATAACGCGCATTACGCAAATTAATTCTACCAAAGCGGGTAAAAGCTAAACCATGACGTCCTGCACGCGTCGGCATAACACAATCAAACATATCAACACCACGAGCAACACTTTGTAAAATATCATCAGGTGTCCCTACTCCCATAAGATAGCGTGGTTTATCCTCTGGTAAAATCGGACAAGTAGTATCCAATACTGCTGTCATAACACTCTGCGGCTCACCAACAGCAAGCCCTCCAATAGCGTAACCTTTTAAATCCATTTCTTTTAATGCTTGAGCAGAACGTTCACGCAGTTTCATATTATCACCACCTTGAACAATCCCAAACAATGCTTTATCTGGCTGATCTCCAAAAGCTGTTTTACAACGCTGCGCCCACCGCAATGAAAGTTCCATAGCTTCTTCCATTTCTTTTTCAGTTGCAGGTAATGCAATACATTGATCCAACTGCATCTGGATATCCGCACCAAGAAGTTCTTGAATTTCGATAGAACGCTCTGGACTCATTTCATAGTAAGCTCCATTAATGTAAGAGCGAAAAATCACACCTTGTTCAGTAATTTTACGGATTCCCGCCAATGACATAACCTGAAAGCCACCAGAATCGGTTAAAATAGGTCCGCTCCAGCGTGAAAATTCATGTAATCCTCCCAAACGCGCAACACGTTCAGCTCCTGGACGTAACATTAAATGATAAGTATTCCCCAAAATGATATCTGCACCAAGATCACGTATTTGATCCATATACATAGCCTTAACGGTTCCTGCCGTCCCAACAGGCATAAATGCGGGTGTACGAACACATCCTCGCCCCGTTATAATTTCGCCTCGACGTGCATACCCATCTTGAGCAATTTTTCTATAATGAAATGTCTTTATCATAACTCTCGTCTTTTTGATTCCATCAATGCATATCTCTATAGAAAGAAAAAAGATATCCCCTTACGAGCATTGTCATAAGCTTTATGAATTAATTTTTGATTCGCTCAATATTGTAACCAGCATAAAAAATTAAACGAGATAAAAGAACATTTCTTGTTAAGAAATCACCATAATAAAAGTGATAATCTAGCTCCAAAAAAATAGCAAAATCCTTATAATATCATACCTCAAAATACCTACGATTAATGCACTAAAGCCTTAATAGAACTGCAAAATTATTATCACAATAATCTCATCTTCACATACTTCCATAAGCAATAACTTTGTACGCATAGAAGAAAATTCTGAACGCATTGTACAGCTTACAATATTCTTTACTTTTACAGATAAAAATTTTTCATCTGCTGAGCACGGCAATCCCCACGCTTAATAAAAGCGCAAATGAGCATAATCATTTATCCCCTTACAATATTGAGATAGCTCTTGGCACTTGAGATAATTCACAAAAGAAATTAACGTGTAAAAACACTTAAAAAAACTAAAAATGCTTTTTGTAAAGATTCTCAAATACCAAAAGCTCTATCGTAACATTAGAGGCTGAAAAAGCGTATGATGGTACCCGTTTGCTCCTTCACAAGCTTTAAAACTATACATACCATGAATGTCATCGTGGAAGTGAATGTTGATATATACTGAGAAATTCTTCTTAAAAAAATACATAAATGTGCAACATAAGTATATTCCGTTTGGAGCGTTCCTCTATTAAAAAACGAGAAAAATAAAAGCGTAAGGCTATGCATAACCTTCATTATTTAAATGATATCGCTTTAGATACTTTTTAAAAAAGTAAAGCTGAATTAAAAAGAATATGGCAAGACTAGCCATTTGTTTCACCTCTGCGCCTTCACATTCTTCTAAGATTAAACTGTCTTCTTGTTTTAAAGATGACACCAATGAGATATACATAAATGCTGGTTTTCCACCTTGCTAGGAAAACTGGAGCAGCTAGTAAGGCTCTTATCCGTATTAATATGTGTGCTGCTGCATTAGGATTGGATGTTGATTTACAAGCAGCAACAAAAGCACACGCTCTCTCAGAAAAGTAACATCATAAAACCATTAATAGACCAACAATGAATTGAAGAGAAATGCCGAATTTTTTATAAAATACTTTTCCAAACAACAACCATAACACAACAGACTTTGCGTTTTCCTATTCTGACAAGTGTTTGTACAAATCCTTTGCGTTATATTCTTCAAGAAGATCCGATTGAAGGAAATATATGGACAATTCTTAGCTCGAAATTATAAAAGGTAAGTGTGATACTACAAAAGAGTTTTGTGTGCCTTTATTGATCAGAAAAGAGTATTTTTTCTTAGAAACTGACAATTGAAATCAGCATAATTTATACTATTTTGCATCCGCAGCAATAACGGCTTTGGTAATTGAATCTGGATCTGCAACAGGTTCACCACGTTTAATTTTATCAACATTTTCCATACCTTCAACAACCTGTCCCCATATGGAATATTGACGATCAAGCCACGGAGCATCTGCAAAACAAATAAAAAACTGAGAATTAGCAGAATTTGGATTCTGACTACGTGCCATAGAAACTGTACCACGCTTATGAGAAAGATTTGAAAACTCTGCTGTTAAATTTGGTTTTTCTGCCCCCCCCATACCCGCACGGGATAAATTGAATTTTTCACTATCCTTCTTTCCAAATTGGACATCGCCAGTTTGCGCCATAAAACCATCAATAACGCGATGGAAAATAACATTATCATAAGCACCTTCACGTACCAATTCTTTAATACGTGCAACATGTTTTGGCGCTAAATCAGCCAAAAGCTCAATAACAACTCTGCCCTTTGTTGTTTCAAGAATTAAAGTATTCTCTGGATTTTTATTCTCAGCCATATGGAAAGCTCCTTTGATTCATTTCTCAACTTGTAAAGTAGCAGCATTAATAACATCAGGATTTTTTACAGATCCATTATTACTTGTCGTACCTTTTTTTATTTTATCAACAATATCCATCCCCTTTATAACCTCTCCAACAACCGTATACTGACCATTTAAAAAAGCAGCATCATCAAAACAAATGAAGAATTGAGAATTCGCGGAATCCGGATCTTGTGACCGTGCCATCCCAACAGTACCACGCTTAAACGGCTGCTTTGAAAACTCTGCCGGTATATTGGGATAATTTGAGCCACCCATACCAACGCGTTTCAAATCAAAATCTCTACTGCCTTTTTTTCCAAACTTTACATCACCAGTTTGTGCCATGAAATTAGGAATAACACGATGAAATACAACATTATTATAAGCCCCCTCCTCTGTTAATCTTTTAATTTGCGCAACATGTTTTGGCGCCAAATCAGGACGCAGACGAATAATGACATCACCATCTTTGAGAGATAAAACAAGAAGGCTTGCATCACTTGCTGGGCTAGAATTACCGGCGACAGCGGACAATGAAAAAAAACAAAACACACATATCAAAACAGCAAAAATTCTACGAGACACAATTATTCTCCCCTAAAAGATTGGAATTTCGAGCTCAAAGCTCGTGCAATATTGGGCGGTACAAATGGTGTCACATCACCTCCCATGGAGGCAATTTGGCGTACCAATGTAGAAGTTATCGCACGCCCAGAAACGCTTGCCGGCAAAAAAACAGTTTGCAATTCAGGAGCCATAACGCCATTCATCCCTGCCATTTGCATTTCATAATCAAGATCAGTACCATCACGCAATCCACGAATGAGAAATGAAGCACCAACTTCACGCGCCTTCTCAATTAGAAGGTTGCTAAATGAAAGAACCTGCAATCGGTTAGAATCCGCGCCAAACAAATCTTTCCCTACCTGCGTAATGAAATCAACACGCTCTTCGAAGCTAAAGAGTGTTTTTTTGTCAGCCTGTATCCCTATAGCGACGACCACCTTATCAGCTAACACAAAACATCCTTTCAAAACATCAAGATGACCATTTGTAAGAGGATCAAAAGAACCTGCATAAAGAGCAATTTTCATGATTTTACTTCATCCTCTTGAAAATTATTTTTCTTCGCTCATATCAACTGTATCAGAATGCTTCTCACCTTCATCATCTAATGAACTCGTATCATCTTCAGGTTCAGAAATACGTTCAACCGATACGACCCTTTCACCTTTGGCTGTATTAAAAATTGTGACTCCCTTAGTTGAGCGCCCAGCAGTACGAATTCCCTCAACAGGAACACGAATAAGCTGTCCCCCATCTGATACCAACATAATTTGATCTTGCGCCTTCACCGGAAAAGCCGCTACTAATTTACCAATTTCAGCTGTTTTAGATGGATCTGTTGCACGAATCCCTTTTCCGCCACGTCCGGAAATCCGGAACTCATAGGATGAAGAGCGTTTACCATAACCAAACTCACTCACCGTCAAAAGCATTTGTTCACGTGCATGAAGTTCTGCATAACGTTCATCTGTTAACTCTGTTTCAGCACCCCCATCTTCCTCATCAAGAGTTACAATATCTTCAACATCAGCATCTGCACCAGAAGCACGCCGTTCATTCATTACACGTTTAATATAAGCAGAACGCTCAATGGACGTCGCCTCGACATGCTCTAAAATTGTCATCGAAATGACTTTATCGCCTTTAGCTAAATTGATACCACGAACTCCCACAGAATTACGCCCAGCAAAGACACGAACATCAACAACTGGAAAACGGATACATTGTCCATTGGCTGTTGTTAGAACAACATCATCATGTTCTGTACAGGTTTCAACAGAAAGAATTTCATCTTCTTCATCAAGTTTCATTGCAATTTTACCATTACGATTAACTTGAACGAAATCTGATAATTTATTACGACGCACAGTTCCACGTGTTGTCGCAAACATAACATCCAATGCACTCCAGCTCGCTTCATCTTCAGGCAAAGGCATAATCGTTGTAATACGCTCACCTGGTTGTAAAGGAAGCATATTGATCAAAGCCCGCCCACGCGATTGGGGTGTCCCCAGCGGCAGTCGCCAAACTTTTTCCTTATAAACAATTCCACGTGATGAAAAGAAAAGAACCGGAGTATGCGTATTGGCAACAAACAATCGCGTTACAAAATCCTCATCCTTCGTGGACATACCAGAACGCCCCTTACCACCACGTCGCTGTGCACGATAGGTATTAAGAGGCACACGTTTAATATAGCCACTATGGCTCACCGTTACCACCATATCCTCTGGTGCAATCAGATCTTCACTCTCCATCTCAGCGCTACCAAAACCAAATACGGTACGTCGCGGCGTTGCAAATTCCTCACGAAGAGCGCTCAACTCATCCTTAACAATACACATAATGCGTATGCGTGATGCCAAGATATCAAGATAGTCAGCGATATCCACGCCAATTTTATTCAATTCATCAGCGATTTCATCACGCCCAAGGGCTGTCAATCGTTGCAAACGCAATTCTAAAATAGCACGCGCCTGTTCTTCAGAGAGATTATAAGTACCATCCTCATGAATAATATGACGAGGATCATCAATAAGTTTAATCAAAGGTGCGACATCCATTGCTGGCCAGCGTCGCTCCATTAACTGTGCACGTGCTGTCTGCGGATCAGGAGCTTTGCGAATAAGTGCGATAATTTCATCAATATTGGCAACAGCAAGGGCAAGACCAACCAAAACATGTGCTCGCTCACGCGCTTTACGCAAAAGATATTTTGTTCGCCGACTGACAACTTCTTCCCGAAAAGAAACAAATGCACGAAGCATATCAAGCAACGTCATCTGTTCGGGTTTTCCCCCATTCAAAGCAACCATATTACAACCAAAGGAAGTTTGTAGCGGCGTATACCGATATAATTGGTTTAAAACAACTTCCGCAACGACATCTTTCTTCAGCTCAATAACAACCCGATATCCATCACGATCAGATTCGTCACGCAAATCAGAGATTCCCTCAATGCGTTTATCGCGCACCAATTCGGCCATTTTCTCAATCATCGTTGCCTTATTAACTTGATAAGGGATCTCATTCACAATAATTGCTTGTCGACCATTGCGAATTTCTTCGATCTCAACTTTAGCACGCATAATGATTGAGCCACGTCCTGTTTCATAAGCTGCACGAACACCAGAATGTCCGAGGATAATGCCCCCTGTAGGAAAATCCGGACCAGGAATAATTTCAATTATTTTATCGAGTGTGATATCGGGATTATCAATCAAAGCGATACAACCATCAACGACTTCACCAAGATTATGGGGAGGAATATTGGTTGCCATTCCCACAGCAATCCCCCCTGACCCATTAACCAAAAGATTGGGAAAACGCGCTGGTAAGACAACCGGTTCACGCTCACGCCCATCGTAATTATCCTGAAAATCAACAGTATCTTTATCAATATCAGCTAAAAGTTCTTCTGAAACTTTTTCTAAACGACACTCAGTATAGCGCATAGCCGCGGGTGGATCACCATCAACGGAACCAAAATTTCCCTGACCATCAATCAATGGATTTCTTAAAGAAAAGTCCTGCGCCATACGCACTAAAGCATCATAAATTGAAGCATCACCATGGGGATGGAATTTCCCCATAACCTCACCAACAACACCAGCAGATTTACGATATGACTTATTGAAAGAAAGCCCCATCTCATTCATAGCATGAAGGATACGTCGATGAACAGGCTTAAGACCATCACGGACATCGGGGAGTGCACGTGAAACAATCACGCTCATCGCATAATCGAGATAGGAGCGTTGCATTTCATCAATAATACTGATTGGTTCAATACCGGTTAGCACATCACGTTCTGGAAGTGGAGTAAGATCGGTCACAATTTTAAAACTTTCAAAAAAGAATCATTTCACTTTATTTATATCGAAAAATACACCAAAATGCTAATTTCTCCCCCATGACAAAAAAGAAATTTAACAATATTTTTCAATATGTTATTAATTTATATTAAAATTACCAATAATAATCAACAATTTCCACTTCGCTAAACTTCAAAAATCTGAAACAAACAAATCATAAAGTAATCATGATACTGCAATTAAAGACTCTTAAAAAGGTACGTCATCATCTAATTTGTGTGAAAAACTTTCTCCCAATTGATTATTATTTTGACCAAACGTATTTCTCTGATTTGAGTTACTATCGGCAAAGCCACCACTATAACTCCCCCCTTGACTTGCTCCTTGCTCCCCGCCCGCGGTTCCCCGCCCATCAAGCATTTGTAATTCACCACGGTACTTTTGCAAAACAACCTCTGTTGTATAACGGTCATTTCCATTTTGATCTTGCCATTTTCGTGTCTGTAACTGCCCCTCAATGTAAATTTTGCTGCCTTTTTTTAAATATTGCTCTGCAACTTTGACAAGGTTTTCATTAAAAATAACAATACTATGCCACTCAGTGCGTTCTTTTCGCTCATTTGTATTCCGATCACGCCAACTTTCTGAAGTAGCAATACGCAAATTTGCCACTTGATCACCAGAATTCAAACGGCGGATTTCAGGATCCGCACCAAGGTTACCAATCAAAATAACTTTATTAAGGCTACCAGCCATCGCATAAACTCCAAAATTTTAATTCGTAAAATACTCTGTTTTATAATAGTTATAACCATCTTGACCTTCAATTTACATGTCTGCAATTGACCTTCAATATGGATATTGCTACCACTTCCCAATACTGTATCCGTGTAATTATAACAAAAGATGATAAAGACGCATAGTTTATTCCACCACGAGAGAATAAAAAGCTACTCATTTGTATTCCTCTTTTCATAAAACTTATACCTTCTTTTAGCATTAAAGCAGTTAAACACATTGTAATTCTAAAAAAACAGTTTTATTCCATTTTAGATGCTCAGTTTTTGTCACATATGCCAAGGGTAAAATATGACTTATCAAAAATATATCTCCATTCGCGGTGCACGTGAGCATAACCTTAAAAATATTGATCTCGATCTGCCTCGTGACAAACTCATTGTTATAACAGGACTTTCTGGATCAGGAAAATCATCCTTAGCTTTTGATACAATTTACGCTGAAGGACAACGCCGCTATGTCGAAAGCCTTTCAGCCTATGCACGCCAATTTTTGGAAGTCATGCAAAAACCCGATGTCGACCGCATAGACGGTCTATCTCCAGCTATCTCCATTGAACAAAAGACAACCAGTCGCAACCCTCGTTCAACGGTAGGTACCGTTACTGAAATCCACGACTACATGCGTCTTCTCTTTGCACGTATTGGTATTCCTCATTCTCCTGCGACAGGACTTCCTATTGAAAGCCAAACAGTAAGCCAAATGGTGGATCAAATTATATCCTTACCAGAAGGAACAAGAATTTTTATTATGGCACCCTTGGTGCGAGGACGAAAGGGCGAATATAAAAAAGAGCTAACAGAACTTTTAAAAAGAGGATTTCAACGCGCTAAAGTTGATGGAAAATTCTATGAAATCGCCGATATTCCACCTCTTGATAAAAAATATAAACACGACATCGATGTCGTGGTAGACCGCATTGTTGTACAAAAAGATATCACCTCTCGCTTGGCTGATAGTATAGAAACCTGTTTACAATTAGCAAATGGACTTGCCATAGCTGAAATGGCAGACCAGCCCTTGGCACAAAAAGAAACGACAAAGGAATCTGCTCATAAATCAAAAAATGATACACACAAACGGCTCATTTTTTCAGAAAAGTTTTCTTGCCCTATATCTGGTTTTTCTATTCCTGAAATTGAACCACGCCTTTTTTCGTTCAATAATCCTTTCGGGGCCTGCCCTCTCTGCGATGGATTAGGTATAAAAAAGGCAATGGATCCACTAAAAATTGTGCCAAATAAAAATCTTACCCTAAAGAATGGAGCCATTGCTCCTTGGGCTAAATCGGATTCACTTTATTACAGACAAACCTTAGAAGCATTAGGAAAAGCTTACGGTTTCAAACTCACAGATCAATGGTGTGAACTCTCTAATGAAGCACAACAGGCAATTCTCTACGGTACAAAAAAAGATGAAATCTCTTTTATCTATAAAAATAATTCTGGTTCGCATAAAACAACCCAACCTTTTGAAGGAATTATCCCCAATATGGAGAGACGCTGGAAAGAAACCGATTCTGCTTGGTCTCGAGAAGAAATCGAACGTTATATGTCTTCTTCGCCTTGCCCAGCTTGTCATGGTTATCGTTTAAAACCAGAGGCACTTGCTGTAAAAATCCACGGAATGCATATTGGGCAAATATCAGATCTTTCTATTCTAAAGGCAGATGATTGGTTTGCCAATATTCATCAATATCTCACAGAAAAACAACGTAATATCGCTATACGTATTTTAAAAGAAATTCGCGAACGTTTAGCTTTTTTAAATCATGTAGGATTGGAATATCTTACCTTGTCTCGAACTTCAGGAACGCTTTCAGGTGGAGAAAGTCAACGCATTCGGTTAGCATCCCAAATTGGTTCTGGTCTTACAGGCGTTCTTTATATTTTAGATGAACCATCTATCGGTTTACACCAACGCGATAATGAACGCCTTTTGGAAATGCTGCGCCATTTACGCAATCTTGGCAATACAGTTATTGTCGTTGAACATGATGAAGACGCTATTCTCACAGCAGATCATGTTGTCGATATGGGCCCTGCCGCGGG
The DNA here is from genome assembly GCF_042194015.1 of Bartonella sp. MU37NMGALS. NCBI lineage: Bacteria > Pseudomonadati > Pseudomonadota > Alphaproteobacteria > Hyphomicrobiales > Bartonellaceae > Bartonella > Bartonella sp. MU37NMGALS. Next base: position 72,440 of record NZ_JBHIML010000006.1, read on the forward strand.
CGTTCATGGCGGAGAAATCATAGCGCAAGGGACACCACAGGAAATTATAGAAAATTCAGCCTCTCTCACAGGACAATACCTTTCAGGAAAAATGGCTGTTAAAATACCTGCCAAACGACGTAAAATATCAAAAATGAAAACACTTAAAGTCATCGGTGCCAAAGGAAATAACCTCAAAAATATCAATGCGAATATTCCTCTTGGAACCTTTACATGTGTAACCGGTGTTTCTGGAGGAGGAAAATCAACATTTCTTATTGAAACACTTTTCAAAGCAGCATCACATCATATCATGGGCTCTCATCACAGCCCTGCCAGCTATGACAAAATTGAAGGATTAGAATTTCTTGATAAAGTCATTGATATCAACCAGTCCCCCATTGGACGCACCCCACGCTCTAATCCCGCAACCTATACAGGCGCTTTTACACCGATTCGTGAGTGGTTTGCCGATCTTCCAGAATCAAAAGCCCGTGGTTACAAAGCTGGTCGTTTTTCATTTAATGTTAAAGGAGGACGTTGCGAAGCATGTCAAGGTGATGGAGTCATAAAAATTGAAATGCACTTTTTACCTGATGTCTATGTTACTTGCGATGTCTGTAAAGGAAAACGCTATAATCGAGAAACACTAGAAATAAAATTCAAAGGACAGTCTATAGCCGATATTTTGGATATGACAATTGAAAAAGCAGAGGAATTTTTCCAAGCTATTCCCGCTATTCATAATAAAATGGAAACTCTCATTAAAGTAGGATTAGGTTACATAAAAGTAGGACAGCAAGCAACCACACTTTCTGGTGGGGAAGCACAACGTGTGAAACTTGCGAAAGAACTTTCACGTAAAACAACGGGACGTACACTCTATATTTTGGATGAACCGACAACAGGTTTACATTTTCACGATATTTCCAAACTTCTTGAAGTGCTGCATGAACTAGTCGAGCAAGGCAACACAGTTATAGTCATTGAACATAACCTCGATGTTATAAAGACAGCCGACTGGATTATTGATTTAGGACCCGAAGGTGGAGATCGTGGTGGCGAAATCGTTGCAATTGGACGCCCTGAAGACATCATTAAGGTCCCCGCTTCCTACACAGGAAAATTTCTAAAAGATGTTTTACTGCGCCCCTCTCTCTATAATTCCAATTCTTAAAAACGGTTTCCATTGTAAAATAAATCATACGAACAAAGCCTGTACTTCTATTGTTACCTTGTAAACACCAACACCTAATTCCAGTGGTGCAACATGTTTAAAGCAAAGGCTGAAACAATTTAGCGCTTTATAAGCTGTTTCAATTTTCGTATTGCCCATAGGAACGCACGCATAATTGCGTATTTATTCTCTGTTTTGTTTATATCTGAAACGACCAAACAGCCCAATTTGGAAAGAATACGAAGTTTTAGGATATAAATAAGTTCCTATCTTTACATCTTCTTTTAATTTATCTTTACGATTTTCAAAGGTATCCGCAGCAGTATCTTATAATGAAGATTGCCCATTGCTTCACGCTTTTGTTTATCGCGTTCCTTAATGGAATCACATTCCTCACGAAGAGACAAAACGCCCCAAACAAAATATATTTGCGTTGCCAAATCACACATCTGTTTTAAAGAAATATTTCTCAACGCTCTCAAGCCCATTTCACGACGGTACCTAATGCTATAATGATAAATCCACTATTGTACACAACCATCTTTACGTTTATGAAGGAGCATGATCGGCATCATCACACTCTTTTCCAATATTTGTCTCCCCCTACTCCCTAATATTGCAAAACCTTTAGTTATCGAAAGCTTTCATAAAAAGCATGTTATTTTTTCAAATGTTTTTATCCACACACTCTTACTATTCATGATATACAAAGGTATCGTTTTGATTGATTGACGATAAAAAGATCTAAAATGAGAAAATCTTACGCTATTAGAGTTTCTCATTCCGTATAGAAAACGTCTAATTATCCTTATAAATCAACGTATTATCTAACAAAAAAAACAAAACTCTTTTATTATATTATTTTAATTCTTGTACAAAAATTGTAAGATTTCTTCCCAAAAAACAGTATTTGACTTTATTCTACAAAAGAAACTCTCCTAAAAGAGCATAGAGTGTCATTATTTTCGACTTTTTGTGCACAAAGTATCTGTTGGACATCTTACAGTTGTCAATATAATGTGATGCAGTCTAAAAAGACAAAATAACGTTGGAGATAATTTCAGCATGAAAAAAATTGAAGCCATTATAAAACCTTTCAAACTTGATGAAGTGAAAGAAGCGCTTCAAAAAATTGGATTACATGGTATTACAGTAACAGAGGCGAAAGGTTTTGGCCATCAAAGGGAGCATACAGAACTTTATCGTGGCACGAAATATGTTGTTGACTTTCTACCTAAAGTAAAGATTGAAATTGTTGTGTCCGATGAAAAACTAGAACAAACTGTTGATGCAATACGTAAAGCAGCTCAAACCAAACATATAGGAGATGGAAAGATATTTGTCTTTTCCATTGATGATGCCATTCGTATAGGCACCGACGAAACTGGTATCGATGCCCTTTAATAAATAATGAGAAAATTCACTTTTTTATCCACCTCAACGCCATATTAAGGAAATTGAATATGACAACCGCATCAGATATTATCAAACAGATTACAGACAATGAAATCCGTTTTGTTGATTTACGTTTTACTGATCCACGAGGAAAATTGCATCACATTACAATGGATATCGCAGAGATCAGCGAGGATACTTTTAGTGATGGTGTCATGTTTGATGGTTCTTCAATTGCTGGTTGGAAAACAATTAATGAATCTGACATGGTTTTAATGCCAGATCCAGAAACAGCACATATTGATCCTTTTTTTGCTCAATCTACTTTGGTAATATTTTGTGATGTACTTGATCCTGTCTCTGGTGAGTTTTATCGTAGAGATCCTCGTTCTATCGCCAAAAGGGCTGAGGTTTATATGAAATCTTTAGGCATTGGAGATACAATTAATGTAGGTCCAGAAGCAGAGTTTTTTATCTTTGATGATGTGCGCTATAAAACGGATCCTTACAACACAGGGTTTAAACTCGATTCAAGTGAACTTCCCTCCAATGATGACACGGAATATGAAACAGGCAATCTAGGGCATCGCCCACGAATAAAGGGAGGATACCTTCCTGTTCCGCCGATTGATTCCTGCCAAGATATGCGTTCTGAAATGCTCACAGCACTCAAGGATATGGGCGTACAGGTCGAAAAACACCATCACGAAGTAGCAGCAGGCCAACATGAATTGGGTATTCGTTTTGATACACTCGTTCGCGAAGCTGACAAGATGCAAATTTTTAAATATGTTGTACATCAAATAGCAAACAGTTATGGGAAAACAGCAACCTTCATGCCAAAACCAGTTTTTGGTGATAACGGCTCTGGAATGCATGTCCACATCTCCATTTGGAAAGATGGCAAACCCATTTTTGCAGGAAATGAATATGCCGGACTATCAGAAACCTGTTTATTTTTTATCGGTGGTGTTATTAAGCACGCAAAAGCAATCAATGCTTTTACAAACCCATCCACAAACTCCTATAAACGTTTGGTTCCTGGTTATGAAGCTCCTGTTCTTCTTGCCTATTCAGCACGTAATCGTTCTGCATCTTGCCGTATTCCAATGAGCTCCTCACCAAATTCAAAACGCGTAGAAGTTCGTTTTCCAGACCCAACAGCAAATCCCTATTTGGCATTTGCAGCCCTTTTAATGGCTGGTCTTGATGGCATCAAAAACAAAATTCATCCCGGACATGCTATGGATAAAGATCTTTATGATCTTCCCTTAAAAGAACTCAAAGAAATCCCTACTGTTTCAGGAAGTCTGCGTGAAGCGCTTGAAGCACTTGACAAAGATCGTGGCTTTCTTAAAGCTGGCGACGTTTTTGATGATGATCAGATTAATTCCTTCATTCAAGTAAAGATGCAAGAAGTCTTGCGCTACGAAACAACACCTCATCCTGTTGAATTTGATATGTACTATTCTGTTTAAACAATCAATACGCATTCTTCTGATTTTTAAAATGGAGGCAAAAGCCTCCATTTTTGTGGATATTCTTCTCATGCAAAAGCGCAAGAGGCTTTTTGCTCATCCGCTTTTCCTTTATAACGTGTTGAATCTCTTCAAATGAACTAACAAGGTCTCTAATGCCGCGAATTTGTTTTCTCGTTCCCTTTCTTTTATGCATTGTCTTTATCACATCAACAACTCAAGCACATACGATAACCAATCAAAAACTCATAGCTCTTGAAAAAGCGGCATCCGCTTATAGTAAAGCACTTAAAAATGCCGATGCAAATGTCATCTTAAATGCTATTCCTCCCCAAATCATCAACCGCTTAACCGCTAAAAAAAATCTTAGTCAATCACAATTTCGACAAATCATGAAAAGCCAAATAGAACGGTTGGCAGAAAGTTACAAGATTGAAACGATCAACATTGACCAAAAACAAAAACGTGAAGGTACACTTGATAATGGCACCCCTTATTTTGTTATACCCGTGGAGCTTGTAACCACAACAAATGCTGGAAAAAAATGCTCTATTCAAACTGAAATTATTGCCCTACTTCACGATAACCAATGGTATTTTATCCGTAGGAATGACGAAACGCTCTTAAACATAACCAATGAACTATTTCCTGGACTTGAAAAAGTAAAAATCAATCCCCAAAAAGTCACAAAAATACTCTGAGTGAAAAGAACGCACGTAAATAAAAGATTTACCCCTATAAACAAGTTGTAACAATTGTAGCAGCAGCCTTAAATTCAACTTTTTTATGAGCACGGCGTGCCATTGTTTCTTTATCTATTCCCCATTGTTCCATCATCCAATCTTCATCTAAATGGGCAATAGACCAAGCATGATCAGCATCAATATTTCCCGCAGCAACAGCAAGAGCAATGAGAGCAGATCCCGTTAAGGTTGTCATCATATGAAGTGCGGCAAGCATATAAGAAGACTCAACGCTACGTAAATAATGACTCACAGCTTGAAGTGCTTCTGATGATTGTTCCACATGTATCAGCCCTTCTGTCAAATAAAACCTTGCACCCAGTTTTTTTTCTGCCCAATCTAATAAAGGATCCCATTGTTCAGATTGTTTTTGCACCAACTCTTTAGGTGTCTGTGCACGATAAAAGATCATATCACACGCAACGAAACGCAATAAATCTTCAAAAACAACCTGCATATCATCAGCGATACCATCAATAACAGTATTAACCAAACGCGTCATCGGCATTTTTGCAGGATCAACAACGTGCTTTTGGTTCTCAAATTCCTGAGCAACGTATTCAGCAAACACTTCTGTTGGCACATGAAAATGACGCCTTGCGGGCGTTTTAACGGGACGTTCGTCCAACAAAATCGTAAAGCCGACCTCCCCACAAGCAATCTTCACTTGCTTATAAAACCGTTTTGGGTGTGATGGGCATGAAAGATTTTGAATCTTTTGAACAGAACTTTTTCTATTCTTATTCAATGGCATATCAAAATGATCCAAAATTTCACGCATATTTGTTTACCTCTGATCTTTTCAAGAAAGCAACTGTTTTATCCAAGTTTTATACACTTTAATAAGATTTAATCCGATCTTCCCATGCCTCAAATAAGAAAAAGATCTTGCCAATCCCAATCTAATTAAAGAGTTATATTTCATGTTTCTTTTACAAACAAGACAATGATAATATCTTTTCATATATTCAATTAAAGTCATGAATATAGAATAATTTTTTTAAAGTATAATCTTAATTAAAAAGTTTAATACATTGAATATGATAATAAAGGTGATCACGCTTTATCATTTTGCTTATTATCCACCTATAATAATGCGATTAATACGAACAGCTTCAAAAACGCTTTTTATAAACTTTCAAAGCATAAAAATGCGCATCATCCACGAAATGATAGAGCTGTATATTTTACAAATCTCCTCCTTTCCTTAACAACAAAAGCTCTTAATCAGCAGCCAATATTTTCCTGCCTTTCATGATTGATATCAGCAACCTCAAATGACAGTACTTTACAGCATAATAGGATAAACAATGCTGCTATTTTAAAAAGCTGATAACGAATACATCCCCAATATTTATAGCCAAAATAACACAAATAGATTTACAGTTTCATTGTCAATTTTTTTGAAGCATTTAAGCCCCCTATCAACCAGATAAAAAATAAATCAACGTGATCCTTTCATACCTATTAAAACACATGATGCCATTATTAAAAGAAGCAATTAAAATTCTGCACCATCAATGGGTTTAATCTCGACAATAAAACAAAACTTTAAAAATCACATTTATTATTTTTAAAACGATTTATTAAAAATGATAGCGCAAACCACCAGAAAAATGAACTCCAGAAAAACCAGCCTTGGTTAACCTATGCTGATAGCTAAGATCACTGTGAAGTATAACTTTAGAAGAAAACTGCGCATTAATACCCAAACCTATTTCTAAAGAAGAACCAAAAGAACCCAACTGGAAAACATCTTTAAAATGAACAAATTGTTTTTTACCAAAACGATTTGAAAAATGAATATTACCATAAAAACAAATGATACGATCCTTTTCAGATGCTGAAAATGTTTTATTTAAACGCCCACCAATACGCACCAACCATTGACCTATTTTTTTCATCTCAACATCAAATCCATCAATATCACGAAACTTATCAAATCGAAGATGTTGATAAATAAGCTGGAGTTGCGGATCAAAAATAAGATCTTCATATCCTGTCATAAACACTTTACCAGCAGAAAACGAAACGTTCAAAGGATTTGCTTTTAATGTCGCCGTCTTACCCCAAGCATGGGTAAGCACATCCCCTTTAAACAGACCATAAGATAAAAAACCATGTAGATAAAAACCAGTGTTGTGTTTCACACTACTGTATGTCGTAAATGACCATTTATTAAACGTACTCTTTTGGCTCTGTTCCACGTTACGAGGTTGTAAGGAAAGCTTTCCATAGTTTCCCATAATCCCAAAAGATGTTGTACTATATGCGCTCTCTATTGTTTTGAGCAAAATCTTTGTTTTTATAGCGTTATAATCAACATGACCATCGTACCCATATTTAAGTGTAGAAAGATCTGAGAAATAACGATAACTCCCACCATAACCGTAGACAGATAAAGCAAAATTACCTTCAAATTTTAATAATTTACGAGGAATAGACTGTGTAACTTGCAATTCCTTTTGTTGATTACTGATATCCATGAGTCCAATATGAAACAAAGCATTTGGTAACAAAAGATAGGTTGGAACTTGTGGAACAACCTCTCTGACCTTTAACTCAGAATGAGGGATAACAGACCTTCCCAAATAAGGCTGAATATACTTACTTTCAAGGCGAAAATCCCAAAAATCTCCATTTCCTTCAACCAATCTTTGAGAAATTTGTGCATTTCCAAGGGTAGAATCTGGACCATAAGCATGAAGATAATATTGGTAAGGCAACCCCTCTAATGCAATATAAGCACGATTTAACTGAAAAGAATCTTCTGCCGCTTTTCCAGAAACCTGAATAAGTGAAATACTATGAGCATTTTCACCGGTTGCTATCTCACCCTGATTTCCTGCAACAAATTGCACATAAACTGTCGTTTTTCCAGAAACATCACCATGTATCAAAAGCCGATCAGTCTTTTTATTATCGAGCAAACCATCACTACTGAAATGTGTATTGAGATAAATATCAGCACTTTCTTGCGCACTATAAACTTCTTTCTCTCCCTCTCCAATATAAAGTGTCTGATACTCCTGAAACATTGGAGTTTCAAAAGCAATAAAGCTATTAGAAATTTTTACAAATGAAATAAATGAACTTGTGCGGTTTGCAACTTGCGAATCTATCTCTCTTCTTTTTGTCAAAAACCATTTTGATCCCCCCGTCAAATAAAGCTCAGCAATAGAATCATCAGCAACACGTGTCCCTCCTATCAACGAAGAAGAATCCGCCAAAATCGCTATAGTCCCTCCCTTTTCAGCTGTTAATAATAAGTCACCAAAAATTTTTGTACCTTCTGTTACTGCAATATAACTACGACTGTTATTACTATGAATAGCTATTCCATCTGGAATCTCAAAAATCGTCCTTTTCAAAAAGACAAGTCCCTGTTCATACGCATCATTCGCCTCATCCATCTCAAAATACATACCATGTTTGTTACCTATTGCTTTAATAGTTGAATCTTCAATGTTAACCCGCGAAATTAAAATATTCCCTTCTCTGCCGTTATTGGAGGGTGTGTGAAAATCTTGTCCAACTGTTAAAACATGAACATCCGTAGAAATAATATTAGTATTTTTTAAATAAACAGAGCCCTGATGTTTTACATTGAAAACTGTATGTGCAATCTTTTCATTTGTATTTTCATTGTCTTCTGTTTTTTGATATTTTGAAGTAATGGTAACACCATCTAAAGTCGCACTCCCCCCTCTCCCCACATAAAGCGCAGCAGCATCATTCACATCAATAAAACCACTTTTCATCTGAATACCCGCATCAGCCCTAACGAAAAGAGCACTCTCTTGACCGATACCCAAACCTTCCACTTTAATTTTTGTATTCGTTAACGTAACAGATGCTCCTCGCTTCTCTGCATAAGCTGCAAACTGAGAAGCCTCAATTGTTCCACGATTAACCTCAATCATTCCACTATCAGCTTTAAGACCTATTGACACATTTTTAAAAGCTGAATCACTCAAAACAATTCTTCCCCCTTGTGATACAGAAACACCATAAATATCTTCTATACCCCCAGTAGCTTCAACCTCTACACGCATTGCCTGAATAACTGTATTTGGCTCCTGCACTACTATAGCAGCAGGCAATATGAGAGAACTACCCTCCCCATTCTTTTCTTTAACAGGTACCGTGAACTTATATACTTTATCACTAATTGTATGCTTTACACCATCACTGCATTTATAAGGCAATTTGTTTTCGTCACATGACAGCGATGTATATGAATGAGAATACGCCTCAATATTTATATTTAATAAAAAAGAAAAAATAGCTGCTGTAAAAACACACGAATACAAGTGATTTTTAGATACCTTGGTTATCATTGTTTTTCAAAACTCTCTTTTTTTCAACAAAACAAAAAATGCTGGCAAAAAAACAAACCACAAATTAAACACAATAAGAATGAAATAAATTGATGTTTTTTATTTTTTATGATAAATTATAGCATACAAATAATACGTTCTGTCTTTTATGTAAAGAAAGAACAAAAAGTTTAAAAACACCATTTATGATGACAATCTCTTTAAAGAGTGCATCTCAAAAACCGCTAAAAACTGCGATACAAAATGCCAAAAAACTAATCTCAAAAAACGCGAAAAATGTGAATTTTGAAGAGATATAATATTCAATTTATCTCACCACCGAAAAATAAAAATACAACAAAATGATAACAATTTTTAAGATTTAAACAATCCAACCGTTTTAATAAAAATACGATATAATGAGATATAATATATGAAAGCTATAACAGCATCATTTCTTTAACTACAATAAAAAAACAAAAAATCGCACACTAATTTATAACCTAATGTACACAATTTCTGTATTAAAAATGCTAATATCTAACAAAAAAATTATCATAAAATGAAAAGATCTTTATATCAAAATTACTTGCATAATACTTTAGATCTTTTGATAAAATCTAAAATACAGTAAAACACTCACCATCTTAAAATTAAAAAACACCAAAATAAAATTTCATCAAAATCAGTTTTATGAAAGCTATCTGTTTATTATCATTAAAGCAGATATTTTAGCAAAGCTATTATTTGACATTCTTTATATTGAATAAATTTCTCTAAACAACAACCCACTATCCTCCACTATCATCATCTGACAACAACACTATTGCTAATCTCGTAGCTGATGAATATAACTATATTGGAGACAAAAGAGCCGTATTTTTCTCTTCTCCCGTTTAATATTTTCATTCAATTATTGCTTTAAAATGAGTATTCTACTGTTGATGATCACTTGTGCAAAGCTTTTTTTATTTACTAGCGTTTTTTATCATTCATCAAGACGTAACATCTTTTTCGTCTAATTGGTACACCAAAAATATCATTATCTATAACCTGCTGATACCTTACTACCATTAAATTTGCTAAAAATGAATCACTTCGCGATACTGATAAAAGTAGATTCTCTTTGAATCTTGTGGTTTGTATCGATAACCTGCTTTAGTCATGCATTCATAAATTGCTGCAAACTCACTTGCACACGAATCCATATTTTCAGGAAAAGCGTAGATTGGCTGCCTGCCACATTTGAACAGTGCTTGTGAGATCGTAGATTCATTGACATTGGGCTTTTCTCATAATGCCAAGATCGATTGGAGGAGATTTGCTAACACATCCAGCAGAGCTTAATAAAATTATAACACTCAATAATTTCAATATTTTTCATTTCCCCCCTTCAATATTTACGATAGAAAGGCTGAAAAACTTGCTAGTATTTTCTCGCATACAAGATGGCTAGTACATAAAAAAAAGAAACCCCTCCCCCCATGCGAGAAAAAGAATATGAGGATTATTGATTACAGAAACATCAATACCTAAGGTTGACATTCAGGTTGTTCTTTATGCTCTTTACAATGAGGACTATTCAAACGCCTCTCTACACTTCGCTGAGGAATAACTGCATCAGGCTGACAAATTGGAAGATTTTCATATTTCTCACACCACTTCACCCTTCCCAATTTATCTCGGAAACCTGCTTGGATCATACATGCATTCTCTGCCTCCTCAGCATTGAATTTCTCATCCATACTTGTTTCTGTATCAAGCCGACCATCCAAATGCTGCACTCCGCATTCCAACAGAGCTTTTTTGATCTCAAGCTGATCTGCGCCGGGCTTTTCCCATGCATCTACAGCCGTTCGAGAAGGCTGTTCTTCGTAACATCCAGCCATAACAAATAAGGTTATCCCGCTTAATAATTTTAAAATATGCTTCATTTTCCTATCCTTGAGTAATTTTGGCACGAAACAATCTATAAATTATTTTACATGCTGTTTTTTACTTTCAAAACAATGATGGACATTATCAACCTTTATTATTTTTATCTTCCCGAAGATTATAACATTATTTTTATATCAAAAATACGGTAAAATTATTACTAAAATCATATTCTATCAACGGCATGCTTATAATTATTATCAATATTTTGATTACAACAAAAATAGATATTTTTATATTATTGCGCCTACAGTTGTAGTACCCATAAATAAATAACATTGAAATGGTGACTTAAGGACACCCCAGTGCACAGGCATGAAAAACATGAAGATAGGGATTGTTGATCATCATCAGCAAAAATTAAGGCTGATATTCAGGAGCGGTTTTATATTTTTTACAAAACGAGCTGTTCAAACGCTTCTTGACACTTTGTTGCGGGATAACAGCACTAGGACGACAAATGGAGAGGTTTTCATCTTTATTAAGTATAACACCAATATAGTCCTCCCCATTTGTAGTGGAATTTTGCTTGGATCATGCAAACATCAATGGAAGCCACTGCATTGATGCTTAACTTTTTATTTTCTGGAAAGATATCATAAGGAGCTGGCATGCCACATTCTAACAGTGCTTTTCTTACCTCAGTAAAGTCTGCTCTAGGTTTCTCCCAAGCACTCAAAACTCCTAGTGGAACTTGTCGATGTTATATCCAGCGATATTTGACAGAATGAGACCACTTAATAATTTTAAGATTTGTTGCATTTTTTTCTCCATAAATAACCTAAACCTAAATTATCTAAAATCGAATAAATTGGCATAATATGAAGCGTTCCATAGTGCATTGCACACGTATAAGGCGCATGACTATAAAAATTCTAGGATCATAGGCGCCTAGCGCTCTCCTCTCCTTTCGCATGGGAATTGCTGGTGGAAATAATATATAGGGAAACTCCAAGGATACCTTATAAAAAGTAGGTGGATTGTGACCAAATCCTATACCAATGGGGTTAAGTAAATGGTTTTGTAGGTAAACATGATCTTTTTCGCCATCATTTACGACATATAATAGATTTTCTATCGATAGAGCCTTATCAGCTGTTCCCAAAAGATAGATATTGTTTCTTTGCTATATTGTGGATATCTCGCTTTTTAAAGTCACGCAATCCTTTACCTACTGTTATGGCACCTTGGGGGGCTACGTGCACGAACAATCGCGACTGTATTGCCATTTAGCCCGCTAATCAAACTATTATCGATTTTGTGTTTTACATCTCTATAATCAAAACGTTTGGCTGCGCCCCTTACATCTTTTATGGTACCAAGAATGCCCACATTGACAGATCCTGTCACACCAACAAAGGACTTTTCAGGCATTTCTTGTATCTTAGAGATATCATAGTTTTCCGAAAGCGTGATATTATTTCCAGCATCAACGTTGACATCACACTCTGCTGAAACATTTGTCGGCTTACATGTTTACATCATGATCAGCAATAATCTGCACCTCTCTGCGCTTTGAAATAGGATTGAACGGAGCTATTTTCCTATTGATCGCCAGTGTCTTTCGCACTCGCACCCACAACAGAAGCACCGCTGCTGCTCTTTTCAATCTCAAAGCCAAAGCCTGTGTGCTCTTCCTGTGTACTTGAACTATGATTACTATGACCCACAATACAGTTGCGGAGTGCATTTTGTCCTTCTCCACTTGTGATAAAAATTATCCCGTATCAATATTATAAAAAATAAGTTAGATCCTTGCTCTTTTGCTCGCAATAACAACAAGAATCGTAAAACTGTCACACGTTCATTGTTCTCTTTAATTTACTCTTCTATGAAATTTTATTGTGATACCTTACTGCTCTTTATTGAAGTTTTTGCAAACGCAATGATACAATGACTTTGATTATTCACTATTTTCTACCAACGCCAATCCTCTTTGAGAAAAAATAATAGACAATAAAAAACTTATCCCCTTTACCCCATAACAACTCAAATATCCTTTTAAAGGATACAGAAGACTCCAACCCTTCTTTTCGAGAGAATACATCTAGAACTTTATCTTCGCTTCTAAAAGCAATAGTAGTTTCTTAAACAACAAAATTTAAACAACAAATTTTTTAAAGAGCTTATAAAATAATAAAAACAATAACTTATCTTGTAAAACAGAACTCCATTAATACGTTTAGAAAAAGATATCTGCCTATAATCTTGTCTCTATTAAAATCTATTTGCATTGTTAAGCATTTTAACATGAAAGACTTATATTGATTTCAAAGCTCACCATAAAAAAATGCCCAATATTTATATGATTTGGCCGTTAGCATAAGCAATGGCTCACAAAAACTTCCAAAGCAAAATAATAACGAGCAGATTTTTTTCAATCTCAATTGTTCTAATCTTTAGAGTATAACAATCAAACAACTGTTCTCCTGATGACATCAGTTATTTGTTTTGAGTTTTATCTCTATTCACATTTTATTGCTGTTTCTTTTGCTTAAAATTATAAAGTTTAAGTGCATAGAAACAAATAACAAGCCAAGCAATCCAACTAAAACCTATAATTAAAATTGGCCGTGTCTCATCAAAATACCATAAGAGAATAAAAATAAAAACCATAAATAAAATAGAAAAAATCGATCCTATTGGCCAAAATGGAATTGGAAATTTTAAACCATTCTGTGCTTCTTTAGGCATCTTAATTCGCATAAAAAATTGTGAAAGTAGAATCATCATCCAAACAAAAACTGTCGCAAATGTTGCCATTGCAGCAATAAGAAAAAAAAGCTTTTCATGGTAAAAATAATTAAGGACAGCACCAAGAAGAAAAATACCGAAAATCATCAAAATAACAAAAATCGGTATACCATTTTTTGATAAATATTGAAACTTCTTTAAAGCATAACCTTCCTGCGATAAACCATGTATCATGCGACAAGCACCATACATTCCACTATTCATTGCAGAAATAGCCGCTGTAACAACAACAATATTTAAGATATTTGCCGCATACGAAATCCCAAGATTTTCAAAAATGGATACAAAAGGGCTGTCCATAAGACCAATCTCATTCCAAGGATAAAGTGACATTAAAATCGCTAACGTCATGACATAAAAAAGCAAAATACGAACTGGAGTAGAATTAATTGCCTTTGAAATTGTTTGATGAGGGTTTTGAACTTCCATGACTGCCATGCCAATGATTTCTATGCCACCAAAAGCAAAAACAACAACACTAAAGCAAGCTAAAAAACCAAACCAACCATTGGGAAAAAGTCCACCATTTTTCCATAAATTATGAACAGTAACGGTAGAAAAATTTGCACCTTCACCCCACCCCCAAAAAATAATTGCTATTCCTAAAATAATCATCGCAATGATAGCGATAACTTTAATAGAAGATAGCCAAAACTCTAGTTCACCATAGACTTCTACAGCCGCTAAATTAATACCTGTGATGATTAATGTAATACTCAGTGCCCATACCCAAGGAGCAACATCAGGATACCAAAACCCCATATAAGTCGCAAAAGCTGTAATATCAGCCAAACCAACAAGAATCATCTCAAATACATATGTCCATCCCGTTAAAAAACCTGCTAATGGTGATATGTAATTTGCCGCATAACGAGCAAAAGAACCAGGTAATGGATTATGAAGTATCATCTCTCCTAGAGCCCGCATAACCATAAAAATAGCTAAACCAGCAATACAATAGGCAATCAAAACACTGGGACCCGCAAGCTTAATTGCCTGTGCAGACCCATAAAAAAGACCTGTTCCAATAGCAGAGCCAAGAGCTAAAAAAATAACTTGGCGCTTACTCATCCCTCTTTTCAGTTCATTTATTGCCATTTCTTTCCTTACTTTTTGAAATGCTGACAATCTACACAACGATAACAGCTTTATGATAAATAAAGCCTCATGTTTCTTTCACAAATATATTTCAAAAAACATTGAAGACTAGCCCGTCAAACACTTTGCTCTAGACAATGAAAAAATACTTTTATTGCGATTACTCAGCTTTTATAACCTGCAATTTTGTATTATTTTATTCAAATAAAGTGATAATGAATTTTTTTATAATTGTCATTTAATTCATTTCGTATTCTCTAGTTTTTTACAGAGAAAATTAATCTTAATGTAATCTAAACTTTTAGGCTTCTATTTCCGTGCACGGAAATAGAAGCCTAAAAATTCATAACAAACGCATTAACTATGCGTACAATTAATTTTTTGTTACTTTAAGAAAACTCTCTTTGAGCCCACAAAGCAAACTTTTTACGCCAATTGAATAGCTCAATCAATGATAATACGAATCTCGCAAGCCTTCAAAAGTATGAGAAATTGTATTTACAACCCATCTTTTAAGGACTCCAACTGTCTTAAAGATAAACTTTCCAATGGAAAAAAAATATGCGCTAAAAATAGAATCTTTGACTGTTGGCCTAATGATAGCATTCTCCTTATCTTCGGGATTTTGCCCTGAGATAGCAATAAAATCTTTGTTTTTCGCTAAAATCAGAGGCCCCTTCTCTTGGGCCACTATTGTAATGAAAACTTCCTCTGGAAAGCCACCTCTCCTACAATTTGCATGAATCTCAAGAATTTGAGAGAAAAAAATAACTGTTATTGATACACATAATCTAGCACTTTTAAACATTTCTTTCTCCTTTTTTATTTAAAATATCAAAAATGAAATATAAAATTCATAAAGTATTAACAAATAAGAAGAATATACAATAAATTTTTTATTTTTACTTAATATAATACATATATTGTAATTTGTACTTATAAAAATATAATATTACAACATATAATTTGTGAATATTATTTAACTTAGATTAAAATTTCTGATAGAAATCAGAAAATATAGGTACTTTAAATTTATAGTTTCTATAAAATTATGATGCTAAATCAGATCCCTATAAAATAATAAAATATCTAGTTGACTATAAATAATATATATATACATAATTCATTAAATAATTCAAATATAGTATTGATCTTCTATATTTTCATATGAGGAAGTTTCAAAATTCAATATCCGCCCTTCATCATTGTCCTTAAAACAAATATTATTGAAAACTTAATGAAGGAAAAATTGTTTCTGGTAAAACAGATAATAAGTGCCCTTCACGCACAAGTATATGTGCTTGATGAAGATCTGGAGCCAGATAGCGATCTTCCTTAAGAGAAGCAACATTTTTGCGTAAACATTCCATAACAGATTGCAAAAAAGTACTTGTTTTTAAAGGTGCACGATATTCAATTCCTTGTGCTGCAACAAGCGTTTCAATGCCAATAAGTGTAAAAAGATTTTCGCTCATTAGCAATAACCGACGAGCTCCATGGCAAGCCATTGAAACATGATCTTCTTGATTGGCTGAAGTTGGTGTTGAATCAACGGAAGCAGGATAGGCCATTTGCTTATTTTCAGACATTAAAGCTGCTGCTGTTACTTCAGCAATCATAAAACCTGAATTAAGACCCGCATTATGCGCTAAAAAAGCTGGAAGTCCATAAGAAACTGCTGGATCAACCATAAGAGCAATACGCCGTTGAGAAATAGATCCTATTTCACATAAAGCAAGAGCAATCTGATCAGCAGCAAACGCTACAGGTTCAGCATGAAAATTCCCACCTGATACAACGTCACCATTCCTTAAAATCAATGGATTATCTGTAACAGCATTTGCTTCAATAATCAGTGTTTTTGCTGCTGCCAGCAAAATATCAAAACATGCCCCCATGACCTGTGGCTGACAACGTATACAATAAGGATCTTGTACACGCTCATCACCCCGTAAATGTGCTGCACGAATTTCTGAATCCTCTACAAGCTTTTCTAATGTTTTCGATACGGCAATCTGCCCATAATGTCCTCGTAAAATATGGATATCAGGATGAAATGGCGCCGTTGATCCCATAATGGCATCTGTCGTCAAAGCTCCTGCCAGCAATCCACCACACAATGCCCGATAAGCTCGAAAAAGACCAGCAAGTGCAAGGGCTGTTGATGTTTGAGTCCCATTAATAAGAGCTAGACCTTCCTTTGCCTCTAAAATAATAGGGGACAATCCCGCTTTCTCTAATGCAACCGCTCCACTCATACGAATATTTTGAAAAAATGCTTCTCCTTCTCCCATCATAACAGCCGCCATGTGAGCAAGTGGAGCTAGATCACCTGAAGCACCAACAGACCCTTTTTCAGGGATGACAGGAATGACGCCCTTTGCAAGCATATTTTCCAGCAAATTTACCAATTCTAGACGAACTCCTGAAGCTCCTCTTCCTAAAGAGATAAGCTTTAAGCTCATTATCAAACGCACAATATTTTCAGCTAAAGGCTCTCCTACCCCACAACAATGGGACAAAATAAGATTTCTCTGTAAAACAGCGACATCGTCCGCATCAATTTTAATGGAAGCCAACTTCCCAAAACCAGTATTAATACCGTACACAGGCTCACTTCCAGCAGCAATTTCAGCAATGCGCTGAGCCCCTTTCTCGATAGCTAAATGCGTATCATTATGAAGTTTACTCACTTCACCATTAAAATAAATAGCTTCAAGTTCACTAAGCGTCACCTCGCTTGGTTTTAGTATAATAGTCATAATTTACTTTCTTTTTTAATCAAAGCGTAATGTTTAGCATTATTGATCCTTCTATAAAACAAAAAAACTATAACGACTCTTTAAAACGGGAATACTTTCTTAAAGGTATTCCTTACGATGGAGTCATTATCCAAAAGTAGAATAGTTGACGATAAATGAAATATTGACAAGCACAACCAAGGTCATGGATTTCAAAAATAGATAACGCATTAATTTATAATCATAATCTAGCATTATTTATATTGAATTTGATAAGAGATCCGAACATCTTAAGATTCTCCCATTCTAAATCTGTGTATGTTGAATTAATCAAAACCATTCGCTTGAACGTCATAAGCGAGATTGGCGTATGGATAAAACTGTACAAAAAAGAACTAAAACCCCTCTTATGAACCGTCTCAAGGGCTGTCGCAACATTGGGAAATGATAAACTGTGTGATGGTGCAGACTTGTTCTTGTGTATGAAGCGTAAAGACGAAGGACTCAATGGATTTATCATATGGGTATATCATTAAGCTATTCCTACTAAACTTATAAAAATCTTAGACAGATAGCTGTCTCAATCTATCATGATTGCAAAAATTAAACTCTATAGAAAATTAAAAAACTTATTTAACATATCACAACATAGAAGAAATTAAGCTTATTTACCACTTCTAAAATTGTATTTAAAGCGCCAGATTGAAACCTGAAAAGTACATCTTCAATAAAACCACACAAGACTCGAACTAACCCGTTATTTAAAATAAAAATAAAAGAAGCTTTCTTATATCAAAAAATTTAATTAACATATTGTTTTTATATTATATATTTAAAAAGAGAAATGCTTCATATAACATATTTATATTTTACTTTTTTGTTATATTGAATCTGAATTTAGAGATAATTTCAGAATTAGTTTTTTTAAAGATTCTTCCAAGCCATTACCCTTTTTCTGCAAATTTCTGATTATGATAATTTTTGTATTTTTTCAGTTATTTTTGTCAAAATTTAAGAACTCTCATTTAATAATAAGAAATAAGCGTAAAAACAAAGAATTATCAAATATTTCTATTCAATCTACCTCTTCCCCTTTTATAAAATAATCTGTTGTTAAACTACAGTAAAGAAAGCACTCCGATGCTATAATTTAGTTCATAAATTTTCTATTTAAAACTCTCTCATATAAAGTGAACAATAAAAATAAGATGTAATATGTAATAAGATGTCAATTTGAATGCTGAAGAAGAAAAAACTCTCCCCCTCAAAATCTACCTTAATAATACGTTAATCTCCTGAATACCGCCTACTCTGATGTGCTAAAAGAGCAAAAGTAATCATCGATATCAGATTATCCTGCATACATATAGAGCTCACTTCGATACAAAAGCTCCAAATTACCTTGCACTTCATATTTCTTTGTCAATGCAACCAATTGCCGCAAATATTCTTCCCCATAGCAAGCAATAGCACGTTGCGCTTGCGTTGAAGAGCGGCTCATTCCAATAAAAGCTTCAGATGGGATCATCATCGTCCAATTGTGCGTATGGAAAAAAATCTTTTCTGGATCTACCCCAAAGCCATCCTCATTTCCTGTAAAAAATCAAAATTACGATAATACCGGGAATAGTTCGGTCTCATTTTCTCTAACAATGTCTCATAAGCCTCTAGAAATTCACTATGCTTGAAATCACGATTATTTTGAATAACAGCCATGACACCATTGACTCGAAGTTGATCTGAAACAGAACAAAGCAACTTAGGACGATCCATCCACTGAAACGCTTGCGCTGCAATGACAAGATCGACCTCACCAATTTGAGGCAATAGGTCTTCGGCACGCCCCTGATACCACTGCACCGTAGGAAATTTTCTTCGCCCCTTCTTAATCATATCTGCCGATACATCGATAGCATGATATTGGTGCTCATTTCCTCAAAAATTAACAACTCCCTCTAGTGCGATACCTGTCCCAGCCCCCACATCCACAATGGACAAATGCTTTTTGTTCTTAAAAGGATGGAGCATGGTTTTAAATAAAGTGAGGGGGGTAGCGAGGACGATAACGATCATAATCATTAGCCAATCCATCAAACTTTTCACTTTGCCGTTGAACACTTTCTATCACAGGATTTTCCCCCTTCCCAATTATTATATGCATGTTTTGAAACAAAAATACTATAAAAATAATATATTTTCCTGTAATAATAATTTATATGAATATCATTGATCTTTTATAAGATGACCTCTATATTACCGCTATTATTTTAATATCAACAAGTCACTTAAGCGTTCCTAAAACGCATAGAGGTGTCAGTTTATTGATAAATATGCCTGTTGATAAAATTCAAAATACTTTCCAGCAAGAAGATAAACCCTATATAATACATAAAATATCTGTGGAGACATCTTTATGTTAAATGTACAAACTTCTTCAATGTTTAAAATATTAAAACAATTTTCAATCGTGATTTTTTTGGCATGGTTAGTGCCATTTTTAAGTGGGTGCGGATTTAATACGATACCAACAAATGAAGAAAAAGTACATGCAGCATGGAGTGAAGTGCTCAATCAATATCAACGTCGTACAGATCTCATCCCCAATCTTGTAGAAACAGTTAAAGCTTACGCAGCTCATGAACAAAGCGTTTTCACAAATGTAATTGAGGCACGTGCCAAAGCAACGCAAGTCAACATTAATGCAGATATGTTGAATAATCCAGAAGTTATGCAGCAATATCTCAAAAATCAAGCAAATTTATCAAGTGCCCTTTCGCGGCTTATGGCTGTTGTCGAAAACTATCCGGATCTTAAAGCAAACCAGAACTTTCTTGCTCTTCAATCACAATTAGAAGGAACAGAAAACCGAATTTCCGTTGCGCGCCGCGATTATATTGAAACAGTACGTGCTTACAATACTGCTCTCAAAACAATGCCGACGATGATTTGGGCAAAGCTATGGTTTCGTGATGCTAAACCTATGCCTACTTTTACCATCGATACTGATAGCCAACAAACACCAAAGGTTAATTTTAATTAATGAAAATATTTCAACACTCTATACAACGTCGTATTTTTCTACGTTTATGGGTTCCTTTGAGTATTCTATATTTGATCATTGCATTGGGGAATGTCACTTACGCACACACTAAGTTTCCTCCCTTAACCGGCTATATCAACGATATGGCTCATTTACTTGATCATGCAACACAAAGAAATTTAACGGAAAAGCTAGCTACACTCGAAGAGAAAACAGGAGATCAAATCGTTCTTGTGACGCTCCCTACTCTTTCGGGCAATGATATAGAGACATACAGCAATTCTCTTTTTCGTACATGGAGATTAGGTCAAAAACAAATCAATAACGGCATATTAATCGTCATTGCACCAAATGAACGCAAAGCACGTATTGAGGTAGGCTACGGTCTGGAAGGAGAACTAACAGATGCCATTTCCTCTGTCATTATTAATAGCTTCATGATTCCTAATTTTCGTGAAGGAAATTATCAAAAAGGAATTGTCGAATCCGTTCACGCAATTATCAAAGTGATCACACAAAGTGATGCTGATTTTTCTTTTCGAATCAATCAAAAAGCTAAAGCTGTTGAAGAACAACGCAAACAAGCTGAAAAAGAAGAAATGATTACAAATACAATCACGTTTCTCATTCTCTTTATAGTCATTTGTTTGCCCATTCTTGCTATGATTTTTGGTAAAAAAATAGGTCCACGAAAGTATCTTTGGCTGGGTATTGTCTTCACACCTTGGTTTTTAAACTTAAATGCGAGCGGTAGAGGTTCTGGTGGAATCTTTGGCGGACCTTCAGGGGGAGGAGGATTCAGAGGTGGTGGTGGATCATCAGGTGGTGGCGGTGCAACAGGAAGATGGTAAAACGAGCATAACGATTTTTTTAATAAAATTCATTGCACTTCTTATAAACTATCTCTTAATCCTGTTCTTTTTTTATTTTTCTGATTATAATACAAACTCAAACATCAAGATAAATATTACCAATGACATTTGAATTAAAACATACGGATCGTAATAACTTATCATATCATTTTAATGCAATTCTAGGAAATCCACCCGTTGAATGGAAGATAAGTAATCATCTAGTTGAGTATCCTGAAGCTCTGCGTTATATGCAAGAACGTGTAGAAAAAATTCTTGCAAAAACCGCGCATGAACAGGTTTGGCTTCTTGAGCACCCTTCCCTTTATACAGCAGGGACGAGTGCAAATAAAAAAGATCTTTTGGCGCCTAATTTATTCCCTGTTTATGAAGCAGGACGTGGAGGCGAATTCACATATCACGGTCCAGGGCAGCGTATTGCTTATATCATGCTTGATCTTAAACGCCGAAAACAAGACATTCGTGCTTTTATTAGTGCATTAGAAGAATGGATCATACAGATGCTTGCAAACTTTAATATTAAAGGCGAACGCAGAGAAGATCGAGTTGGTGTCTGGGTTAAACAGTCTCATTGCCCATCAAAACAAAATGATCTTTCTTCCGAAGATAAAATTGCAGCTATTGGCATTCGAGTGCGCAAATGGATAAGTTTTCATGGAGTTTCTATCAATGTTAATCCTAATTTAGCCCATTATTCAGGAATTGTTCCTTGTGGAATTAAAAACCACGGTGTAACAAGCTTTCTGGATCTAGGTTACCCTGTAACAATGCATGATATTGATATTGCTCTCAAACACGCCTTTGAACAAATTTTCGGTCCAACAATTGATGTTTCCTAAGTGCATTGATTTTTAAATAAAAAACAGGCATAAAATCGTTTTAATAAATATTTTATTTTATGGGGTAGATAGTTAAACGCTATGAGCGATAACAAAAAGGATCTTTTTAGTGTTTTAAATAAAGCCCCATCTCGGGTAAATACAAAAGAAAACACTCTGCAGTCTCCAATGAAATCAAAAGCGATGATTTCAAAAAAAAGCGCAAAAGATACGCAAGAAGATGACTATAATGCCCTCTCTATTCGAGTGCTTGAGGGTTTAGAGCCCGTACGTTTACGTCCTGGAATGTATATTGGTGGAACAGACAGTAAAGCGCTTCATCATTTATTTGCCGAAATTATTGATAACGCGATGGATGAAGCTGTTGCGGGTTATGCAGATTTTATTGAGGTCTCATTAGATAGGAACGGTTATATAACCGTTACAGATAATGGACGTGGTATTCCTGTCGAAAATCATCCTCAAATGCCTGAGAAATCTACTCTTGAAGTTATTATGACACAACTCCACTCAGGGGGAAAATTTGATGGAAAGGCTTATCAAACTGCAGGTGGACTTCATGGGGTAGGGATTTCTGTTGTCAATGCTCTTTCTGATGATATGGAAGTTGAAGTTGCACGAGAACGAAAACTTTACCGCCAACGTTTCTCACGCGGCATTCCTCAATCTGGATTGGAAGATCTGGGAGATGTTTATAATCGTCGTGGTACGCGCGTTCGTTTTCATCCTGATCGTGAAATTTTTGGTGAAAACGCAGCTTTTGATCCAGAAAAAATCTATAAGATGGCATGCTCCAAAGCTTATCTTTTTGGTGGCGTAAAAATTCGCTGGACTTGTGATCCCGTCATACTTGAAGGCGCAGAAAATATTCCTGAAAAAGTTGTTTTTCATTTCCCCAATGGGCTTAAAGACTATTTACTCTCGTCACTAAAAGATGAATATCGAGTAACATCAGAAATTTTTTCTGGCAAAACACAACAAAATAATGGCCATGGCTCCGTTGAATGGGCTATCGCTTGGCATGGTGGTGATTCTTGTGTGCAATCTTACTGCAATACGATTCCTACAGGAGAAGGCGGAACACACGAAATAGGATTACGTCAAGCTCTTTTGCGTGGATTGAAATCCTACGCTGAGTTAATAGGAAACAAGCGCGCAACAATTATTACGTCTGACGATATTATGATTTCAACAGCCGCAATACTTTCAGTCTTTATCAGTAACCCTGAATTTGTTGGACAAACAAAAGATCGATTAGCGACCATTGAAGCACAGCGTATCGTTGAGAATGCAATCCGCGATCCTTTTGATCATTGGTTAGCAAATTCCCCGCAAGAAGCAACAAAACTTCTCGATTGGGTTATTGAACGTGCTGAAGAACGTGTTAGACGACGCCAAGATAGAGAAATAAGTCGAAAAACTGCTGTCCGTAAATTACGTCTGCCCGGTAAACTTGCAGATTGTAGCCAGAACCATGCTGTGGGTGCTGAACTATTCATTGTTGAAGGGGATTCTGCAGGAGGATCTGCTAAACAAGCAAGAAATAGAGCAAACCAAGCAATTTTACCTCTTCGTGGTAAAATCTTAAATGTCGCCAGTGCTGCACATGAAAAAATGAACTCAAGCCAAACAATTAGCGATCTTATCCTTGCTCTTGGATGTGGAACACGCTCCAAGTATCGTGAAAAAGATCTCAGATATGAACGTATTATCATCATGACAGATGCTGATGTTGATGGTGCTCATATTGCGTCACTGCTCATTACCTTCTTCTTTCAAGAAATGCCTGACCTTATTCATCAGGGACATTTATATCTCGCCGTCCCTCCCCTTTATAGAATATCGCAAGGAGGAAAAGTTGCTTATGCTCGTGACGACATTCACAAGGATGAATTGCTCAAAACTGAATTTACTGGAAAAGCTAAAATCGAAATCGGGCGTTTTAAAGGGCTGGGTGAAATGCGCGCGGAACAACTTAAAGAAACGACTATGCATCCTCAAAAACGTACATTGCTTCGTGTTTCTATTGATGCCGTGGAAATGCAAGAAACGAAAAAGACTGTAGAAAGTCTCATGGGAACAAAACCAGAAGCACGATTTCGTTTCATACAAGAAAATTCTACTTTTGCTTCTAATCTAGACATCTAATGTAAAAAATATCCCTTTCAAACCACTGCGGCTGCGTCAATCACACGCAGTTGCGGATTGGTCGTTCCATTCCAATAATTCAAACTAAGATGACCAGCTAAATGAATCATTTCACCAATATTTTCAAAAAGAAAATCACCAAGAGATGTCCCTACAGCACGAAAAGCTATTCCTTGCAGTTTTTTTCCTTCAACATTAGATACAATGAGGCGAAGATGTCCTTTACCAACTTCAGATAGATTCACCAATCGATGAGAGGGAAGAACAAAAACAGGCGTTGCATTCCCTGTCCCAAATGGCCCTGCTTTTTCAAGCAACTCAAACAGCGCTTCATTAACACCAGAAGCAGAAAGAGAACCATCTATACTAAGAGACTTTTTAGCATGCAACTCAGAAACCCTTAAAGAAACTTTTTCTTCTAGCCATTTTCGAAAGATTTCAATTTTTGTTGATTGAATTGTAATTCCTGCGGCCATACTATGTCCCCCTCCCTTTTCTAATAAATTTAATGTAACAGCTTCACGAACGAGTGCTCCTAAATCTATACCATTAATTGAGCGTCCCGACCCTACGCCATTTCCATCTTCTTTCAAAGCAATAGCAAAAACAGGACAAAAAAAACGCTCTTTGAGACGGGAAGCAAGAATACCAATAATTCCCGGATGCCATTCTTTATGAGAAATTACAAGTGACAAGGGTATTTCTTGATCTTGATAAAGAGAAGCAATGTAAGATTCCGCTTGTGCTAATTGAATGTTCTCCATTTCTTGGCGTTCTTGATTAAGCTGATCTAATTGTTCTGCTATTCTGTCCGCTTCATCTTTATTCTCACAGCTAAGCAAACGTGCTCCCAAAGCTTGATCACCAATGCGCCCTCCTGCATTAATTCTAGGGCCTAACAAAAAACCTAAATGAAAACTATTAAGCGGCTCCCCTATTCGTGCAACCTTTGTTAAAGCTGTTATTCCTGGATTATGCATAGAACGAGCAACTTGAAGCCCTTTTATCACAAAAGCACGATTAACCCCCTGTAATGGGACGACATCACATATGGTTGCCAATGCAACAAGATCAAGCAGACTTAAAAGATCAGGCAGCTGCCCTTGGAATTGTTTTTTCCGCAGTAAATGATGAACCCAAGCTAACGTAACAAAAACAACGCCCGCTGCACATAAATGCCCCTGTTTAGAAAAATCATCAGGGCGATTAGGATTGACAAGAGCAACGGCTTCTTGATGAATCTCTGACATTTGATGATGATCTAAAATCACAACATCAGCACCAGCAAGCCTCGCTGCTTTTACCGCATCTGGACTGTTTGCGCCACAATCAACAGTGATAATTAACCGAGCACCTTCTTGCACAAGCATCCTCATTGCTTGTTCATTCGGACCATAGCCTTCAACAATACGATCAGGAATATAAATTTTGACTTCAATACCAAAATAACGAAAAAAACGCGCTATGAGTGCCGAAGAACAAGCACCATCAACATCATAATCACCAAAAACAGCAACCTGTTCTTGATTGAGAAGAGCCTTAACAATGCGCTCTGCAGCGCATTGCATATCCCTAAAACTTTCTGGATCAGGCATAAGCGTACGTAATGTTGGATTAATAAAAGCAACAGCCTCAGCTTCATCCACATCTCTTGCTGAAAGTACTCGAGCTAACTGATCTGGAAAACCAAATTTTTGAGAAATAGCGCGCGCATTATTTATCCCTTTGACATCAAGGGCATCTAACCAAGCTTGACCACAAGCAGAAGATTCAACATTGAGAAAGTAACGAGACCACTGCATTATTGCTCATTTTATAATGGAGAACGATAAAATACAATCATACGTTAAAGATAAAATAGTCTTTTGCAACATTCATTTTAAGCTTAAATTGTCCACAAACTTCTTTTAATGAGGTATTATAATACCTTTATCATAACATGTTGTTTTATAAAGTTTTTATTTTCTCTTGACGTCAATCAAAAGACATTATATCAGAGTAAGGTGTATGCGTTAAATATTTCGCTATGGTAACAATTTTCAACGCAAAACAGTAAAAATTCCCTTATATTAAAAGGGTTCTAATAAAGGATACTTCTATGGCAACTTTTTCACAAAAGCCAACTGAAGTGGTGAAAAAATGGGTTATTATTGACGCAGAAAACCTTGTTTTAGGTCGTCTTGCCACATTTGTTGCTAACCGCTTACGTGGCAAACATAAAGCTACATTTACTCCACATGTTGATGATGGTGACAACGTTATTGTCATTAATGCAGATAAAATAGCTCTCACTGGCAAAAAATATACGGATAAAAAATATTATTGGCATACCGGCTATATTGGTGGAATCAAACAACGTACAGCACGTCAACTTCTTGAGGGGCGTTTTCCCGAACGCGTTATTGAAAAAGCGGTAGAGCGCATGATTCCTCGTGGTCCCCTTGGTCGCCGTCAATTGAAGAATCTACGTGTTTACGCTGGAAGCCAACATCCACATGAAGCACAACAGCCTGAATCTCTTGACGTTGGTGCTTTAAACCGCAAAAACAAAAGGATTGCTTGATTATGGCTGAAATTAATTCTCTTTCTGAGCTTAGCATAGTAACAAGTATTACAGAAACACATGAAAATGTTGTTCCTGTCCACGTGCAAAAGCTTGATTCACAAGGACGTGCTTATGCAACAGGAAAGCGTAAAGACGCTGTTGCACGCGTATGGATTAAACCAGGTTCTGGAAAAATCACGATCAATAATAAGGAATTTGACAAATATTTTGCTCGTCCTGTTCTTAGAATGATTCTTCGTCAACCAATTGTTGCAACAAACAGGGATACCCAGTTTGATATTATTGCAACCGTTGCAGGTGGTGGTCTTTCCGGACAAGCCGGTGCAGTGCGCCATGGCATTTCCAAAGCTTTAACGTATTACGAACCAGAACTTCGCTCAATCTTGAAAAAAGGTGGTTTTCTTACCCGTGATAGTCGTGTTGTTGAACGTAAAAAATACGGTAAAGCAAAAGCACGTCGTTCTTTCCAATTCTCAAAGCGTTAATTTCATTTTTTGTACAATGCATAAAGCCTCGGACAAAAACGGGGCTTTTTTTAACTGCTAAAACAGACCTTTCGTAGAGACAAATTTATATCTGTTAGAAGAAAACAAGAATGCAAAACAACAGATTCTCCTTAAACAAGAACTAAAAAATTAGATCAAAAAATATCTGTAATATAACTTTAGTTATCTCATAAGCTTTTCAATGTCTTTTTCTATCATTACTTAACAAAATTTAGTCCAAGAAATGCTTTACCATTGTGATAAAATGCGGGACAGAAATAGGCTTTGACATATATTCTTCACATCCACTGGCACGAATTCGCTCTTCATCCCCTTTCATAGCAAAGGCTGTTACAGCAACAACGGGAATCGATCTTAGTTCTTCATCTCCTTTTAATTGTTTAATAACATCTATTCCAGAGACCTCTGGCAACTGGATATCCACAAGGATAAGAGATGGCATTGATGAACGCGCCAAATCTAATGCCATAAGACCATTGCGCGTTTCAACGGTTTCATAACCACTCGCTTCTACAAGATCACGGAATAACTTCATATTAAGCTCATTATCTTCCACGATCATGACTTTTTTTGACATTCGTATAACTCCACCCTTCTCAGATAAAATAGAGAAATAGAAATGAATCCACATTCTCTTTGCTTAAGATAAAATGATAAAATGAATTGTAAACCACAAAGAGACTAGAAGCTTCCAATAAAAGCTTTTTACGCAAACATTTATAATACTCATCACTATGCTTTTTCATTTCATAAGAATGAAACCCACAAATAGTCGTAAGATTGTGATCCCCTGTATTTTTTGAGTTGATATGCAAAGTTCATGGATATCTCAATTAATACATTCGCATCATAAAAAAATATCAACCACAAACTTAGCTCAAATGTGTATTTTGAAGAGGGAAAAATTTAAGTAACCTTTAAAATAGCTGATTAGTTAAATTTAATGTGCCATATATTGCCTTACCCAAAAAAATATCTTAAGGATAAACTAATCAACATCATTAAGAGTAAAATATAACTAAACCATGATTAAATATCACGGTTTAGTTATATGAAATATTCAACAAAAGAATAATTCAAAGTTAATCAAGTACAATATCTTTTAATTCAAAGCCCATGCACTATGAGCAAAAGCATCGAATGTTCTTCCACCTGTCTCTCTGCTAGGACTCGGTGGCTTTCTAGTAAAGAAATATACAAGATATGCGATTAAACCAAAAATCGCTGCCTCCATCCCCATTAAACCCGCGACTTTTTGGACATTTTTCTCAGCCCCTTGTCCTCCAAATTGGCTAATAATCATATCAACAGCTTTAATAACTCTATTTTCCTGTGTCATTACAGAAATGAAACCAGCATTTTGAAATCTACCATTTAAAGAATCGGCATTGGCTCCTAAAACCTGTGAAAAGAAAATAGCGACTGCAACCACACATACTATACAATGCTTAAATATTTTCATCATAACCACCTATTACAATGTTTAATAAAATAAATTTTTCTTTACCACCCCCTCTAAATATAAAACATTACATCATCTATCGATAACGTATATTTATCTTCTTATAATAAAAATATAATACAAAACTTTAATTAATAATTTTATTTTAATTGCTATTTTTATATTATATTATATCCGTTACATATTTATCTTAAGTTTGTCAATTGTTTTATTTGTGTTTTTATATTATACAATTTAATGCTAAAATGTATTAAATTAGAATTATTTTATTGTTTTTATTATAATTTTAGCTTTATTATCATAAATATTACTATGTTATTACATTATAAAAATATTAATGTGTTGTTTTTTAGTTACACATATTGTTTTTATTTTTTTGTATAGTACAGTAAGATAAATATTTTTAAAATTTACAAAAAACAAATATTGACGATAAAAACACAAAATATTGCAACAATAAAAGAGATCCATCTTAGCTTAAGATCGGATATATTCGGTAATGATACAAATAAATAGGCACTAACATAAAGAACAAAGAGCTTGATCAGATTAAGAGGTTTACACCAACCAAACAACATCAACAACCAAATTGAAACGGGCTTTATCAAGTATGGTTCAATTTTACCATCCGCTACTTTTTCAAAAAACGTTTCAATAGAATTAGTAAAAATATTCAAAAATATTCCAAGTAAAACAAAGATAACAAAGATAAAATGGATTTCATCTCTGCTATAGTTACCGATCTTTCCTGAAAAAGAAGATATTCTATCAATAAATATGAATTGAATAAAATAATAGCATAGAGAAAGAATAAACTCCCCAGCCAAATTCTTACCATAAACAATCTGTCGGCGGATATTCAAACTGATAAAATGAAGGATTATTTTCATCTCAACCACCCGCTCCATTATATGCTTTCATCCCTTTATTCCAAGCAATATAAATTAAGAATAAAAAACACAAAATATAAGTAAAACTTCCGAAAATAAACTGCTGAAACAACGCTAAATTTTGCGTCGCAAAAAACTCGGCAGGAGCTGAGATCACGAAACGATAAGGATTAAATTGCATGAGCGGAATAAGCCACACCGGCCAAAAAGATGGTGGTAAAAGCCCCCCCCCCAAGAAGCGCTGAACTAAGAATACTGAAAGAGAGTAATATATTGTACTCAATCACCCAAAAGCTTAATAAGGCAATTCCAAAAGAGAGTAAAAAACAAAGCAATTGTGATAGAATAACAATGAGAAAAAAGAATAGAAAAGCGATGACCAATCCCAGAATGTTTTCATAGGATGAAACAAGCTTAACAACAAAAAGAGCCAATAACGGGATGCTATATAATACACTCTCCCCTAAAAAAGTAAAAAGCATTTGTGTCATATAACTGAAGGGCTTTGTAAGATATACTTCTAATTGACCTTCTTTAACATGATGAGAGAAAAACTTAATCACATTATAACCATTATTTAAGCGTCCTAGGACTAAAGAAAAAGCATAATAATACATCATATCATGAAAGCTAAAGCCATTTATGGTGTTGCCCATATCAGAGAAAAGTGCATTCCATAATAGAAATTGAATAACAAATGGCGAAAGTGTTCCAATGATAATGTCGGTAAAAAACATTGCTCTATCACTTAGAACAGTGAGTAATCCATTCTTGGCAAAAAGAAACACGCCAAAGCAGTGGTTAGATAAATTCTTTAAATTTAACACGGAGCATCTCTTCAAGCGAGGGAGTGGATACAGAGAACGTACAGTTCAATTCGGTTGTAATTTCGCGTACAAAATGCGCAAAATCCTCACGAGGCAGCGAAATCTCCAGCGAGCATTCTTCAGTGTTAAAGTGCTTATCCTTTAAAGGAGTAGATAATTTCAACGCAATCTCATCAATTTTTTCTACAACAGTTGAAGGTGCAGCCAAGTGTTCACAAAAAAGTGTCATTCTCACCAAAGAAGGAATGACATTTTTAAGCGCCTGAAGATTGCCATGAAACTGTTTCTTTCCCTTATGCAAGAGAATAATATCATCGACGTATCCATCAATATCTCCCATATCATGACTCGTGATGATATACCCAGTGCCGCGCTCCCTTTTCAGTTTTTTAAGAAGCTCCCTGATTTCATGCTTAGATGTAATATCAAGACCAATACTTGGCTCATCGAGAAACAACAGTTTAGGTCTAAAGGAGAGATTAAATGCCAATTCACTTTTCACTCTCTCACCCAGACTAAGCATCCGCACTGGCTTATCCATAATATGCTCAAGACCCAGCAACTCAGTGATCTCTTTAAGATCACGGGTAAAAGAAGCGCGTTCAAGACCATATAATGGTTGAACCATATCCAGACTGTAGCGTAAGGGCAAATCCCACCATAAACAATTCTTATGACCAAAGACCACACCCAAAGACTTGAATAGATCTTTCTTCGCTTTATAAGGATCAACACCAAGGACTTTAACACATCCCTCATCAGCATGTTGTATACCAGAAAGTATTTTAATCAGTGTCGATTTACCCGCTCCGTTAGGGCCAAGAATTGCTAATGATTGCCCTAAAAAGAGAGTGAAACTCATATCTTTTAACACATGATGATTTGTATAAACCGGCTTGAAGAGAGAAACCACCTTGTTTTTAAAACCAATTCCTCTGTCAATGTTGCGATATATTTTTGAGACGTTATTAACGTCAATCAATAATGATCCCATCCGTCACTCCTAATTTCAACTTATCTCCCCTTTAAATGTTCCCATAATAACTATCTGTTTTTGTTCACTAGAAAAAACAAAAGTGTTCAAGCCCTCCCTAGAGCAATAAAACGCACCTGACGTTTTATCTCCAATTTTTTGTATAGATATTTTTCAATGTGATGAGTTCACTTCAATGAAGCATTAAGATACTAAAAACTTATTTCTTCTTTTATGAAAGATAATCTTTTGAATAAACTAAGTAAGTAGAAAAATAATTGCTCATTGAAAGGAGAACTTTTCTCATAAAACTTCATTGTATAAGCAAAGATACAAAGCATAAATCTATACTATAAGCCTATCAAATCACTTTGATAACAGAACAAACTTCCTTGACAACAGGAATTTTTTGAGAGGCTACTTTTCCTCAGCATTACTATAAAATGCCTCAATTATCTCCCATGAAAAAATTAAAATCGCCTTCACTATTTTAGTAAATATCTTTCAGATTTTATCTAACTCATCTCCCTCAACAGACACGCCTCCCCAATATATGACCTCTATAGATAATTCAAAGGAGCAGCTTCACCAGCTCAGATTATTAAATAACACACCATATCCAAAAATAACAATACAATCTATATGGATAAAGAGCTGTAGAAAGAAAACTTATGATATTCGAAAATTTCATCACTCAAAAACACAATTTTCTCATAGCAATTTACTTATCAAAAATTTTCTTCAAATGATGCCCTATTCATCTTATAAAATTTATAGACAAAATCTGTATCAATCAAAAAGAACAAATGAAGTTTCTTTACTCTGTTTCAGCATCACTCTCATTAAAAGACAAAAGATTAAAACTTTGGACCATATGAGGCGGTAAAGGTGCAACAATATCCAATATTCCTCCTGAAGGATGAGGAATACGAATACGACGTGCATGAAGATGAAGACGATTTTGAATTCCTCCTGGTAATGTCCAATTACTATCAGAAAAAAAATACTTTGTATCGCCAATGATAGGATGATCCACATGGGCAGCATGCACACGAAGCTGATGTGTTCTCCCTGTATAGGGTTCCATTTCAAGCCACGAAAGAGCCCGCCCTCGCGTGTCTAAAACGCGATAGTAGGAAACCGCATGATGCGAATCTGGCTCCCCATGTTCACAAACACGCATTTTGTCACCTTGTGCAGTCATTTCCTTAACCATCCACGTTGAAATTTTGTCCTGCTTTTTTTTAGGCACGCCCCGAACCAACGCCCAATAAGTCTTTTTTGTTTCTCGCGCTCTAAAAGCAGCTGTTAAGAACTGAGCAGCTCCCCTTGATCGCGCAACAATAAGCACCCCCGACGTCTCACGATCAAGACGATGAACCAAACGCGGCTTTTCACCTTTTTTATTGCGCCATACCTCAAGCATACTATCCATATGACGTGTTAAACCAGAGCCTCCTTGTACAGCCAACCCAGCTGGTTTATTAAAAACAAATACCTTTGGATCTTCATAAAGCAGCATTTTTTTCAAAACGGTTTCATCATCCTGCCCACGAAGTGTTTTATCCGTTATTGAAAGATTTTCCTTGTCATTAATAGGGAGAGGTGGAATACGAACAGCTTGCCCCATACAAAGACGCGTATCAGCTTTAACACGTCCACCATCAACCCGTATCTGACCAGAACGCAACAATTTTTGCAAAGCTCCAAAACCAAGCCCAGGGTAATGCACTTTAAACCAGCGGTCCAAGCGCATTCCATTTTCATCTGCCTCAACTTTTTTTATTTCTACGCCTGCCATGAAAATTCCCTTACCTGATAATTTTCTCTGCCCAATATTTTTTACCTGATAATTTTATTGATCTATTTTTGCGCCTTTATAAACACAAAAATTGATATTTTAGTTGGCTTTATCACACCATATTACAGTTAGTATCCAAAATTGCCTTTTCTTAACGTCCAAATTTTATTAGCTAAAAACTAAGCGTAGTAAAAATCAACAACCTTTACGCTTAATAGCGAATGGAGATAATTAACCGTGTCCTTATTCAAAACCTATGCACGTGTTCTCACTTACCTAAATAGAGAAAAAAATGCATCCCTTTTAATCTGTACCGCTAATGTTATGTTAGCTATTATCACTATTGCAGAACCTATTTTATTCGGACGCGTTATTGATTCTATTTCAGAAAAATCAGCTATCATTCCTACTCTTACCCTTTGGGTTTGTTTTGGACTTTCACATATTATTGCTTATGTCCTTGTTGCTCGCGGTGCTGACCGCTTAGCCCATAGACGCCGCTTAACGGTTTTAACGGAATCTTTCGAACGTATCATTGCCATGCCTTTAATTTGGCATCAACAACGCGGAACTTCCAACGCACTCCATACACTTTTGCGCGCAATAGATTCCATGTCAACCATATGGCTTGATTTTATGCGCCAACACCTCTCAACGCTTGTCGCTTTATTGGTTCTCATCCCCATAGCGTTTAATATGAATTGGCGTCTTTCAATAGTCTTGGTTGTGCTTGCCATCATCTACGTATTAATTGCACGTTTAGTGATGCGAAAAACAAAAGACGGACAAGCCGCTGTAGAATGCTACCACCACAACCTTTTTAAACATGTCAGTGATTCAATTTCTAATGTTTCCATTGTACAAAGTTATAACCGAATAAAAGAAGAAACTTCTATACTGCATCAACATACAAATGCTCTGCTTAAAGCACAAAATCCTGTTCTTAATTGGTGGGCGCTTGCCAGTGGCTTAAATCGAATGGCTTCAACAATTTCAATCGTTTGTGTTCTTCTCCTTGGAGCTTTTTTTGTTGCAAAAGGTCAATTACGAGTAGGTGAAATCGTTGCTTTTGTTGGATTTGCACAACTCATGATTAGTCGTCTAGACCAAATGAGCAATTTCATTAATTGTGCAATATCCTCACAAGCAAAACTGCAAGAATTTTTTGAAATGGAAGACTCAACCTTTCATACCAACGAACCACAAAATCTTCCTTCCCTCCAAAATGTTAAAGGCGCCATCCAATTTCATCACGTGACCTATAAATTTCCAAATTCTTCTCAAGGCGTTTTTGATATTTCCTTTGAGGTTAAAGCAGGACAAACTGTTGCGATTGTAGGACCAACAGGGGCTGGGAAGACAACATTGATCAATCTGTTGCAGCGCGTATACGACCCTACCATTGGGCATATCTCCATTGATGGAATAAATATATGCTCGATCAATCGCGAATCTTTACGCAAGTCTCTAGCAACAGTATTTCAAGACTCAGGTCTTTTCAACCGCACTATTTATGACAATATTTCAATAGGAAAAGCGAGCGCAACAAATGAAGAACTTTATGAAGCAGCAAAAATAGCAGAAGCTCACGATTTTATTCTAAAAAAAGCTGATTGTTATAACACAATGGTGGGCGAACGAGGATCTCAATTATCAGGTGGAGAAAAACAGCGACTAGCAATTGCACGCGCTGTTTTAAAAAATGCCCCTATTCTCATTCTAGATGAAGCAACAAGCGCTCTTGATGTTGAAACAGAAGCACGTGTCAAAGATGCTCTGGATTCAATACGCCATAACCGCACTACTTTTATTATAGCACATCGCCTCTCAACAGTACGCAATGCTGATGTGATACTCTTTCTGGAACATGGTTACTTAATGGAAAAAGGAAACTTTCAAGAATTGATAGATAAAGGAGGGCGTTTCTCTAAATTTTTAAAGGCAAGTGGTTTAACAATCAAACCACCAGAAAGAGAAGGAGAAAATGTTATCCCCTTACACGAAGCCATAGCATCATAAAAATGATACTCTTCATAAATCTTATGCAAAAAAAATCCTCCTCAATACAACAAGAGCGCTTATATAATACAAGTAAAAAGATTTCTAAAAATGCCACAATCCATTTTAGGTATTTAAGACAGATATTAAAACAATTTAGTATTTTCTCTGCTATTGCAATTTTACTAGATTTGGACAAAAATATTGCCCTATATCTGTGCGTATTAACGAGTATACACTCTCATTTAGGAAAAATATAAAGCTGTAAAGGTAAGAATAACTTCCAGTTTTACCGTCTTCTTTTAACTCAGCTTTACGAATTTCAAAACGAACTAAAACAATAGCTTTTTGATAATGAATATTATGTATTGCTTTTTGTTTATCACGTTCTTTATAGTCCTCTCATAAAGAACAGAACATCATTATTTTGCACATTCATATGGCTTTTTTAGAAACATTTCTCAATGCTCCTAAGCCCATTTCACAACGACATCCGTAAGTAATTTTGATTAATTTAACATACACAGAATTTGAAACGATAAATTATCATTATAAATTAATTTATTAAGGAAATCTCATCATAATAAATCATACATTAATCTAAATCTTTAGATTTGTGTAACATTCCTTTGATTTATAAAGATAGGAGAATGTTCTTTTCAAAACCTTTTAATGATAAACAAAAAAACTGTTTGCTTGTACATAACAAGCAAAATGAAAACAATACAATAGCTCTAAGATACAACAACTCTTTTATAAGCCTTTTCAAGGAAAGGGATTTTAGTTATTTGAAAGCTAATAAAATAATGACAGCTTATAACTTTATAAGGATAATCGTATGCAATAAATCTTGTATTATCCCTTTCATAAAAAGAGATGTTTCTTCAAAAAAATCTATAGGAGCAACACAATAACTAGCCTTCCTAGTAAAAGAATAGACAGCAAAGCATGAAGTGCTGCATAATCTATCTTATCTTAAAACGGTGAATCCTGAAACGCTTGGAAGCTACAAAGCCAAATGAAAAAGTGACAATAAAGACAAACACTGTTTTTGTCTTTACAATTGTATTGTCCTCCAATTACGCTGTATCTTGATTTCAGAAACACACCAGACAGATATTCGTGATACTTAGATGCCAACCCAATATAAAAATGTAAAAAAACACCTATGCAGAATGATTTCATTCTTTAATTTTTTTCCAGAAAATCTTTTAGTGCCGCAAATGCCTCATCAGCTTTGTTCCCATCAGGACCACCAGCCTGCGCCATATCAGGACGGCCACCTCCACCTTTACCACCAAGCATAGCTGAAAGAATACGAACGAGATCAACAGCATTCAATCTATGAGTTAAATCATTCGTAACACCGACAACAGCACTCCCTTTTCCATCCTCCGAGACACTAATAAACGCAACCACTCCAGATCCGATTTGTTTTTTCTCAGAATCGACGAGCGCCTTAAGATCCCGTGGTAAAATATTTTTAACAACGCGTCCGGTAAAAGAAAACCCATTGATGATAGTAATATCACCTTGGCTCCTTTCTGTTATTCCACCACTCAACATCATTTTCTTGCGTACATCATTCAATTCTTTTTCAAGTTTACGACGATCATCAAGCAAAATCCGCACCCGTTCTTCCACACCAGCAGAAGAAGTTTTTAAAAGATCAGCAATTTCATGAATACGTTCATCTTGGCGGCTAAGATAAAGACGTGCTTCTTTGCCTGTTAAAGCTTCAATACGCCGCACTCCAGCTGAAACAGAACTTTCAGAAACAATATGAATCAAACCGATATCACCTGTTCGCTCCACATGTGTACCTCCACAAAGCTCTATTGACCAACGCTTTTCTAATCTTCCCTGTTCAAGTGGCTCCCCCATAGAAACAACGCGAACTTCATCACCATATTTTTCACCAAACAATGCCATTGCTCCTTCAGAAATGGCATCATCTACAGCCATGAGGCGCGTTATTACTTTACTATTTTGCAAAATAATCTCATTTGCTAAATCTTCTATTTTTTTCAGTTCTTCTGGTGAAACGGATTTTGGATGTGAAAAATCAAAACGCAACCGATCTGGCGATACAAGAGAGCCCTTTTGTGTAACATGAGATCCCAAAACTTGTCGTAAAGCTTCGTGTAACAAATGAGTAGCAGAATGATTCGCGCGA
Organism: Bartonella sp. MU37NMGALS; assembly: GCF_042194015.1. Taxonomy (NCBI): domain Bacteria; kingdom Pseudomonadati; phylum Pseudomonadota; class Alphaproteobacteria; order Hyphomicrobiales; family Bartonellaceae; genus Bartonella; species Bartonella sp. MU37NMGALS. Next base: position 110,157 of record NZ_JBHIML010000006.1, read on the forward strand.
ATTTTCTTACGACGAACAATATCAACCGTTAATTCGACACAATCAGATCTCGATGCCTGACCAGATTTCACCTCCCCAATATGAATAAAAAGACCATCACCCTTTCTTTGGGTATCATGCACCTCAAAAATAAAATTTTCACCAGAAATGATACCGCTATCACCAATTTGCCCACCAGATTCACCATAAAAAGGTGTCTGATTAACAACAAATATAGCTTTCTGACCTGAAGAAATATGATCAACAATTTTACCATCACACACAAGAGCTGTAAGAATACCTTTCGCTGTCTCAGTTTCATAACCTAAAAACTCTGTGGCCCCCACTTGATCACGAACAGAAAACCAGATCTTTTCTGTTACAGCTTCCCCAGAACCAGACCAATTGGCACGCGCTTCCTCTTTTTGACGTTCCATCGCTTTATTAAAGGTATCAACATCAACAGATATTCCACGACGCCGCAAAACATCCTGCGTTAAATCAAGCGGAAAACCATAGGTATCATAAAGCTTGAAAGCAACTTCACCATTTAAATGATCTCCTTCTTTAAGATCGGTACTTGCTTCATTTAACAAACCAAGTCCTCGTTCAAGCGTTTTACGAAAACGTATTTCTTCTAACCTTAAAGTTTCTGAAATCAAAGATTGAGCACGCACCAATTCAGGATAGGCTTGTCCCATTTCGCGAATTAAAGCAGGCAAAAGTCGCCACATCAATGACTCTTTAGCACCAAGAAGATGCGCATGACGCATAGCACGACGCATAATACGACGTAAAACATATCCTCTTCCTTCATTAGAAGGAAGCACACCATCAGCAATCAAAAATGCAGATGAACGAAGATGATCAGCAATGACACGATGGCTGGCAATAAAATCACCCTTTGCCTCAATCCCTGTAATTTCTTCTGATGCAGCAATTAATGCACGAAAAAGATCAATATCATAATTATCATGAACACCCTGCAAAACAGCAGCAATACGCTCTAATCCCATACCGGTATCAATAGAAGGATGAGGCAAGTCAACACGTTCCTCCTTGGAAATCTGCTCATATTGCATAAAAACAAGATTCCAAATCTCAATAAAGCGATCGCCATCTTCTTCCATACTTCCAGGAGGACCGCCCCAGATTTTATCACCATGATCATAAAAAATCTCCGAACAAGGCCCACAAGGGCCTGTTTCTCCCATCGACCAAAAATTATCAGCCGTCGCAATACGGACAATTTTTTCATCTGGAAGACCTGAAATTTTACGCCACAGTTCAGCAGCAACATCATCACTCTGGTAAACTGTCACCAACAATTTATCTTTTGGCAGGAAAAATTCCTTTGTTAAAAGATTCCATGATAAAAAAATGGCTTCTTCTTTGAAATAATCACCGAAAGAAAAATTACCCAGCATTTCAAAAAATGTATGATGGCGCGCCGTATAACCAACATTATCAAGATCATTATGCTTTCCACCCGCACGAACACATTTTTGTGCCGTTGTTGCCTGCTTATAAGGAGGTTGTTCAAGTCCAGTAAAAACATTTTTAAACTGCACCATCCCTGCATTTGTAAACATAAGTGTAGGATCATTTCGCGGAACAAGCGGACTAGAAGAAAGAACTTTATGCCCATTACGATGAAAATAATCCAAAAATATTGACCGAATATTATTAACACTATTCATACTGACACCTGCTTAATACAGCACAAAACCATAAAAGAAAAATCCCCCCTCATTAAATATCCTCTTCGCCACGCATGGAGTCAATTTAATCAAAGAATGGAATATTTGTTTTAAAAAATTGAGAAAAAAATGACTGTATATTTAAAAACTCAAACAAAAAAACAGAAAAATCTTAAAGGAAAAAAATTATAGACGAAAAAAACGCTCCATCAAATGGTTTCATCACTTTCTATATTTTCTGACCCTGCATTTTCTAACAATTCAATCGCAATCAAACCAGCATTTTGGCGCAAAGCTGATTCAATCTCTGTAGCTATTTCCGCATGTTCACGTAAAAACTGCTTTGCATTTTCACGCCCCTGTCCTAAACGCTGAGAATTATAAGAAAACCAAGCACCAGATTTTTCCACAATACCAACCTTGACACCCAAATCAATCAATTCACCTACTTTGGAAATACCTTCACCATAAATAATATCAAACTCAACTTGTTTGAATGGGGGTGCCAGTTTATTCTTCACCACTTTAACACGCGTCTGATTACCAACGATTGCATCCCTATCTTTAATGGATCCAATGCGACGAATATCTAAACGAACAGAAGCATAAAACTTTAAAGCGTTTCCACCCGTTGTCGTTTCGGGAGAACCAAACATTACACCAATTTTCATGCGAATTTGATTAATAAAGACAACCATACAGTTAGAGCGAAAAATTGCTGCTGTTAATTTTCGCAAAGCTTTACTCATTAACCGAGCTTGCAATCCGGGCAAAGCATCACCCATTTCACCGTCAATTTCTGCTCGCGGTGTTAAAGCCGCGACAGAATCCACAACAAGCACATCAACTGCACCAGAACGAACCAACGTTTCTGTAATTTCCAATGCCTGTTCACCAGTATCTGGCTGAGAAATGAACAAATTTTCTAAATCAACACCAAGCTTACGCGCATAAATAGGATCAAGTGCATGCTCTGCATCAATAAAAGCACAAATCCCACCCCCTTTCTGTGCCTCAGCAATAGCATGTAGAGCCAATGTTGTTTTCCCAGAACTTTCTGGTCCATAAATCTCAACAATACGCCCCTTCGGTAATCCACCAATCCCCAAAGCAATATCTAAGGATAACGACCCTGTTGGAACTGTTTCAATTTCAACAACCTGCTCTTTTTGCCCAAGACGCATAATCGAGCCTTTACCAAAAGAACGTTCAATTTGTGAGAGAGCAGCATCGAGAGCTTTTGTTTTATCCACGATTATATCCTTGACCGATTCATAATAACCTAAAACTTAAGTGTACACTGTACTTTTAATTTAACTAAAGGCTTGAGTTTAGATTTTCACAGACTATTTCCATTCCTATCCCCACATTATGCCCATAACATTCATGACCATCACAATAAAGAATTGGCATTGCTTATCTTATCACACAAAATAAACTCCAATAAAATAATATCCCCATGAGAGCGTAGTTAGCATATTTATATCCCTCTAGAAAAGGAACAATTTAAATTTAAACACAATGTTCTACTGCCCTTCTGCTTATCCCTTTGATTAAGTACTTAAGAGACTAAGAATTCTCCTGCTATTGATCACACAAAAACGCATTATCAATCAACCTCATCCCCTATCGCATCAAAGAACAAAACGCCATTGTGTTGCATATTCATGCACTTGATTTAAGAAACATCTCTCAACACCCCCAAACCTCACTTCGTGACAACACCCATGAATGCGGTATACTGTAAAGCCCTTTGGGAGCCACCATCTTTACACTAAAGAAGAAGCAAACCGGCACACCATCACACTATTTATCATCCCCCAATGTTGCGACAGCTCTCGACACTTGAGACGCTTCATAAGAAGAGTTTTTAGTTCTTTCTTGTACAGTTTTTATCACACACTAATCCTGCTTATAACACACAAGCGAATGATTTGATTGCTTCAACAAATACCAGGCTTGGAATGAGTAAAATTCACGGTATTTAGGACTTTCATTCAACTTACAAAACAGTGAGTTATCGTTATAAATCAATTATATTATTTAATAAAAACCACAAAAATAAAGCAGCTTAAAAGTTGAATAACACATTTAAATTTGATAAAAAAATATGCACTTTTGAAGATATCAAAAAAATCTCTACGAGCAATGTAATAAATATTTAAAATATAAGCTAAATTGCTCATACAATAACATAAGAGATAAAAAATAAATCCAAGATCAATAAAACACGTGTTTCTACTCAAATTTTATTTTTGATCTTTACGTTTTTTGCGCAATTGTTTCCACCACTCAAGACGTTTTACAATTTCACGCTCAAAACCACGCTCAACTGGCTTATAATAACTCTGACGCCCAAGTGTTTCGGGAAAATATTCTTGTCCTGAAAAAGCGTCTGGTTCATCATGGTCATAACAATAACCATTTCCAAACCCTTCCTCCTTCATAAATTTCGTAGGAGCATTAAGAATATGCTTAGGAGGTGATAAAGAGCCATTTTTGCGCGCACAACGCAGTGCTGCTTTATACGCGAGATATGTTGCATTTGACTTTGGCGCAGTTGCAACATAAAGACATGCTTGCGCCAAAGCCAATTCTCCTTCTGGTGATCCTAAATAATCATAGGCATCTTTTGCTGCATTACAAATGACCAGAGCTTGAGGATCCGCCAAACCAACATCTTCAACAGCCATACGAACCAATCTTCGCCCAATATAGAGAGGATCTTCACCAGCATCCAACATACGTGCCAAATAATAAAGCGCAGCATCAGGATCAGATCCACGAACGGATTTATGCAACGCTGAAATGAGATTATAATGCCCATCTCGTCCTTTATCATAAATGGGCACACGACGCTGAATAACTTTTTGCAAAGCAACAACATCAAGAATCTCTCCCAATGGTGCAATAGACCAAACTTCCTCTGCCAATGTTAACACTACCCGCGCATCACCATCAGACATCTCTATGAAAACGTCTCTGGCATCATTATCCAAGGGAAGAGTTTTTCCCTCCACTTCTTCAGCACGCCTCAAAAGCATGTCCAAACTTTCATGATCATGTGAAAGAAATGTTACAACACGTGCACGCGAAAGAAGAGCAGCATTAAGTTCAAAAGAAGGATTTTCGGTTGTTGCACCTATAAGTACCACAGTACCATCTTCCATCACAGAAAGAAAACTATCCTGCTGTGCACGATTAAACCGATGAATTTCATCAACAAAGAGAACTGTTTTATCTCCAGATATAAAACGCCTCTGCGCAACTTCAAAAATCTTTTTAAGTTCAGAAACTCCTGTAAAAATAGCAGAAATCTGTTCAAATGCGAAGTTCGTTTCAAGTGCTAACAAACGTGCAACGGTTGTTTTTCCCGTCCCTGGAGGCCCCCAAAAAATCATCGATCCAATTGAGCCAGTTGCCACCATACGTGAAAGCAAACCATCCTCTCCAATCAAATGCTTTTGTCCCACAACATCATTGAGAGAGCAAGGGCGCATTCTTTCTGCAAGTGGCTGATTTTTATTAACTTGAAAATCAAACGACGAAGTAAAAAAATCTTTCTTCAAAAAAAACCTCAACGAATAAATTGGCGAATATACATACCATCACGTTCATATTCCAATTGCCAAGTACGCGAACGAGCTTGCATAAGAACCTTTTTCAACTGATGAACTGTTTGAATTTTATGACCATTTACAACACGTAGAATATCTCCTGACTGAAAAATTCCAGCTGCATTGCTCATGTCATCAAGGTTGGTAATCACAACTCCTTTTGCAGATATAGGAAGATGAAAACGTCGACTATTTTGCGGTGTTAAATCTAACACTTCAGCACCAGCAAGAGGACTGTCACCCGTGATTTTTTCAGATTTTAAAAATGCAGTTTCTGATATCGATGAAACTGTTATTTGTGTTTTTAAAGTTTTTCCATTTCGTAAATATTCCAAAGCAAGACTATGCTCAACGTCAGCTGTCATCAAACGATACCCAAGACTATCTGGACTATCAACGCGTACCCCTTGCACACTCAAAATAACATCACCTACTTTCAATCCAGCTTTTTCAGCAGGACTATCTTTGATAACTTCAATAATCAGAGCACCATAGGGACGTTCTAAACCTAAACCACCAGCAATATCAGGTGTAACATTTTGAAAAGAAGCCCCTATATAAGGCGGCACAAAATATTTTCCACCGCGTTTAACAGTATCAAGCATCACTTTTACAAGATTAACTGGAATAGCAAAACCAATCCCTACAGAACCACCAGAACGCGAATAAATAGCCGTATTAATTCCGATTAATTGACCTTTCATATCAATTAAAGCGCCACCAGAATTCCCTGGATTAATGGCAGCGTCTGTTTGAATAAAGAAGTCAAAATCAGAAATCCCAACACGTGTACGCGCTTGCGCTGAAACAATACCACTTGTAACTGTTTGACCAACACCAAAAGGATTACCAATAGCAAGAACAAGATCACCAACTTCAACAGCATCAGAATTTCCCAAAGAAAGAACAGGGAATTGAGCATCTTTTTCCTCAACTTCAAGAATTGCAATATCAGTTGCTTCATCTTTGAGCACGATCTTACTCTCAAACTCCCGCCCATCAGAAAAAGCCACTTTAATTTCGCTTGCATCTTTAATGACGTGGTAATTTGTAACAATCAAACCACGTGCATCAACAATCACCCCTGATCCTAATGACGATTGCTTACGAACAGGAAAGTTATTTTGAAAACGACCAAAAAATTGCTCAAAAAATGGATCGCCTTCAAAAGGTGATCGTGCTCTAATTTGTCGAGCTGCATAAATATTTACAACAGATGGAACTGTCTTTTTAACTAAAGGAGCAAATGAAAGAGTGATTTCTGTTTGTGTTTGAGGCACATGAGCATATACATGATCAAATGATATCTGCATCATAATTGCAAAAAAAATCCGCACCCAAAAAGAATATCTCATAATCCACTCCTTATAAAACCAGTACATTCTGTTGAAGATTAATAGAATTAAAAAACTCATCCCCGCAAATTAAGGATCTCTATTAATATTTCATAATAGAGAATAAAAACAACCTATTTGAACAATAAATATTATAAAAATAAGATAATTCAATGTCCTATAATTTTCTCTCTGCACCTATTTCTCAATTAAAACAAACTTAAAAATGCTCACAAAAAAAACCGCCTAAGACAAGGCGGCCTTAAAAAATCTAACAGAATTAAAAAACTCTACGAAGATGTCCCCTTTTCATTCTCAGAAGCCTCCATGCGAGCACGATCCCCAGCACCCTTCGCTTCAACATCACGATCAACAAATTCTATAACAGCCATAGGCGCATTATCACCGGTACGAAACCCCGCTTTCATAATACGTAAATATCCACCGTTGCGTGATGCATAACGTGGCGCAAGCGTATCAAATAATTTTGCAACCTTTCCTGCATCACGAAGTGCTGCAATTGCTTGCCGACGCGCATGCAAACCACCACGCTTACCAAGAGTAACGAGTTTTTCAACAATAGGACGAATTTCTTTAGCCTTTGGAAGCGTTGTCACAATCTGCTCATGCTCGATCAACGAAGTTGCCATATTTGCAAACATCGCTTTACGGTGACTGGCAGTACGATTCAACTTGCGTCCTGACTTACTGTGGCGCATAAGCCCTCTCCTTAAATTCTAATTTTAATATTGATCTTCATAACGTTTTGCAAGATCATCAATGTTTTCAGGCGGCCACGCAGGAATTTCCATCCCAAGATGTAATCCCATACATGCCAAAACTTCTTTAATCTCATTCAACGATTTGCGACCAAAATTCGGTGTACGAAGCATTTCAGATTCTGTTTTTTGAATAAGATCACCAATATAGACAATATTATCATTCTTAAGACAATTTGCCGAACGAACTGAAAGTTCTAATTCATCTACTTTTTTGAGAAGAGCAGGATTAAAAGAAAGCTCAGAATCAGCCTCTTCAACAGGCTCCTTCTGTGGCTCTTCAAAGTTAATAAATAGCGATAATTGATCCTGAAGAATGCGTGCTGCAAAAGCAACAGCATCCTCTCCATTAACCGCACCATTCGTTTCAATCGTTAAGGTCAATTTATCATAATCCAAAACTTGACCTTCACGCGTATTTTCCACTTTATAAGACACTTTACGAATTGGTGAATAAAGACTGTCAATTGGAATAAGCCCTATACGTGCATCATCAACACAATTACGATCAGATGGAACATACCCCTTCCCTGTGTTGACAATGAACTCCATACGAATTTCAGCATCTTCATCAAGAGTACAAATAACATGATCTGGATTTAGAATTTGCATATCCCCAACGGTACTGATATCTCCCGCTTTCACGACGCCAGGCCCCTCTTTATAAACAACGACACGTTTAGGACCTTCTTCTTCCATACGAAGCGCAATTTCCTTTATATTCAGAATAATATCTGTAACATCCTCACGCACACCTGGAATCGATGAAAATTCATGTAAGACACCGTCAATCTGCACAGCAGTAATAGCAGCACCACGAAGCGAAGATAACAACACGCGACGAAGTGCATTTCCTAACGTTAAGCCAAAACCCCGCTCAAGAGGTTCAGCGATCACACTTATAACATTTGGATTATCATGCGCACATGATTCAACCTTATTGGGTTTAATAAGTTCTTGCCAGTTTTTCTGGATCATATTTTTATTCCCGTTCTTTAGTTCCGTTACCATTCAATCGTAACGACCAATGTGAACATCAGAGAAATCTCCGACAACAAAAAACAACACCCAATTAAACACGCCGCCTTTTCCGCGGACGACATCCATTATGAGGAATTGGTGTTACATCACGAATAGAAGTAATGACAAAACCAACAGATTGCAATGCACGTAGAGCAGATTCACGTCCTGATCCAGGTCCACAAACTTCAACTTCCAAAGAACGCATACCATGCTCTTGCGCTTTTCTTGCACAATCCTCCGCAGCAACTTGAGCAGCAAAAGGTGTCGATTTACGCGCACCTTTAAACCCTTGGGCCCCCGCAGATGACCAAGCAATTGCATTACCCTGAGCATCAGTAATAGTAATCATTGTGTTATTAAATGTTGAATTAATATGCACAACACCCGATGAAATATTTTTACGTTCGCGACGACGAACACGTGTGGCTTCCTTGGCCATAATTTCCCTTTCAACGATCTCATCACTGCCGTAACATCAGCAGCTCCACCTTCTTTTCCTTGTCAAACAAATCAAACAAGAAACAGAATAATAAAAACCTTCCAAAAAGGTTCTTATTTCTTTTTACCGGCAATTGCCTTAGCTGGTCCTTTACGCGTACGGGCATTTGTATGTGTACGCTGCCCTCGGACAGGCAAAGACCGGCGATGACGCAATCCTCGATAACAACCAAGGTCCATCAAACGCTTCACATTCATAGCAACCTCACGACGAAGATCACCTTCAACTTGATAGCCTTGATCTATCGCCTCACGAATCTGCAGCACCTCAGCATCTGAAAGTTCATGCACACGACGCCCCAAGGGAATGCCAACTCTTTCAATAATTTCTTGAGCAAATTTTGGTCCAATCCCGTGGATATATTGAAGCGCAATAATTACACGCTTATTTGTCGGGATATTGACGCCAGCAATACGAGCCACGCCTACTCTCCTTAGTTATTTTGACAAATTGTTATAAAATACCTAATATACCTTGCAGAAAAAAATAGACTCAGAAAAAAATTCTTCCGAATCCTATTATTTCACTAAAATAAATTTAATTTATTTGTGATAGATTTCATCTCAAAAGTCAACTCTTTTCATTTATTTCTAAAAAAAAATCTCATGAAAGAAAACCTCTAATCATACGTGTCACTTCAGCAATACCAATCATTCCATCAATAACCTTCAACATTCCCCTCTCTGAATAAAATTTTGATAAGGGAGCTGTTTTTTCACGATGTTCTACTAATCTTTTTGCAAAAGCAACAGGATTGTCATCTAAACGAACCTGTCCACCAGCCGCTATTGTTTCCTCAACGCGCTTCTTCATACGTTCAATCAATACGTTTTCATCAACACACAACTCAATAACAGCATCAAGCCGCATATTTTTTGACTGCAAAATCTGTTGTAACGCTTCTGCCTGCCCCACAGTTCGAGGATATCCATCCAAAACAAAACCGTTTACACAATCAGTTTCATCAATCCGATCTGATACGATTTGGTTAACAATATTATCAGGAACCAAAGCACCAGAACTTATAATAGCTTTAGCTTTTTTACCAATCTCCGTTTCTTTGGCAATCACCTCACGCAACATATCCCCTGTTGATAAATGAGGAATGTTATATTCCTCGGTCAACATTTTTGCTTGCGTACCTTTTCCTGCTCCAGGAGGACCTAAAAGAATAACTCTCATCGATTCCTTCTACCTCCACGAAGTTTTGATTTTTTTATCAACCCTTCATATTGGTGCGCGACAAGATACCCCTGAATTTGAGCAACCGTATCAAGCGTAACAGTAACAACAATCAATAAGGATGTTCCCCCAAGATAAAAAGGAACCTGTAATGCAGATATCATAAATTCAGGTAACAAACAAACCAATATAATATAAACAGCGCCCACAACAGTAATACGCGTCAAAACGTAATCAATATATTCGGCTGTACGCTCACCTGGACGAATCCCTGGAATAAAACCAGAATGTTTTTTCAACTGATCTGCAGTATCACTTGGATTAAACACAATAGCTGTATAAAAAAAGCAAAAAAACGCCATTAAAAATGCATAAACAATCATATAAAGTGGCTGTCCATGACCAAGAGCATAAGAAATCGCCTGAACCCATTGTGGCATTTTATCAGAAAAATTATTAATAGTGGCAGGTAATAATAATAAAGATGAAGCAAAAATAGGTGGAATAACACCAGCAGTATTCAACTTTAAAGGAAGATGCGACATATCTCCTTGAAACATTTGATTCCCAACCTGACGTTTCGGATACTGGATAAGAATTCGCCGTTGCGCACGCTCTATAAAAACAATAAGCCCAATAACCAAAACAGCAATAAGAACGATTCCTATTAAAAGAAAAGTTGATAAATCAGCCTGACTATGAGCTGTCAAAAGCTGAGCAAAAGTAGAAGGAAAGTTGGCTACAATCCCTGTAAAAATGATAAGAGAAACCCCATTACCAACACCACGTGACGTAATTTGCTCGCCAAGCCACATAAGAAACATCGTTCCTCCAACAAGGGTAATAACAGAAGAAATACGAAACATAAGACCTGGTTCTAAAACAATTTGAAGCCCCGTCCCTATACCGCTTTCAAGCGCAATCGCAATACCAAAAGCTTGTAGAATTGCCAATACTACTGTTACATAACGCGTATACTGATTGATAATCTTACGACCTAATTCCCCTTCTTTTTTAAGAGTTTCCAAAGAAGGAATAATAGATGTTAACAATTGCACAATAATAGATGCCGATATATAAGGCATGATACCCAGCGCAAAAATAGCCATACGCCCAACGGCACCCCCAGCAAACATATTAAAGAGTCCTAATACACCCGACGCATGATGTTCAAATGTTTGCCGTAAAGCATCGATATTAATACCTGGAAGAGAGATGTAAGTGCCAAAGCGATATACAAGAAGCGCTGCCAGAGTAAACGAGATGCGTTTCTTTAATTCAGTTGCACGAGAAAAGGTACCGAAGTTTATATTGGAAGCAAATTGCTCTGCTGCTGATGCCATAAAACGTCTCCACTTCACTACTCCAGTTCTTTAAATCACGGAAGTATAACCCTAAAATTCATATATACATACACAAATAAATGCAGAACTTAAAAAAAATCCCCACAAAAAATCCCCACAAAAGATCCCACAGAACAGATGTAACTATTCTTTAGGTCTCTACTCATATAAAAAATTATTGAGCAATATCAGGCAAAATAACCTGACCACCCACTTTTTCAATCTTAACACGAGCAGCTTGTGAAGCACCAGAAACATGAAAGGTAATCTTAGCCTTCAAATCACCATCAGAAAGAAGACGAACCCCATCTTTTTCACGACGAATAATACCAGCTTCTTTCAAAGCAATCATATCAACAGGCTTTTCAATATTCAACTTACCTGCATCAACTGCCAACTGAATACGTCCTAGTGAAACTTCATTGTAGGTTTTGGCAAAGAAATTTCTAAATCCACGTTTTGGCAAACGACGATAGATAGGCATTTGCCCACCTTCAAAACCATTAAGGGAAACACCAGAACGCGACTTTTGCCCTTTTACACCACGACCACCAGTCTTACCGGTACCGGAACCAATACCACGCCCAACACGCTTACGATTTTTTGTTGCGCCTTCACAATCACGCAGTTCATTGAGTTTCATATCTAATACTCCCGTAACCCTTAACCTTCATCTATAACGCGAACAAGATGCCGAACCCGAGCAATCATACCCCGCACACAAAGTGTATCATCTAAAACGCGACGACGACGCATTTTATTTAGTCCAAGCCCCTTTAAGGTTGCACGCTGAATCTGTGAGTTTCGAATAGGGCTTCCAATTTGCTCCACCGTGATAGTTTTACCACTCTGAGATTTTTTCTGAACCATTTTCTAATTCCTTTTCTGATAATCTCAGAAACTATCCTTCTAGGTCAACTAAATGGCGACGACGCGCCTGCAAAGTCGAATATTTTATACCACGCTGAGCAGCAATATCTCTAGGATGCATTTGATGTTTCAATGCATCAAATGTTGCACGAACCATGTTATAAGGATTAGACGATCCCAATGATTTTGCAACGACATCCTGCATACCAAGAGCTTCAAAAATAGCACGCATCGGTCCCCCAGCAATAATACCAGTACCAGCAGAAGCCGAACGTAGCAAAACACGCCCAGCTCCGTGACGCCCTTCAAGATCATGGTGCAATGTACGTCCAGACCGAAGCGGAACATAAATCATCCCACGTTTTGCAGATTCCGTTGCTTTACGAACAGCTTCTGGAACTTCACGGGCTTTACCATGTCCAAAACCTACACGTCCTTTTTGATCTCCAACGACAACAAGAGCAGCAAAACCAAAACGCCGACCACCCTTTACAACTTTAGCAACACGATTGATATGAACTAGCCTATCGACAAACTCATTATCGCGTTCTTCTCTCTCACCACGTTCTTTTTGTGCCATTCCTCATTCCTTTTTCTTTTCCGGAAGCACGATAACAAAGTCCCTCATCAAAATGGAAGAACTTAAACGAAACACTCTAAACTCTCCTTACTCACTCACAAATAAGAAATTTTAGAAATTCAAACCACCTTCACGAGCAGCTTCAGCTAAAGCCTTGACTCGACCATGATACACATACGCTCCACGATCAAAAACCACTTCATTAACACCCGCTTGCTTCGCACGCTCAGCAATTAACTTACCAACAGCAAAAGCTGCTTTTTTATCAGCACCACTCTTTAACGACTTTTTTAAATCACTTTCAAGAGTAGAGGCTGAAACAAGTGTACATCCCCGCAAATCATCGATAACTTGAGCATAAATGTTCTGATTTGAACGATAAACACTAAGCCGAGGACGATCATGAGAAACCATTTTAATTCTACGACGAACACGCCTTGCACGACGTTGGATAATGTCCTTAGATGAAACCATAATACAAAATCCTTATTTCTTTTTACCTTCTTTACGGAAGATACGTTCATCTGCATGCTTAACACCTTTACCTTTATAAGGCTCAGGTCTACGATACTCACGAATCTCCGCTGCAACTTGTCCAACTTGCTGTTTATCAATTCCAGAAACAACAATTTCTGTCGGCTTAGGAACAGTTACAGTAACACCCGATGGAACTTTATAAACCACATCATGGGAAAAGCCTAGAGATAGTTGGATATCCTTACCCTGCAAAGCAGCACGATAACCAACCCCATTAATCTCCAACCTCTTTTCAAAACCATCTTTCACACCACAAAAAATGTTCTCAATCATTGAGCGCGACATACCCCATTTAGAACGCGCATCTTTTGACTGATCCCGCGGCATAACTGATATGATATTTTCCTCAAACTTGACTAAGACTTCATCATTGACGACGTAGCTCAGCTCACCTTTTGGACCTTTTGCCTTAACCAGCTGACCTTCAACAGTAGCAGTAACTCCAGAAGGAATTGAAATGGGTTTCTTTCCAATACGAGACATTGTTCTAACCTACTTTTTCTTCCGTTTTCTTGACATAACTTAGAAAACACGACAAAGGAGTTCTCCACCAACATTCTGTTCACGCGCCTCATGATCTGCCATGACGCCTTTAGGAGTCGATAAAATCGAAATACCAAGACCATTTGCCACCTGTGGAAGTGACTTAGCAGAAACATACACACGACGACCTGGCTTTGATACACGTGAAATCTCACGAATAACAGCCAGCCCTTCAAAATACTTCAATTCGATTTCAATTTCAGCTTTCCCGTCACCTAAATCAATTTGATTATATCCACGAATATAACCTTCCGACTGAAGAACATCAAGAACGTGCGCACGAAGCTTCGAAGCTGGAGTAACTACTTTACCTTTTTTACGACCAAGTGCATTACGAATACGTGTTAACATATCACCAAGAGGATCTGACATAGACATTAAATAATCTCCTCTTACCAACTAGACTTTACAACACCAGGAATATGGCCAATAGAGCCAAGCTCACGCAACGCAATTCGCGACATTTTTAATTTACGATAATAAGCCCGCGGACGACCTGAAACCTCACAGCGATTACGAATACGAACTTTCGAAGAATTACGTGGCAACTCTGCCAACTGAACAGAAGCTTTAAAACGTTCTTCAAGAGAAACCTTCTGATCCATAACTATTGCTTTCAAACGTGCACGACGGGCAGCATAACGCTTTACCATCACCTCACGACGCTTATTTTTTTCAACGGCACTTACTTTGGCCATACTTTCACCTCACTATGTCTGCCGTTACGAACGAAAAGGAAAATTAAAAGCACGCAATAACTCACGAGCTTCATCATCCGTTTTTGCTGTCGTACAAACAATAATATCCATGCCCCAAATTTGATCAACTTTATCATAGTTGATTTCTGGAAACACAATGTGTTCTTTAATACCCATAGCAAAATTGCCACGACCATCAAAACTCTTTGGATTCAAACCACGAAAGTCACGAACCCGTGGAAGAGCAATCGTAACAAGACGATCTAAAAACTCAAACATACGATCTTTACGCAATGTAACTTTAGCCCCAAGAGGCATTCCTTCACGAACCTTAAAGGTCGCAACAGAATTACGCGCACGTGTAACAACAGCCTTCTGACCTGTTATTAGCCCTAAATCCTCAGCAGCAAGGGAAGGCTTCTTCGAATCAGCAGTTGCTTCACCTATCCCCATATTTATTACAATTTTATCAATCCGCGGAATTTGCATCGCATTTCTGTAATTAAACTTCTCTTGAAGCGCTTTACGAATCACTTCAAAATAATGCGCTTTCATACGCGGTATTTGTCTTTCCTCAGCCATTAATCAACTCTCCCGAACGCTTGGCAAAACGCACTTTATTACCATCTGCATTCATACGAAAGCCTACACGTGTAGGCTTACCATCTTTAGGATCAGCAATCGCCAAATTAGACAGATGAATCGGAGCTTCTTTAGAAATAATTCCAGCTTCTTGCTTCTGCGTTTGACGTTGATGACGTTTAATCATATTAATCCCACGAACAAAAGCCTTATTCTCTTTTGGACTAACCTTAATTACTTCACCACTACATCCTTTATCCTTACCGGATAAAACAATAACTTTATCACCTTTTCGAATCTTCTGCATAACATTTACTCCTTACAGAACTTCAGGAGCGAGCGAGATGATCTTCATATGATTCCTACCACGCAATTCGCGGGGAACAGGTCCAAAGATACGAGTACCGATCGGCTCTTTTTTATTATCCACTAAAACCGCAGCATTACTATCAAAACGAATGACACTACCATCTGCGCGACGAATATCCTTAGCAGTACGAACCACAACAGCTTTCATAACATCACCTTTTTTAACACGGCCACGAGGAATAGCATCCTTAACCGAAACAACAATAATGTCACCGACCGAAGCATATTTCCGCTTTGAACCGCCTAACACCTTGATGCACATGACACGACGAGCACCAGAATTATCAGCAACGTCGAGGTTTGTTTGCATCTGAATCATGACTGGCCACCTTCTCTTAACACATATATCCGATTGTACCTTTTATACACTCGGATTTGCCTGCCAAATAACGATAAAGTCATCGCCTTTAAATTTATCAATGATAAAAACACTGTTAAATTCTAAAACAATAAACTTAACTCATTACGCTACATTGTCTTTTACAACAATCCAACATTTATCTTTCGAAATTGGTCTAGATTCTTGAATAGAAACTTGATCCCCAATCTTGAATTGGTTGTTTTCGTCATGCGCTTTATAATTTTTAGACTGCCGAACAGTCTTCTTAAGAAGCGGATGAGAATAACGGCGCTCAACTTTGACAACAACAGTCTTATCACTTTTGTCGCTAATAACAACACCCTGCAAAACGCGTTTAGGCATCTCTCATTTCCTTAAACCTTACTTTCACTTACCTTTTGACGAAGAAAAGTTTTAATACGCGCAATATCACGACGAACCTGTCTAACACGCGCAGTCTTTTCTAATTGACCTGTTGCTTTTTGAAAACGCAAATTAAATTGCTCTTTCTTTAACTTAGCCAATTCATCTTTCATTTGGTCGAGCGTCTGCGCCCGTAATTCTGTGGCTTTCATCGCTTAACCTCATTATTCAGCAATACGCTGGATGAAACGCGTTTTTATAGGCAACTTTGCAGCACCCAATCTTAGTGCTTCACGTGCAACATCCTCAGGAACTCCATCAAGCTCAAACATGATGCGTCCAGGAGCAACACGTGCAGCCCAATAATCGACACTTCCCTTACCTTTACCCATACGAACTTCAGTCGGCTTAGATGTAACCGGAAGATCTGGAAAAATGCGAATCCACACACGACCAGAACGCTTCATATAACGCGTAATCGCACGGCGCGCCGCTTCAATTTGACGAGCAGTAATCCGCTCCGGCTCAACAGCCTTCAAACCGTAGGCACCGAAATTCAAATCCGTACCACCCTTCGCAACACCGTGAATACGGCCCTTGAACTGTTTACGGAACTTTGTGCGCTTTGGCTGCAACATTGTTCTCTACTCCAAATTTTAGTTCAATCTCAAAAACTAAGCATTTTCACGGCGACGATTCGATGAAGAACCAGATTGATCAACTTCCGTAGCACGACGTTCTGAAGCCATCGGATCATGCTCAAGAATCTCACCCCTAAAGACCCAAACTTTAATACCACAAATACCATAAGCAGTCTTAGCTTCTGCTGTACCGTAATCAACATCAGAACGCAAGGTATGAAGTGGAACACGACCTTCACGATACCATTCCATACGAGCAATTTCAGCACCACCAAGACGGCCAGAACAATTGATACGAATACCTTCTGCACCAAGACGCATAGCAGACTGAACAGCACGCTTCATTGCACGACGAAAAGCAACACGACGCTCTAACTGTTGAGCAATTGATTGCGCAATAATCGTGGCATCAATCTCCGGTTTACGAATCTCCACAATATTTAATGAAGTTTCAGCATCCGTCATTTCTGAGAGCTTACGACGAAGCTTTTCGATATCAGCACCCTTTTTACCAATAATCAAACCAGGACGTGCAGAATGAATCGTAATACGACACTTCTTATGAGGACGCTCAATAACAACCTTCGAAATAGCCGCCTGTTTAAGCTCCTCCAGCACGTATGAACGAATTTTCAAATCTTCATGAAGAAGGCGCCCATATTCACCACTATCAGCATACCAACGAGAATCCCAAGTCCGATTAACACCAAGACGAAGTCCTATTGGATTGATCTTCTGACCCATTACGCGGCCTCCACTTTTTCGGTAACTTCACGAACAATAACAGTAAGATGCGAAAATGGACGTTCAATTCTACTAGCACGCCCTCGACCACGAACATGAAAGCGCTTCATCACTATCGACTTACCAACATAAGCTTCCGCCACAATAAGCGAATCAATATCAAGATCGTGGTTATTCTCTGCATTTGCAATTGCTGATTCAAGCGTTTTTTTCACAGTAGCAGCAATACGCTTGCGTGAAAACATCAAATCAGCGAGTGCTACATTAACTCTTTTACCACGAATCATTGCAGCAACTAAATTAAGCTTCTGCGGACTTACACGAATTGTCCGCGTGACAGCTCTTGCTTCATTATCTCTAAGCTGGCGCGAAACTTTAGCTTTTCCCATTCCTACTTCCTCTTCGCTTTTTTATCGGCACCATGACCATAATAAGTCCGGGTAGGAGCGAACTCACCAAACTTATGTCCAACCATCTCTTCAGAAACAGAAACAGGAATATGCTTATTACCGTTGTAAACACCAAAAGTTAAACCAACAAATTGCGGTAAAATAGTAGAGCGACGACTCCATATTTTTATAACTTCATTGCGCCCACTTGCACGTACCTTCTCTGCTTTACCAAGAAGATAGCCGTCAACAAACGGACCTTTCCACACTGAACGAACCACTTCAGACTACCTTTCTCATTTCTTGCGTTGATGACGCGTACGCATAATAAATTTATCAGTGGCTTTATTGGAGCGCGTACGCTTACCTTTCGTAGGCTTACCCCAAGGAGATACTGGATGGCGCCCCCCCGATGTACGACCTTCACCACCACCGTGCGGATGATCAACGGGATTCATAGCAACACCACGAACATGTGGACGTTTACCACGCCAACGTGACCGACCTGCCTTACCATCATTAATATTCCCATGATCAGGATTTGAAACAGCACCAACAGTTGCAAAACAGCTACTAGAAACCAAACGCTGTTCACCAGAATTTAAACGAAGAATAGCCATACCATGATCTCGTCCAACCAACTGCGCATAAGTACCCGCTGAACGTGCAATCTGCCCCCCTTTTCCTGGCTTCATCTCAACATTATGAATAATTGTACCTACAGGCATATTAGCAAGAGGCATAGCATTACCTGGTTTAACATCCACATTTAAACCAGCCATAACAGAATCACCAACCGCAAGACGCTGTGGCGCAAGAATATAACTCAATTGCCCGTCCTCATAGCGAATTAAAGCAATAAAAGCAGTACGGTTAGGATCATATTCTAAACGCTCAACCTTTGCTGAAACATCACGTTTAAGACGCTTAAAGTCTACAAACCGATAACTACGTTTATGTCCACCACCCTGAAAACGAGCAGTAACACGACCGCGATTATTACGTCCACCCTTTGAAGACAAACCTTCAGTCAACATCTTTATAGGTTTTCCCTTATAAAGACAAGAACGTCCCACAATAACAAGCTGACGCTGCCCAGGTGTCGTTGGATTAAATTGCTTAAGTGCCATTATTCCTATCTCCGAGCCTCTTTAAAGACCTGTCGAAACGTCGATAGTCTGACCACTGGCCAGAGTTACGATCGCTTTTTTGACATCACTTTGCCGACCAACTATACCTTTGAAACGCTTCACTTTACCCTTGCGGACTATCGTGTTAACTGCTTTAACTTTTACGCTAAAAAGCGCTTCAATAGCAGCCTTAATCTCAGGCTTCGTCGCTTTCGGCGCGACATTAAAAGCAACTTGATTATATTCAGAAATCATAGTCGACTTTTCAGTAATAACTGGACTAATAATTATATCATAATGGCGAAGATCTGTCATTTAAAACGCTCCTCAAGAGCCTCAACAGCTGCCTTTGATAAAACAAGTTTGCTGCGACGCAAAATATCATAAACATTAATTCCCTGAATAGGCAAAATATCAATATTAGGGATATTAGAGACTGCACGAAAAAAGTTAATATCAATCTCTTTACCACCAATCAAGAGAGCGTTATTAAATCCAAGCTTAGAAAAATGAGAAACAAGCATTTTCGTTTTCGCATCCTTAACAGTCAACTCATCCACAATAATTAAGTCTTTTGCTTTTAATTTTGCAGATAAAGCAAGACGTAACCCAAGAGCACGAATCTTTTTAGGAAGATCATGCGCATGGCTACGAACCACCGGTCCATGTGCCTTACCCCCACCTCTAAACTGCGGTGCACGGGCAGATGAATGTCGAGCACGCCCAGTTCCTTTTTGCTTAAACATTTTTGCCCCTGTTCGTGACACATCAGAACGACCTTGGGATTGATGACTCCCCTGCTGACGGCGTGCAAGCTGCCAGCGAACAACACGTTGCAAAATATCCTCACGTGGAACAAGATCAAAAATAGCTTCAGAAACCTTTAACTTACCAGCTTCATTACCATCAAGAGTTTTAATTACAAGATCCATTATTAGGCTCCCTCAACTTCAGAGGTTTCCGTCACCGGAGTAACCATTTCCGTTTTCTCCTTCACAAGACGGCGAATACCAGCAGGCTTTGGAGCATTATCAGGAAGACGCTTCTTCACAGCATCCCGTACCAAAATCCAAGAACCTTTAGAACCAGAAACAGCACCACGCACTAAAATTAAACCACGTTCACTATCCGTGGAAATAACTTCAATATTCTGTGTTGTTACACGCACTTGCCCCATATGGCCAGCCATTTTTTTACCTTTAAAAACTTTACCAGGATCTTGGCACTGCCCTGTAGAACCATGAGCACGATGTGTGATCGAATTACCATGGGAAGCACGATGCCCACCAAAGTTATGCCGTTTCATAACACCAGCAAACCCCTTACCAATACTGGTACCAGTCACATCAACTCTCTGTCCTGGAACAAAATGTTCCACTGTAATCTCAGTACCAACATCAAGAAGATTGTCGGGACTCACACGAAACTCTGCTATTTTAGCTTTAGGCTCAACAGAAGCCTTAGCAAAATGTCCACGAAGAGCTTGTGAAGTGTTCTTAACTTTAGCAAAGCCTACACCTAATTGAACAGCAGTATAACCATTCTTTTCAACTGTACGCTGAGCAACGACTTGACAATTCTCCAAACGAAGTACGGTCACCGGCACATGCTCACCAGCATCATTATAAATACGGGTCATGCCCAGCTTCTGTGCTATTACACCTGAACGCATCGGGTCTGTTCCTTCTGTCCTCAAACCTCAGAGCTTAATTTCTACATCCACACCAGCAGAAAGATCGAGCTTCATAAGCGCATCCACTGTTTGCGGCGTTGGATCAACAATATCAAGAAGACGCTTATGTGTTCGCATCTCAAACTGCTCACGACTCTTCTTATCGATATGCGGTCCACGATTGACCGTAAATTTCTCAATCCGCGTCGGAAGCGGAATGGGACCACGGACATTTGCACCGGTACGCTTGGCAGTCGATACAATCTCACGCGTCGACGTATCAAGAATTCTATGATCAAACGCTTTTAAGCGAATGCGAATATTTTGACTGTTCATGCTCTTTATTTCCCTGTTATAGAAAGTGCCTTCAATAATAAAAGCACTCAACAAGCATTATTTATTCAATGATCTTAGAGACGATACCGGCACCAACAGTACGACCACCTTCACGAATAGCAAAAC